>JBELEU010000160.1:0-5113 GCA_042093455.1 Crocinitomicaceae bacterium | reverse complement strand
AAGATTAGTAGATGTTGCTCAAGATGTTGTAATAAACGAAGAGGATTGTGGAACACTTAGAGGTTTGACTGTATCTGCTCTTAAAAAGAGTGATGATATAGTTGAAAACTTATACGACAGAATTCTTGGTAGAGTTGCTTTATTTGATGTTGAACACCCTGAAACAGGTGAAGTTATTGTCAGTGAAGGAGTTGAGATAAATGAAGATATTGCTGTTGCAATTGATGAAGCCGGAATCGAAGAAGTAGAGATCAGATCTGTTTTAACTTGTGAATTAACAAGAGGAGTTTGTACTTTATGTTACGGTAGAAATTTAGCAACCGGAAAAATGGTTCAAAAAGGTGAAGCTGTTGGTGTTATTGCTGCCCAATCTATTGGGGAGCCAGGTACTCAGTTAACACTAAGAACTTTCCACGTGGGTGGAACCGCATCTAATATTGCTGATCAAGCTGAATTAGTAGCTAAAAACGATGGTGTTTTAGAAATTGAAGGATTAAGAACAGTTGAAAGAACTAAAGATGATGGTGCTGTAGAGAAAATTGTAATTGGTCGTACTGGTGAAGCTAAAATCATTGATAAAGCTACTGGGAATCCAATCATGACTGCTAACATACCTTATGGTTCATTGTTCTTAGTTAACGATAAGGATAAGCTTAAAAAAGGAGATGTTATATGTAAATGGGATCCTTACAACGCTGTTATTATTTCAGAATATGAAGGTTCATTAGGATTTAATAATCTTGTAGAAGGTTATACATATAGAGAAGAAGTCGATGAGCAAACTGGATTTACAGAAATTGTTATTAAAGAAAATAGGGATAAGAAAATGATTCCTACTATTTCAGTTAATTCGAAAGATGGAGAAGAATTAAAATCATATAACCTTCCTGTTGATGCACACATTATCGTAAAAGATGGTGATGCTATTAAAGCAGGTGATGTTATGGTTAAGATTCCAAGAAAATCTGGTAAATCTGGAGATATTACTGGTGGTCTTCCAAGAGTAACTGAAATGTTTGAAGCAAGAAACCCTTCAAATCCTGCAGTTGTTTCTGAAATAGACGGAGTTGCTTCTTATGGTAAAATTAAAAGAGGAAATAGAGAAGTTATTATTGAAGCTAGAACTGGTGAAGTCAAAAAATATTTGGTTCCATTGTCTAAACACATACTTGTTCAAGAAAATGATTATGTTAAAGCTGGTCAGACATTATCTGACGGAGCTATTACTCCTTCTGATATTTTATCAATTAAAGGACCTACTGCTGTTCAAGAATACATTGTAAATGAAATACAAGAAGTATATAGATTGCAAGGTGTGAAAATTAATGATAAGCATTTCGAAGTCATTGTTAGACAAATGATGAGAAAAGTAGAAATTAATGACGCAGGAGACACTAAATTCTTAGAAAAGAACGCAGTTAACAAGTGGGAGTTTATTCTAGAAAATGATAAGATTTTTGGTAAAAAAGTAGTGTCAGAACCTGGTGATTCAACAGTTCTTAAAGCTGGTCAAATTGTTTCAGTTAGAAAACTAAGAGATGAAAATTCAGCTCTTAAAAGAAGTAATTCTAAACCAGTAATTGCAAGAGATGCTTTAACTGCGACTGCTCAGCCATTACTTCAAGGTATAACTAAAGCATCTTTACATACAGATAGCTTTATTTCTGCTGCTTCATTCCAGGAGACAACAAAAGTATTGAATCAAGCTGCTGTAAGTGGTAAGGTTGATTACATGAGAGGTCTTAAAGAAAATGTTATTGTTGGTCATAAAATCCCTGCTGGAACAGGAATGAGAAAGTATGACTCAATGGTGGTAGGTTCAAAAGAAGATTTAAATAACATGCTTGCAAACTCGGAAGAGACTGTTGAGGTTCTTACTGACAAATAATTTAGTAATATTAAAATGAGCGAAGAAAAAGAAAAGCCGCAAGGATTAAACATAGAACTTTCAGAAGAAATTGCTGAAGGTTTGTACTCTAATCTTGCAATTATTACACACTCTTCTTCAGAATTCATTTTAGATTTTATTAGAATAATGCCAGGCGTTCCAAAAGGAAAAGTCAAATCTAGGATTGTAATGAGCCCTGAACATGCAAAAAAACTGCAAAGAGCATTAGCTGATAATATTTCTAAGTACGAGTCAAATAATGGAACAATAAAAGAAGCTGATCAAATGGCAGCTATTCCTTTAAATTTTGGAGGTCCAGCTACTCAAGCTTAACAATTTGTTCATTTAATACTAATAAGGTCATTATCATTTTTTGGTAATGACCTTTTTTTTTACTTTCACTCTCAATGAAAATATATAATCTTATAATAGGGTTATTGGTTGTTGTTTTTTGTAATGGTCAAGTAGATAGCGTTTCAATTGTTGATAGTACTGATAATTTAAATTTTCAAAATTTTCAACAACTTAAAGATTCAGGTTCAACAAGTATAACAGTAACAACTAACACAGGTCATACTATTTGGAATCCGTTCGAATATTTTGTTGATTCAAATCAATTTGAATTATTAACAGGAGGTCCGGGTAGTGTATCAAAATCTTTATTCTTTAATTACGATGAAAACAAAACTGCTTTAACACCATTTTTCTTTGATGAACAACCTACATTACCAAAATACGTAATCGATACACCCATTGTAGAAGCTACTTATATTACAGGTAATGAACAGGAGCAGAATTTATCTATTTTTCATACCCAAAACATCAGCAATAAATCTAATTATGCAGTTTCGTATTTAAAAAGATCTTTTGATGGATACTTTGAGAATCAAGCAACCAATCATAGTTATTTTCAATCCAATTTTAGTACAAGATCAGCTGATGATAAATACAATGGAGTATTAGGTTTTAAACAACATAAACTTTACAATCAGCAAAACGGTGGAATTGTTAACGATTCGTTATTTAGTGCAGCAGATGCGGTTTCAGCAAATAGAAAATTATTAGATGTTAATTTAATGAATGCATATTCTTTAGAAAAGATGCATCAAATATATTTTAATCACTCTTATGATTTTATTAATCAGATAGATTCTTCATCCAATAGAAAGAATAATTCTATTAATTTTAAGTCTTCTATTTCAAGAAAAAGTAGACTTTATTTTGACTCTTTAAATGCAAATGATTTTTTATTTAATTATATAGATACTGTTTCTTCTCATGACTCACTTATAAAAAGTGAATTAAATACATCATTATATTTCCTTTCTACTAAGGAAACAAAAGAAAAAAAAATTGTAAGAGTTTTAGGTTTTAACTCATTATTAATAAATCACAACAACCTTTTAATTGATACCACATTAGATAATTTTAATTTATTTCTTAATTACGCAATATCATCAACTAATCTTAATTTTAATTCAGGTTTAAAATATTTTTTCAGTGGATATCGCAACTCAAACATTGATTTCAGTAATTATTTAACGTTTAACATTAAGGAAAGTCAAATAGATTTAAATTTTTCTGCAAGTCGTTTAACACCATCTTTTGAGTATAGAAGTTTTTACAGCAATCATCATCAATGGCAACAAAATATTTCTGATCAAACAGTCTTAAATATTGAAGCTTATTTTTCTTTGAAATCATTTGTTTTTCAACACCGTTTTTTTGAGATAAGCAATCCAATTTATTTCAATCAATATTCAACTCCTCAACAGTTTAAAGGAAGGTCTCAAGTATTACAAACATCACTAAATCATGAGTTTTCAAAAAATAAATTTCGTTTAAAAACACAATTTGTTTATCAATATCAAGGAGGCGCTCAAATATATCAGTTGCCTGATTTTATTAGCAGTATTGATTTAAACTATGTTATAGCACCAAAGAAAGATAATTTCAAATTGATATTTGCAGTAAAAACAAAATGGTTCAGTGATTTTTATTTGATGGATTATGATCCAGTTATTAATTCATTTTTATTAAGCACTTCAACTACTCAAAGAAGCTATTTTATTTCAGATTTTGAGTTTAAATTCATGCTTAAAAATGTTACTTTTTATACTCTTCTGACTCACCTGAATGCTGGTTTATTGGGTGGTAATTATTTTACAGCATTACATTATCCATATCCAGATAGATATTTAAAGTTTGGTTTAAAATGGTTATTCTTAAATTGAATTCTTATTTAGAATTCCTTATTTTAGAGAATAAATCATTCAAACATGAATAAAATCAATAGTTTTTCAGAGTATCAAGAGCAATATAAAAAGAGTGTTGACAATCCAGAGTCTTTTTGGGAAGAACAAGCGTCTTCATTTTTATGGAAACAAAAATGGGATCGTGTTTTAGATTGGGAATTTAATACCCCATCTGTTAATTGGTTTGTAAATGGGAAATTAAATATTACAGAAAATTGCTTGGATCGCCATTTAGACAAAAGAGGAGAGAAAACAGCTATTATATGGGAACCCAATAACCCCAATGAGAATCATCGACAAATATCCTACAATGAACTTCATGAAAAAGTATGTAGATTTTCTAATGTTTTAAAAGCCAACGGAGCAAAGAAGGGAGATCGTATTTGTCTTTATATGCCAATGGTTCCAGAATTAGCAATTGCAACACTTGCTTGCGCTAGAATTGGAGCAATTCACTCTGTGGTTTTTGCAGGCTTTTCTGCTAAAGCATTGTCTGATAGAATCAATGATGCAGATTGTAATATTTTAGTTACTTCTGATGGTTTGTATAGAGGCACTAAACAAATGTGTTTAAAAGATATAGCAGATGATGCTTTAGAAACTTGCTCAACCATTAATTCCTGTATAGTTCTTCAAAGAACAGGACAGAACGTTACAATGAATCAAGGTCGTGATAGTTGGTGGCATGATGAAGATGAAAAAGTGAATTCCATTTGCGATGCTGAATCTATGGATAGTGAAGACCCATTATTTGTTTTATATACTTCAGGCTCAACAGGTCAACCAAAAGGTGTTCAACACCATTGTGGTGGATATATGGTCTATGCAGAGTATAGTTTTAGAAATGTTTTTCAATACAATGATGACGATGTGTATTGGTGTACAGCAGACATAGGATGGATTACTGGTCATACTTACATAGTATATGGCCCGTTGTTGGCTGGTGCTACAACAATTATGTTTGAAGGTG
>JBELEU010000159.1:0-5126 GCA_042093455.1 Crocinitomicaceae bacterium | reverse complement strand
GAGATAAATGGACATTGGTAATTATTAAACAGATGCTTTTGGAAGGAAAAAAAACATTTAAAGATTTCTCTGAAAGCGCTGAAGCCATTGCATCTAATATTTTGTCCTCAAGACTTAAAATGCTTGAAGAATATAAGATAATCCGTAAGGAAAAACTTCCGCACAATAAGAAAACAAACATTTATTTATTAACTGAAAAAGGTGTTGGATTGACTCCAACAATTTTAGAACTAACGCTTTGGAGTGACGGTAATATAAGAGAATATCATTCATCTATAATATCAGATAATCGCATAGAAACGATAAAGAATAATAAGGAGGAAACTATCAAAATGATAGTGAAAAGTTACAAAGAAAATACTGGCTATAACAAAACCTAAACTGAATTAAAACACTTTTTAGCCAAACCGTAATGACATTAAAATATTAAATGAGTCTAAATAAGGAATAGGGAGTTTAGACTACTTCAATTAGTTGTTAAAAAAATGATAAGTAAATCAAAAATCAAGAAAACAACGCTTCATTTACGAAATAAAAATCGTGAAAAATATGACCTTGATGCCTTAATCTTGTCTTCTCCCAAATTAAAAAAATATATCATAAAAACTAAGTTTAATACTGAGTCCATAGATTTTTCAAATCCTGTTGCTGTTAAAGAATTAAACACCGCATTGCTTCGTTATTACTACGAAATTGAGAATTGGAATTTTCCTAAAGAAAACCTATGCCCTCCAATACCCGGAAGAGCTGACTACATTCATTATGTGGCTGATTTATTAGCGGAAAACAACTTGGGAAAAATCCCTAAAGGGAAAAAAGTTACTTGTTTGGATATTGGCATTGGCGCCAGTTGCATATACCCTATAATTGGTGTAACTGAATACGGTTGGCAATTTATTGGGTCTGACATTGACGAAAAGTCTATTGCATCAGCGCAAAAAATTATCAGCGCCAACAACTCTCTAAAACATATGATTAAGTGCACTTTACAAAAAAACCCAAAAAACATTTTTGAGGGGGTTCTTGAAAAAGAAAGTCAAATCGATTTAGTGGTTTGCAATCCGCCTTTCCACTCTTCAATAGAAGAGGCACAAAGGGCGTCAAAAAGAAAAATAAAAAACTTAACGGGTGAAAAAGTAACGCAGGCTAAACTAAATTTTGGTGGAATAAATAATGAACTTGTTTATAAGGGAGGAGAATTTAATTTTATCCAAAAAATGATACTAGAAAGTAAAATATATTCAAAAAATTGCTCTTGGTTTACCACTTTGCTTTCAAAAGAATCTAATCTTAATGGGTTACGTAATTCATTGAAAAAAGCAAAAGTCAATCAAATTAAAATAATTCCCATGGGCACTAGTAATAAATCTACTAGAATTATTGCTTGGTCTTTTCTTTCAAAAAAAGAACTTTTGATTTGGCAGGCATCAAAGTGGAAATAAATGGATAATTAAAGATTTTGCTAAATTTGAACCATGAAAAAGCTACTCCTTCTTTTAATTTTATTTACTCATTTTAATTTCTCTTTCGCCCAAGGCTTTATTAATCAGACTATTCAACACGATGGTCAAACAAGAAGTTATCAAATTTATGTTCCCCCCATTTACAATGGTAATTCCTCTGTTCCGCTTTTGTTTAGCTTCCATGGTGGTGGTGGAAATATTGCGGGAAATATTGCCATAAATGATTTAAGACCACTTGCTAATACTGAAAATTTTATTGCCGTTTACCCACAAGCACTTACAGATCCTCAAAACGGTGATGCTACCTGGATGCACAAAGCTCCAACAACACATGATGATATTTATTTTATTAGCTCTATCATTGATACTATTTCTACTCAATACAACATTGATTTGTCTAGGGTTTATGCCTGTGGTTATTCCAATGGTGGAGAATTTGCTTATGATTTAGCGTGTCGATTAAATGCTGAAATTGCTGCTATTGGTGCAGTAGCAAGAACCATGTACATTGAAACCTTTAACAATTGTTCTCCATCTCACCCAACGGGAATACTTACTATTCTTGGTACGTCAGATAACACTTCCAACTACAACGGAGTTACGTTTAATGGCATACAATATTATCTTTCTGCCGATGATCAACACAATTATTGGGCTACACAAAACAATTGTGGCACTGTTGCTAATACCACTCTACTTCCAGACTTGAATACTGGTGACGGCTCTACAGTGGAGCGCAATACATGGTCAACAAATTCTGGCTGTACCTATGTTGAAGAATTAAAAGTAATTGGCGGGGGCCACGATTGGCCAGGAAGTTTTGGAAACATGGATATTAATGCCACTCAAGAAATTTGGAGTTTTGTTTCTAAATACGATATCAATGGAATTATTAACTGTGTTCCTAGTGGTGTTTTTGACGATATCCAGGAAAACAATGATTTTGTGGTCTTTCCTAACCCTATTAAAGACATTATTACAGTTAATGCTAATTTTAATTTGAAGCAAGAATATAAAATTTATTCAAGTTGTGGTAACGTTCTATTTTCTGGCTCTTTAAACTCAAACAACAACCAAATAAACCTCTCTAAACTTCCATGCGGTTTATATTTTATCTCCATTAATGGGACAGCTTTAAAATTGGTCAAAAATTAAAACTATTCAAGAAGAATATGAAAAGGATCAATGCTTTTTGGCTGTTTACTTTTTTTGATTAGATTGTTGTTGTTTTCTGACAATGGCAGTTCAAGAGATTCTGTTTTATTAAGCGATGTATATAAAATTTCAGCTGAGATAGCTGAGGGAGGAATGATTTCTTCCTCGAAAGAACTTCAAACAAACTGGCTTTTGATCGCTTATTTGAGTAGAATTGGATACTTAAGCTTAGATAAAAACAAACAACATCAGTATCTTTTGATTACAAAAGGTAAAACCTACCCAAAAGATTATAAAAAAGTAAACATTGATCTTGAACTCTTTTGTTTACTTTCAAAGACTTCATTATGAAAATATTACTTACTGGTGCAACTGGATATATTGGAAAAAGGCTTTTACCTGTTTTAGTTGAAGCGGGTCATGAGGTGATTTGTTGCGTAAGGGATAAAAGTAGGTTTCATGCGGCTAATTCCATTAAAGAAAATATTAAGGTAATTGAAGTTGACTTATTAAAGGTTGAAACACTAAATAATATTCCGAATGATATTGAAGGAGCTTTTTACTTAGTTCATTCGATGTCTACTTCTTCTGATTACGAAAAATTGGAATTGGACTCCGCTATAAACTTTAGAGAAAAAATTAATCAAACTCAAGCCAACCACGTTGTTTATTTAAGCGGTATAACCAATGAGGATAAACTGTCTGAACACTTAAGCTCTAGAAAAAATGTTGAATTAGAACTAAGAAAAGGAATTTACAATTGCACCACACTTAGAGCTGGAATAATTATTGGCTCAGGGAGTGCCTCTTTTGAAATTATAAGAGATATCGTTGAAAAATTGCCTGTAATGGTTACGCCAAAATGGTTAAATACCAAGTGTCAACCTATTGGTGTTTCTGATGTAATCGTGTTTTTAAGCAGTACTATTTTTAATGAAAAAACGTACAATCAAGATTTTGATATCGGGGGGCCAGATGTTTTATCTTATAAAGAAATGCTGTTGGGGTTTGCTGAAATTAGAAACCTCAAAAGAAGAATTTTCATTGTTCCTGTAATGACTCCAAGACTTTCTTCTTATTGGTTGTATTTTGTTACCTCAACATCTTATAAGCTTGCTGTTGCTTTAGTAAATAGCATGAAAATTGAGGTGGTATGTAGAGATAAAAAACTTCAAGAAATTTTAAAGCTTTCTCCTTTGAACTACAATGCTTCTTTAGAAAAAGCATTTAGTAAAATTAGAACCAATGATATTGTTTCTAGCTGGAAAGACGCTTATGTAAGCAGTGGTATGAATATTAATATTTCTGATTTTATTGAAGTTCCTTCTTTTGGGTGTTTGATTGATTCAAGAGAAAAAGCGTTTGATGATAAAAAACATTGCATTGATAAAATTTGGGCCATAGGGGGAGAAAACGGTTGGTATCATGGCAATTGGCTTTGGGGGTTTAGAGGTTTTCTTGATAAACTTGTTGGTGGTGTTGGTATTAGAAGAGGTAGAACAAATAATAATTCTCTTAATGTTGGTGATGCATTGGATTTTTGGAGAGTCCTTTATGCAAATAAAGAAGAAGGGCGTCTACTTCTTTTTGCAGAAATGAAACTACCTGGAGAGGCTTGGTTAGAATTTAAAATAAAGGATGGTAAACTGTTTCAAAAAGCCACTTTTAGACCCCTTGGTCTTTTAGGTAGGCTATATTGGTTTTCTGTTTTACCTTTTCATAGTTTTATTTTTCAAGGAATGATTAATAAAATAACTACAAAAGATTAAATTTATATCCAATGAAAAAAATTATTTCCTTCTTTTTCTTTTTACCTGTGTTTATCTATGGTCAGCAAACGATAAATGGTAGCATTAATCACGACAATTTAAATAGAGAGTATATTCTTTATGTTCCTGCTTCGTATATTTCGATTAATCCCGTTCCCTTAGTTTTTTGTTTTCACGGTTATTCTAGCAACATGAACGCAAACTTTGCTTACACTAACTTTAAAGCTATTGCTGATACTGCTGGTTTTATTGTTGTTCATCCTCAAGGAACATTAGATAGTTCTGGAACAGCTCATTGGAATGTTGGTGGGCGGACATTAGGCAGTTCTGTTGACGATGTTGGGTTTACCTTGAGTTTGTTAGACTCTATTAGTTCTATGTATAACATTGATCCAAATAAAATATATAGCACAGGAATGTCTAATGGTGGCTACATGAGTTTTCTTTTAGCATGCCAATTGAACAACCGATTTGCTGCTGTTGCCTCAGTTACTGGGTCTATGACTCCACAAACATTTAGTAGTTGCAGCCCTGTTCATCCAACTCCTATTTTGCAAATTCATGGAACTGCAGACGCAACCGTTCCATATGCAGGAAATCCTCTTTGGTCCCTATCAATAAATAACGTTTTACAATATTGGGCTGTACACAATAATTGTAATCCCTCACCTACTATAAATACTGTTCCTGATAGTAACCCAAATGATGGAAGTACTGTTGAAAAAATAATTTATTCAGG
>JBELEU010000158.1:0-5146 GCA_042093455.1 Crocinitomicaceae bacterium | reverse complement strand
GCATCTATCATTTTGTCTGGGGAAACTCCGCTAGGTATATGAATAACTATTTCTGCATTTGATGCAGTATTGTCTTCAATTTTTTTAACCTTAATTTTGTTTTTATCAGTAGCTTTTACAATGGACTCAATTAAACTATCAGTTGTAGTTCCGTATGGTATTTGATTGATAATGAGTATTTTATTACTTATTTTCTCTATGGATGCTCTAACTCTAACCTTACCTCCACGCAATCCATCATTGTATTGAGTGAAATCTGCTAATCCACCATTTTCAAAATCGGGTAATAATTCAACTTTTTTTCCTCTTAAATAATTGATGCTGGCATCTATAATTTCTATAAAATTATGGGGTAAAATTTTACAAGCCAATCCTACTGCAATACCTTCAGCTCCATGATTTAATAAAACAGGAAATTTTACAGGTAAATATTGTGGCTCTTTGTTTCGACCATCATATGAACTAAGCCAATTTGTAGTTTTAGGGTTAAATAAAACGTGATTTGCAAATTTTGTTACTCTTGCTTCAATGTATCTAGCAGCTGCGGCTCTATCACCAGTAAGAACATTTCCCCAGTTTCCTTGGCAATCAATTAGCAAATCTTTCTGACCAATTTGAACTATTGCATCACCAATGGAAGCATCACCATGTGGATGATACTTCATGGTGTTTCCAATTATATTGGCTACTTTATTGTATCTACCATCATCAAGTTCTTTCATTGAATGCAATATCCTTCTTTGAACGGGTTTTAATCCATCTTCAATAGCTGGTACTGCCCTTTCAAGAATCACATAAGATGCGTAATCTAAAAACCAGTCTTTGTAAAGTCCTGATAAAGAAATTATGTTATCATCTTCTGAATCTCCTTCAAGATTTTGTACATCGTCAACTTTACTGCTCATTTAAACTATTTCTTTTATTTCTTCCTCAACTTTGTCTTCCTCTACCTTAAGATTATCAATAATAAAATTTTGGCGATCAGGTGTGTTTTTACCCATGTAGAATTCTAATATTTCATCAATAGAGTGATCTTTTGACATTAGGACTGGCTCTAACCTTATATCTTCTCCAATAAAATGTTGAAATTCATCAGGTGAAATTTCACCTAAGCCTTTGAATCGTGTGATTTCAGGATTCTTACCGAACTCTTTTAATGCTTTTTGCTTTTCTTCATCTGAGTAGCAATATCTAGTTTCTTTTTTATTTCTTACTCTAAACAGTGGCGTTTGAAGAATAAATACATGATTTTTCTTTACTAAATCAGGAAAAAAACGTAAAAAGAAAGTAAGTAACAATAGCCTAATATGCATGCCATCAACATCAGCATCAGTAGCAACAATTATTTTATTGTAACGAAGATTTTCCATATCATCTTCAATATTTAAAGCTGCTTGAATTAAATTAAATTCTTCATTTTCATAAACAACTTTTTTGGTCAAGCCATAGGAATTCAATGGCTTTCCACGAAGACTAAATACAGCTTGTGTTTTGACATTTCTACATTTTGTAATAGAACCACTTGCAGAATCACCCTCTGTAATGAAAATAGATGTTTCCTCTCTTAACTCAGATTTAAAATCATTGAAATGAACTTTGCAATCTCTTAACTTTTTATTGTGAAGACTTACTTTTTTTGCTCTATCTCTAGCTAGTTTTCTTATTCCAGCCAACTCTTTTCTTTCCTTCTCAGACTGTTTTATTTTGTTTTCCATTTGCTTCACCAAATCAGGATTTCTATGTAGAAAATTATCAAGTTTTTCTCTTAAAAAATCCATTACAAAACCTCTAACGGACTTACCGTTTGGCTCCATTTCTAGAGATCCAAGTTTTGTTTTGGTTTGTGATTCAAAAACAGGTTCAATTACTTTAATGCTTATTGCAGCAACAATCCCCTGTCTAATGTCTATAGGCTCATATTTATTAAAAAAGTCTTTTATAACCTTTGCAATTGCTTCTCTGAAGGCACTTTGATGTGTACCTCCTTGTGTAGTGTGTTGACCATTTACAAAAGATGAGTAGTCTTCTCCATAACCACGGGTGTGTGTAAAAGCAACCTCAATATCGTCATCTTCTAGATGAATAATTGGATATAAAGGATCTCCGTCCATGTTGTTTTCTAATAAATCTTTCAATCCGTTTTTAGATAAAAATTTATTTCCATTGTAATTAATGGTTAGACCTCTATTGAGATAACAATAGTTCCAAAACATCTTATCAAGATAATTTGGTCTGTACTTGTAATTTTTAAATACTTCTTTGTCTGGTGAAAAAATAATTTTTGTTCCGTTATCTTCATCAGTTGAAACAAGATCATTGTCTTCAATAACTTCTCCTTTAGAAAAAGAAACTTTTTTCAATTGACCTTCTCTAATTGATTCAACAATAAAATTTGCTGACAACGCATTAACAGCCTTTGTCCCAACCCCATTAAGACCAACTGATTTCTTAAAAGCTCTGGAATCGTATTTACCTCCAGTATTCATTTTTGAAACAACATCTTTTACTTTTCCTAATGGAATACCTCTACCATAATCTCTAACAAAAACTTGCCCTTCTTGAATATCAATGGTTATTTTTTTGCCATTTCCCATGACAAATTCATCAATTGAATTATCAACAACTTCTTTTACAAGCACATAAATTCCGTCATCTGAAGATGAACCGTCACCAAGCTTACCAATGTACATTCCAGGACGAAGTCTAATGTGCTCTTTCCAGTCAAGTGATTTAATATTGTCTTCAGTATATTGTACGTTTTCTTCTGCCATCAATGAGTTAAATGTTGTTATAAATTTACTCTTTCTGAAAGATTATTTCTTACAGCAAGTGTTGACTTTTCAACATGTATGTTTGAATAGTAATAAAAAAGAAGCCTATAGACAATGGTTATTACAACTCTAACGAGCTATAATAATAGTAATAATTAGAAAATTAACGAAGAGATATATCTATAACTTCACTCATTTTTTTTACATAATGGAATTTAAGACCTTCCAAATATGTTGATTTGATTTCGTTAACGTCTTTTTGGTTGCTTTTTGGCATTAAAATTTTCTTGATTCCAGCTCTTTTAGCAGCTAGAATTTTTTCCTTAATACCACCAACTGGTAAAACATCACCCCTCAGTGTTATTTCGCCAGTCATAGCTAAATAATCCATAACATTTTTTCCAGTGATCGAAGAAGCTAAGGCGGTAATCATTGTTACTCCAGCAGAGGGACCATCTTTTGGAGTTGCTCCTTCTGGAACATGTATATGAAAATTAGATTCGTCAATGGTCTGCTGCTCAATTCCATATTTTTTACCGTTGGCTTTTAAATATTCTAAAGCAATAACTGCAGACTCCTTCATGACATCTCCTAAATTTCCAGTGAGGGTTAACTTACCTTTACCTTTAGTTTTTGAAGTTTCAATAAAAAGAATATCTCCACCAGTTCTAGTCCAAGCAAGTCCAGTAACAACACCTGGTGTTAAGTGAGCAGTATATCTTCTTGGATCGTATCCAGGGCCCAGTATTCTTTCAACATCATTGTTGTTTATATTAGATTGGAAATCTTCATCAAAAGCTATTTGTTTAGCTCTGTTTCTAATTACTTTAGCCAATCTCTTGTCAAGACCCCTTACACCACTTTCATTTGTGTATGAACTGATTATTTTCTCTATTAATTTAGGAGTGAACTTAATAGATGATTTATCAAATCCGTGTTCGGTAATAAGTTTAGGTATTAAATGTTTTTTTGCGATTTGAACCTTTTCTTCAACAGTATATCCATTGATTGGAATAATTTCCATTCTGTCTCTTAATGCAGGTTGAATAGTAGATAAATCATTAGCAGTTGCAATAAACAAGACTTTTGAGAGGTCGTATTCAATTTCAACAAAATTATCTTGAAAGCTATCGTTTTGTTCAGGATCTAAAACTTCTAGTAAAGCTGAAGAAGGGTCGCCATGGCCAGATCTTCCAACTTTATCAATTTCATCTAAAACAAAAACTGGATTAGATGAACCACATTTTTTTAGATTATTGATTACTTTTCCAGGCATTGCCCCTATATATGTTTTTCTGTGTCCTCTGATTTCAGATTCATCGTGTAACCCACCAAGAGACATACGAACATATTTCCTCCCAATGGCCTCAGCAATAGACTTACCCAATGATGTTTTACCTACACCAGGAGGCCCGTACAAACATAATATTGGAGATTTCATATCTCCTTTTAACTTTAAGACAGACAAATACTCAATGATTCTTTCTTTTACTTTTTCTAAGCCAAAGTGATCTCTATCTAATATTTTTTGCACTTTATTTAAATTGAATTTATCATTGGTGTATTCTCCCCATGGCAAATCCAATAGTAACTGACAATAGTTAATCTGGACACCATATTCAGCACCAGAAGGATTCATCCTTTCTAACTTATCAATTTCTTTTGTAAAAACTTTTTCAACTTCTTTAGACCATTTTTTTGAAGGCATTTTACTTCTCAAATCATTGATTTCTTGTTGAATTGGATTTTCACCAAGTTGATTTTGAATTTCCTTCATTTGTTGATGCAAGTAAAACTCTTTTTGTTGCTGATCTATATCTGTTTTAACTCTAGATTGTATGTCGTTTTTTAACTCTAACATTTGTAACTCTTTTGTTAAATGCTTTAACAACAAGTTAGCACGATTGTTAATGTCAGGTTCTTGTAACATCTGTTGCTTCTCCTCAACTTTGGCATTCATGTGAGATGAAATGAAATTAACCAAAAAGTTGTGGCTCTCTATGTTTTTGATGGCAAAGGAAGCTTCAGATGGAATATTAGGAGAGTGTTTAATAATGTTTAATGCTAGGTCTTTAAGACTATCAAAAAGAGCCAACGACTCCTTTGAAGGCTTTAATAATCTTTTTTCGTTGTATTCCTCAATTTTTGCTATTAAGTAAGGTTCTTCTTGAATTTTGCCAACTAATTTTAATCGTTTTTTCCCTTGAATAATGATTGTACTACTACCATCAGGCATTTTAAGCATTTTCATTATTTGGGCGACAGTACCAGTTTCGTATAAATCCTCATATTGAGGTTCTTCTTTGTTGGAATCTTTTTGTGAAACAACCCCAATAATTTTATTGCCCTTGTATGCATCCTGAATAAGCTTAATG
>JBELEU010000157.1:0-5254 GCA_042093455.1 Crocinitomicaceae bacterium | reverse complement strand
GATTGAACAGTTTTTCCATTTAAATCAGTCTGAAATAAGTAACCATTATCACTGATTATATAATAAGCTGATAGTTCTTTATTGAAAGCAATCCCCGAAGGTTCATCAATATCAAGATCAACAATTGATATTGGGATTAATTTCTGAGCAAATAACAAAGTTTGAAATGTTATTGCTAAAAACAAAAGGATTGATTTCATGAAATTAGTTGTTAGAAGTACCTGGGCTAGGATTAGTTAAGTATCCCCAGTTTTCGCTTCCATCAGGTAACCTTCCGTATCCTTGACCATCAATTGAAGTTGAAGGATATGTTTTAGTGTCAATTGCTAAATCAGATCCATTATCATCGTAATAAATACCAACATCCTCACCAGATGACGATAGTTTAAAAGTTGCATGAATATCCATTCCATTTGGATGGCCTCCATCATCACACCAAATAATCAAAAAATCTTTCGCATCTATAGTAACTTCAGGTAATAAAAATTTTCTGTTATTGAATTCAGCTGCATCGGTTACATACCATTTTCCTGAATCCAGCGTAACTGTGGTATCCTGAGGATTATAAATTTCAAACCAGTCTTCAAATTCACCAAATTCATTTGAGTTAGTAGAACCTTTAACAACCATTTCATTAATTAAAACAATCCCAGTAACAATAGAGGTGTTATTTACAACAGGAATTGGTTCTAAATCAGTGTCATTTTTTTTGCAAGAAATTGCAATAATCAATACTATAAGTATTGTAATAATAATATAAGATATTGGTTTTTTCATGAAGCAAATTTGCTTCATAATTTTCAAATGAACGTTAGCTCTAATTTAATAAAGAATCAATTAACTATTAATTTATTGTTAAAAACATTTATTATCAAATTTTCAAATTTAAATTATTTTCAATACCCTAATATCATAGTTTTGATCAGCAAATTAACAGTGTTGATTTTAATGAATTTATTGAGAAAATGAAATGGAATTAATACACTCAAGTGACGAAGGAATTGAAAAAGCAATATGGGTATAAATTTGTCAAATTGATTATAATTTAACCTATTCTAAATTTTTTATTTAAGAGTTTGAGATCTGCCCCTTCTGCTACACTGTTTTCTTTTAATTAAGGAAATTGGCGTTATTAATTATTACACTCCCCCTGTTTATAATCGCTTATTCCGTGACATTCAGCAGTAGAAGGATTAGAATATGTTATATTGTTACATCCGCAAACGGGAGCGTATTCATAAGTTACGGGACCATTACAGTTGGTTTCGAGACACTCAGATTTATTACACGAACCTAAAATAAAAACTAGAGTTAATAATAGAATTAAGTTTTTCATGTCTTTACAAACGAACAACATAAAATAAAATTGTACATCCTTCAATTTATCAGGTTAAGGCTGTTTTATAACTTTCAAATAATGAACTTGTACATCATTTATTTTTAGTGCTACAAAGTAATGTCCAGAACGAATATTTGAATCAGGTCTCCATTCGGCTGTATATTTCTCCGGATCAAGGTTTAATTCTTGCAATTTCGCAACTAAGTTTCCTTGAATGTCAAATACTTGAATGCTAACTTTGGCTTTGTGAAAAACCCCATAATTTATTTGAATAAAATCTGAAAATGGGTTTGGATATATTTTATAAATCATGCCCATAGTTGATCGCATTTCTTCAATCCCAACAGGATTGCCATTACCATCTATAACAATGTCCCAGATTGCTTCTTTTTGGCCCAAACTATTGGTTGTAACAGAAACAATACGATGGGTTGCATCATATGTGCCAGTTGACATAGAGGCTGCAGCGTCAGTTGGTATATCTGAATCACCTTGAAAATAAAGTTGTGTATTTAGAAGAGGGTAACCCGGAGGAGTGATTTTAAAATGAATATGTGCAGGTCGATACGAATTTCCGTTTAAATACTTTCCTGGATATACTGACTCAAACAAATAAAAACCTTGACTGTTGGTGATTGTTTTGCCTCTAAGATTGAATCCTATATTATCGTATGCACCAGCATCATCAGCATGCCAAATATCAATAATAGCTCCTGGAATATATTCTGTGCAATCAAGATTATGCACCCGTCCACTTACGATTAACCTAGTTCCAGGTTCATTTCCAGAAGCAAGTTGATTATTTATGATTGAAGGTGCATTAGCAGAATAAAAAGGTCCTTGTCCATAATAATCTTGTGTAGTTGGGTTGCAATTTAACATAGTTTGTCTTGCACTTTCTGAATTTAATTCAGCCCTCATTATACTGGGTGAAATTACAGTAGCCAATGCACCCAATGAAGTGTTTTTTAGAAATTGACGTCTATTTTTTTTCATTCAGTTTTATTTTTTTTAGCATACAACGTTGCATGTAAACTAAGATATTCAATTTAGGTTAGACTTTTTTATTTTAAGTTTTTTCTTGATTATCATTTGTTAATTAATTTGTCTTTAATTAAGCCTAAATTTGATACGTATTTAGATTTATGTAGAATCACCTTTAATCGTGAAGTAAAGCATAACAGTAAATAATACTTTAAAAATGAACTAATAAAAAAGACATGAAAAAAATTACTCTTTTAATTACTATAGCTATTGCTACAATTACCTCTAATGCCCAATGGGGAAATTGTGGTTTAATAAATCTTTCAGCAACTGGAATTACAGGAAATAACTATTCTTTTCAAGTAGGTTCAAATGTAGACAGTCTTGTTGCAGAGGGAACATTTTCACCTAATGTTCAGCACAGATGGTGAGCCTATTCTTATAATAATATGTTTGATTGTGTTAATCAATCTTTTGATACTTCTTCTATCTGTAATAATTGTTTATGGAGCAGTACTTTATCACAAGACACTTACTCTGCTAACTTTATGGATACCCTTACCATTATGCTAAACATGACTATTTTAGACAGTACTACATGTGTAACTATTTTTGGTGTTGTGTATGATCCTTTAGCTAACAATAATTCTAATGGAGGTTTTACTATGATAGATATGAATCAACAAAATGGGATTCAAAATTTAACTAGTAAAGAAAAAGTGTTGTATAAAACTTATAACATATTGGGGCAGGAAGTTAACACTGATCAAGTAAATAATGAAATAGTTATTTATTTATATAACGATGGTACTTCTGAAAAAAAATATGTTTCTAGAATAGTTGATTAGTAATTCTTTTTTAAATAAAATATTTTTAGAGTAGAACTTTATGTTCTACTTTTTTTTTAATTGAAACAATGACAATTTGAATTAATTTATTAATCATTCAATAATTTCATGAAAACTGAAACAATTATTTTGGTAATAGCCATATTTCTTACTGGATTAATGGCTGGTGTTTTTTTTACTTGGTCTAATGCAGTTAAGCCAGGTATTGGTAAGCTAAGTGATTTAGACTATCTAAAAGCACTTCAATCTATGAATCGAGTAATTTAAACAATACTTTTAAAATTGTATTTATTGGAGCCGTAATAACTACAGCACTTTTACCTATATTATATTTTAATATGTTTCCTAAAAATATTTTTTGGTTGTTTATATCCGCTTTTATTATTTATTGGGTTGGGGCATTTGGTGTAACTATTTTTGGTAACATACCTTTGAATGAAATATTAGATAAAGCTAGTTTAGAGAACTTTTCTTTTGAAGAATTAAAGGTGCTTAGAAAAAGTATTGAAGTAAAATGGAATAATTTGAATTTATTTCGAGCTATTTCCTCTGGATTATCTTTTATTCTACTTGTATTTTCTCTTCTGTTTATAAATAGATGACTTTAAAATCTCTGACATTTTTTTTATAAAATTTACCATAATTACTGAATCACATAACTAAATGAACACTAAACTTAGTATTAAAATATTGCTTTGGTTAACACTTTTTGTTATGCTTTTTCATTTGGCTATTTTAGTTAAGATAATCCCATATGAACTTACTTGGGGAGGAAGGCTGAACAATGATCTAGAAATGTATTTGTTTGAAAGCATATCTATTCTGATTAATCTATTTCTAGGCTTTGTATTGCTAATAAAAGGTGAATACGTTTTAAGATTAATTCCGTTAAGGGTTGTGAATGTAATTTTATGGATTTTCCTTTTTATTTTTGGATTAAATACGGTGGGAAACATTTTTGCAGAAACACTCTTCGAAAAGAGTCTAAGCCTACTAACACTTGTTTTTACTTACTTAATTTGGAATACCCTCAATAAGAATAATAAACCTGACAAAACTAAACCTAAACGGCATTAAAACAATATTAGGTTTAACCATTTTTAATGGTTACACTCTTCCCAAATATCATTGCCGTTGTGCAACCAGGGTGCAGGTTCTATTCCTTTCCCTTGAGCTATGGCTATCCAACATTTTTGGTTATGTGAAACCAAATCATCTTCAAGGTAAGTTGTATTGATATCCCAAGGGTTGGTACAATTGCAATCACTTTTATTGCAAGAAACAAGTACTAAGGCAATGTTAAATACAGATATAAATGCTACTTTTTTTAAATTAACCATTCGTTTATTTCTTAATGACTTTATAAGAATAAAAAAATTCATCATCAGAAATTTTCAATAGGTAAATACCTCTTTCAAAATCAGAAATATTTAAGATTGATGATATTGAATGATTGGTGTTTTTTTCTAAAACTATTTTCCCAGTCAATGTTAATAGCTGTATTCGTGTGAAAGTATCGTTTGAACTGATATTGAATACACCTTCAGTTGGATTAGGATAAACTTTAAATTTGTTGTTTTCAAAATGATGAAAGCCAGTATTGTTGTAAGCAGCAACTGAATCACAAAAAGTCTGATGTCCACAATCATCAGAAACAGTAAGGCACACGTTGTAGTTGTTGTCTGAAACATAAGTATAGTTTGGGTTTTGAAGAGAACTTGAATCTCCATTGCCAAAATCCCAATGCCATGATGTGTTTGGTCCTGACGAACTGTTATCTGTGAAACTCCATTGTAAGCCATTGCCTGTACTTGAAAAATTTACAGTTGGTAAAAAACAAGGATTTACTAGCTGACATGTGGTGTCTGATCCACATGTGTCAGTTACGTATAAACAGACATTGTACATAGAGTCGTTAAGATATGAATGGGATGGGTTAATTGAATTGGAGGTGTTTCCATCTCCAAAATCCCAAATAAAAGTTTGTGGTGGAGTATAGGTACTGGTATTGGTGAATGTAAAATCTAACCCATTGTTAACAGAACTAAATGAAGCATTAGTTGTTTGACAGCCTGCAATAGTA
>JBELEU010000156.1:0-5363 GCA_042093455.1 Crocinitomicaceae bacterium | reverse complement strand
CATCTAATTTTTGTTGACCTTTAGGTCGGGTTACTGGCTCACCTGAAACAATTATTGAAGAGGATCTACCATGATATCCAACAGGGATGTGTTTCCAGTTTGGTAATAATGCATTGTTTGGATCTCTAAACATGCAACCAACATTGTACGCGTGTTGTTCACTTGAATAAAAATCAGTGTAATCTCCAATTTTGACAGGTAAATGCATTTTAGCATCAATTTGTTTGTCAAATAATTTAGAGATTAGATCTTCATTGCCATTAATTTCTTGATTATTTACAGATAATAAATCAGAAATTCTTTCTCTTAATTTTGAAACATTTTGTTTTCCATGCATCATCATTTTATTAAGGAACTCAGAAATAAAATCTTCGCTAGAAAAAGGGAGTCCTTTTAAGTAACCATTACTATGTAGTGATGCTAAATCCAGAATTTCATTTCCTATAGCTACTCCAACTCTTTTGCTTTTTGAAGAGTTAGAATATATTCCAAAAGGTAGATTTTGAATTGGAAAATCAGAGTTAGAGGGTGTTTCTATCCATGATTTTAATGATGGGTCGGTTGTTTTAGTTGTCATAATTATTGATTCCAGTGAAATAAAGGTTTTGAACTCATTAGTTCATTAACCTGTGTTTTAATTTTATTTAGTTCTGATTCATTTCCAAAGTTTGAAATACTTTGATCAATTAAGTTAGCTATTATTATGATATCCTGCTCAGAAGTTCCTCTTGTTGTTATTGCTGCAGTACCTATTCTAATTCCGCTAGTTACAAAAGGTGATTCAGTGTCAAAAGGAACCATGTTTTTGTTGACAGTTATATCAGATTTTCCAAGGGTTATTTCTGCATCTTTTCCAGAAATATTTTTATTTCTTAAGTCAATCAATATGCAGTGGTTTTCTGTTCCTCCTGAAATAATTTGATACCCTTTCTCAGTCAATTCTTTGGACATTAATTGGGCGTTAGCTAATACTTTATCGCAATAATTTTTAAATTCTGGTTGTTGAGCCTCTTTAAATGCTATTGCTTTTGCCGCAATGGTGTGTTCTAAAGGACCTCCTTGAGTTCCAGGAAAAACTGCACCATCAATCAAAGAAGAAAAGCTTTTAAGTTTGCCTGATTTAAATTTTAAGTTCCAAGGGTTTTCAAAATCTTTTCCAATCATTATGACTCCTCCTCTTGGTCCTCTCAGTGTTTTGTGAGTAGTAGTAGTAACTACATGACAGTGGGGGATAGGGTTGTTTAAAATACCGGTTGCAATAAGCCCGGCTGGATGAGATACATCAGCTAAAAGAAGGGCATTCACTTCATCAGCAATTTCTCTTAATAATTTATAATCCCAATCTCTTGAATATGCAGATGCTCCACAAATTAAAAGTTTGGGTTTGACTTCAATTGCTTGCTTCCTTACCTTATCATAATCAATTTTTCCAGTATTTTTTTCAACTCCGTAAAAGTGAGACTCATACAGTTTTCCTGAAAAATTCACAGGAGATCCATGCGTTAAATGTCCTCCGTGAGAAAGGTCAAAGCCTAGTATTTTATCACCTGGGTCTAGGCATGCTAGCATTACGGCAGCGTTTGCTTGTGATCCTGAATGAGGTTGAACATTCGCCCACTCAGCACCAAAAAGAGTTTTAAGTCTGTTTATGGCTAATTGTTCAATTTCATCAACTATTTCACACCCCCCATAATACCTTTTGTTTGGAAGTCCTTCTGCATATTTATTTGTGAGTATAGATCCAGAAGCACGCATCACATTTTGACTTGCATAATTTTCAGATGCTATCAGTTCAATTCCGTTGGTTTGTCTTTGATGCTCTTTTTCTATTAATTCAAAAAGCTTATCGTCTTTATACATTTATTTTATTGTAAAAAATTAAAAAAACAAATTTAGTATTTACGTTGAAGAATTTATGCTTGTGTAGGCATAAAAAACAATCAAAAAAACAATTGGAAATAATGTTGATTGTAAAAAGTGGCTAAATTCGAGTGAAATATAGTACGAAACATAACTATTTTCACCATTCAATAAAGTGCTTAAAAAATAAAATCCAATTGATAATATAATCATACAAATTAGACCAAAAGTTTGAGTTTTTAGAAATTTTTTAAAATCAATTTTTTTAAAATAAACTTTCGCAAATAAAAGTCCAATTGAATAAAAAAATAGGCTAAAAATGAATGACATAATCCATTTTAGTTTTATCAATGAATTGATGTTAAAACGGCTAAATAAATATTCAAATGATGAATCAGTATAATTATATGCGTCTAGGTTTCCTTTTAATATATTATGTAGGAAATCTAATTTAAAATTGATATTTATAAAAAAGTAATCTCTTATAAAATCAAATGTTAAAGATCCAGAAATAATTAATATAGGTAGAAAATATTTAATAGGACTTTTTAGTTTTTTTAATGTGTGAGAATTTTTTTATCCAAATTAACCATAAGATTCCCATTGTTCCATAAACTAAGATTTGAAAAGTAATGTTATGGTTGAAATTTAGCCATCTAGGTTGAATAGCTGCAATATAATTTAGAGCTGCAATTCTAATAATATTTAGTAAGTGAAGTGTAAAAACACCAAGAATAATGAACCAAATTTTATTAACTACTTTACCTCTAAAACAAATGATGAATATGGAAAATACACCAAAAATTTTAACCCCATTGCACGGCTCTCCTATCCAAACGCCATGTGAATATGGGAAGTTAGCTAATTTAGTAACTACCATGTCTCCATGAATTTCTAAAATGGGTTCAAACCCAAAAATGCTCAACAAGAAATTAGATTGTTTGGCTAAGATTTCAGAAAACATCAATAACGAGTCGTATGAATCTCCAAAAACACTATCGATAAGATATAAGTAATGATAGAACGAAAACCAAATAATTAGACTTAAAATGAAAAATGAAATAAATTTGTTAGATGGTTGATTTATGAAAGCAATTAATTTCTTCAAATTAATTTTTTGATTTAGATGATAATTTATGGCCAGCAAATGCAGCTATTGCAACAAAAATTGAAATTCCTCCATCAATTGGGACACAAGGTGGTGGCCAACATGGCGGACCACCACCAGGTCCAGGTTGAGCAAAATTATTCTGTATTAGGGTTATAAAAATAAATAACAATAATATTTTAAATGATTTCATCATTGTCAGCAAAATTATATTTTTTAATCAATAGAAAACATTTAATAGCTTGAAAAGTTGATATTTGTATAATATTATTTAAAATCAACTATTTTGAAACCTAATAAAACGGATAATATTTTAAGCATTAATGACCTAAAGTGGGTCTTTTCTGCAATCTTAAAATATTGGTATTTATTTGTAATACTTATTATTTTAGCTTCAGTTTTTGGAACATTGTATAACCATAAACAAGTTACTAAATATCAAACTAAAATTGAAATTTTACTAAAGTCCAATGATGTTTATGATTATCAAGAAAACTTATACTCCAATTTAGGTTTTTACAACTATTATGGAGATGTAGCAAATCAAATTAGAATAATAAACTCATATGATATTATACAAAAAGTATTGGACAGGCTTGACTTACAATGCTCATACTATATTGTTGGTCGTTTAAATACAAAAGAGTTTTTCGATGGTCTCCCTTTTAAAATTGATGTAAAAATATTTAATCCAAATATTTATGAAACCCCAATTGGGTTTAAGATTTTAAATAATAAACAATATGAATTAAAACTATTAATTGATGGAAAGGAAAATATTCAAGTTCATTCTTTTGATTCTTTAGAAACCAATGTCCATTATTCAATAAATACTTCTTTGTTAAATTATACTAATAATGAAAAATCAGCTCAATTATCTTCAATTAATTACCAAGTTGTTTTTCACAAAGATCAATTTTGGGTAAATAAAATTTTAGCAAATCTTTCCGTTGAGAATGTTGAGTATACCTCTTTGCTAACTGTTAACCTTTTAGACGAAATCCCAAGTAGATCTAAAATGATTTTAGATACACTTGCAAGTGAATACATTAATTACACTCTTGAAAATCAGTTTCATATAAATGAAAACACTTTAACCTACATTAATTATCAATTAGAAGATGTCGTAACTGTCATTGATTCTATTGGTTATGATTTACAGAACATGAGAGATAAGAAAGGTATTTTGGATGTTGACAAAGAATCTGAAAAATATTTTCAATCTCTTATGATTCATGAAGCTAATAAAAGAGAACTTAACTTGAGAGTTAAATCATATATTAGCTTAAAGGAGTATATAATTTCTGCTAAAGATGAAAATATTTTACCTCCATCTCTTTACATTAATGATGAAGATCAAAATTTATCTTCATCAATTAATGATTTTTATCAACTTCAATTAAAGAATATTGAATTAAATCATGGATTTAAAAAAGGTCATCAAGAACTTGATAAAATACAATTACAAATAATTAATAAGAGAAAAGATATTTTAATATATGTTGATAATGAAATAAAAGCCTTAAAAGGTAAAATTGAATTGGAGTCAATTGAGATAAATCACTTTAAAGGGTTAGTTAAAAAAATTCCAATTTCTGAAAGAGATTTAACAACCATTCAAAGAAAACTAGAAGTTAATGAAAAATTATATGAGTTTTTATTAGAAAAAAGAGCCAATACTTTTATTGCTAAATCCGGAATTATTCCTCAAACTAAGGTGATTGAAAAAGCAAGAACAATCGGATCAATTGGCGGCAAATCCAACAGTAAGATTTTAATTTTTGTTTCCATTGGCTTTTTAATAGCTCTTTTAATATCAATAATCATAAAATTATTTTATGAGAAAATTCAAAACGTTATCGAATTATCAGAACAAACAAATCTTCCAGTTATTGGAGGGCTTTCAAACTCTGAAGAAGTTGATAGTATTATGAACATCAATATTAGATCCAAAAGTCATTTTGTTGAATCTTTACGATCTATCCGAACTTCTTTGAACTTCTTATTAGATCATTCTAAATCCGATGAAAGTTTCAAATCATTTTTAATAACTTCAATTCATCCAGGAGAAGGTAAGACATTTACAAGTATTAATTTAGCAAGAATTTTAGCTAGTTCAGGTAAATCAGTTTTAGTGGTTGATTTTGATTTGCACAAGCCTAAAATCCATAAAGTTTTAGATTTGGTGAACGACAAAGGAACATCTAAAGTATTGGCTGATAATATCGATTTCAAAACTTCTATCATCAAGTTGGAAGAAAATTTACACGTTTTATCAAGCGGTCCAATTCCTCCTAACCCATCAGAACTGGTATTGTCCAATAAGGTTGATAAGTTAATTGAATATGCATCGTCTAAGTTTGATTATTTGATTATTGATTACGCATCTATAGTG
>JBELEU010000155.1:0-5380 GCA_042093455.1 Crocinitomicaceae bacterium | reverse complement strand
AAGATTAAATTTTTCATTTTACAATGGCTTCCAACGTTGCGGCTAAAGGTAGTTGAAAATTAGCTTTAGCCTTTGTTATGCATTTTCAATTTAATTTTTTCAATTGGATTTTCAATTATCAGGTAATCATTATCAATCAAGATTATAAATTTTTTATTCATTTTCTCTATTAAATCACCTGCAAAATCTTTTCTTTCAACATTTACATTTAATTCAAATGAATCATTGTTCTCTAGTTTGATAATTGTTCCTGTACCTGTTTCAGTTATAAACCCTGTCTCAGGACCAGCGTAATCTCCATTTTCATCCACAAGTGTTCCAATGGTTTCAGCCTCATAATAATTCCAAATCACACTATCAGAACTATGAATTTCAATAGTTATTTTATTATTCATTTGAGTAGAGTCAATTATTCCAGAGCCATTATGCCATGTAACAAATGATTGTTTACTGAATGTCCATTTTCCCTGAAAATTTTTAATATCCGATTGAGAATGTATGGTTTGACCAAAAAATAATAATATCAAGAAAATAATTTGTTTCATATTAGTTATGCATAACGAGGGAATATACGTATTACGTTTATTTCCTATATGTTCTAAGTTATAAATTTAATGCAATTAATATTTTGTTACTAGTTGATAATCAAATCTTAAAAAGATTTTAATTGATTATAAGTACTTAAAATCAGAAAATAATTAAGCCTAAACTGAAAATAAAAAGTCCAATAAGCATTAAAATAAATGTATATGGAAGTATGTCTTTGGCTTTTAAACCAGTAATTCCAAGAAGAGGTAGCGCCCAAAACGGTTGCATCATGTTGGTGAGTTGATCACCATAAGCTAGCGCTAATATACTTTTGTGTAATGGTATTCCCATTTCAATAGAAGATTGAATAACCAATGGGCCTTGTATGTACCACTGACCACCTCCACTTGGAATAAAAAAATTGACCATTCCAGCACTCAATAGCGTATATAGTGGGTAAGTTAGTTCAGTTGAAATTGCTTGAAAATAAGTAGCAATATCATTTATCATTCCTGTCTCTTTAACAATGCCCATTATTCCAAAATAAAGAGGAAATTGTATTAAAATGCCGGCAGTCCCACCAATGGCTTTTTCTACCGAATTTATAAAGTTGTTAATACTTCCGTGACAAAGTAATGCTAGTCCCAATAAGCTTAGGTTTAAATAGTTGGGGTTAATAAACTGAAATGTTTTTGTTGAAGGGTGATTAATAGCTAAAAAAACACAAAAAACAACAACAAATAATCCAACTATTTTTCCTGTAAGTTTTGATTGATCTATTTTTTCTGCTCCTATTAATTGTAAGTTTTGATTGATCTTTTTTTTCTTTACCGAAATGGAAGGAACTTTAACAGATGCCTTCTTTCCTAAAACATACATTGAAATTGGAAGAATAACTAAAAGAGCTAATGTTATAAAAATATTCATTGGTGAAAATACAGTCAGAGAAAAATCTATAATTTCAGGAACAGTATTTTGAAGTTTTTGTGGTGCTAGATCTTTCAGGTGACCAGGTTCAGAAATTTTAACCAAAGATGATCCAGATATTCCTCCATGCCAAATCATTAGCCCAGAATACCCTGCTGCCCCTATCAATCCATAATTAAGGGGGATTGATGCTTTGGAGGCGTAGTCCATTATTTTGTTGCAAAAAATAGCTCCAAAAACCAAACCTAATCCCCAGTTAAACCAACTTACTATTAAGGTGAAAAGAGTAACAAATAATGCACTTTTAGCATTGTTTTTACAAAATGGTAAAATTTGATTAATGAGTTTATCGATGGGCTTGCTAAGTGCTAAAACATGTCCTAACAATAACATTAGCATCATTTGAATGGCAAAGGCAAGTCCTTTTGTATTCCATAAACCATCGTTCCAATAGCTTAAAACTTTAATGGTTTTTTCTCCCCAAGAAACATTTGACGATGAACTATGGCTTGGCCATAAAACACCAAGTAAAAGGGTGAAAAGGGTTAAAACAATGGCTATTGTAAAAGGAGAAGGCAGTAAATATCTTACTGCCTTAATGTATTTGTCAAAAAATGACATTGAAAGTTATTTTTTACTAAAACGGAAGATCCTCATCATCCTCTCCCAAAGGTTCAAAGTCTGTGTCAGGCGGAGGTGTATTTTGAGGGCCTTCATTGCCTTTGGTGATTTTCCATGCTTGTAAGTTTACATAATATTTGCCATTAAACTCATTACCTCTTAAGTTGAAAGATACTTCAACGTCTTCTCCGGGGTTAATGCCGTTTAGTAAACTAGTTTTATCTTTAATGCATTCCAACTTAATGTCTTGTGGATACTGTTCGGTAGTTGTAATTACAAATTCTCTTTTACTGAATCCAGAATCCCAAGATTGTAAATCCATCAATTGTTTTAGTTTGCCGTTAATTTTTAATTCCATTGGTGTTTGTTAATTATTGAACGAAAGTAATGTTTTCCACGCATTTTCTAGTTCATCTATATTTAAATATTCTTTTGCTTTTTTGTGAAGTAATTGCTCAAGTTTTTTTGCATCATCTTCATGTGTTATAAATAAATCGCTTAATTCTATGAGTTTAAATTCATTAACTTCTGTTTCATCAGGAAGTTGTTCAATGCCTCCAAGTTTACCTAAGTCATTTCCGCTAAGAAAAGCACTGTTTAGAATTTCTTTTGGAATATTGTCCCAACCAATACCGCAAGTTGTAATTGGTTTTTTAATTTCAAACATAGAGTTTTTATCTGTTCTACAGTACCAATCCCCACCCATTCTAGCAACAAGATCAATCTTCTCTTGATCAATCATTTCCTTGTCATTTAGTATTTCTTTTTTGATATGAACTTTAACTATTTTACATATAATTAAATTACCTGCTCCCCCTTTATCACCTAACTCTTTGACTTCAATTACTTCACATTCCATCTGAACAGGAGATTCTTTTACTCTAAAAGGTTTTATGTTCTCAGATTCGATGGGTGTAAATCCACTTTTAGTAAATTCATTCACATTAGGGTCGTAAGGAGAACTAGCCAAAGACATTTGCTCTACCATTTTATAGTCTACTAAGTTGATTACAACCTCAGCTATTTTTTTAACATTGTTATACGTGTCTTTCTGTTTTCCAGTTCTGCCACTTCTTGCAGGTGAAAATATAGCAATGGGAGGGTTTGAACTAAAAACATTAAAAAATGAAAAAGGTGCCAAATTTGGAATACCGTTTTCATCAATGGTACTTGCAAAACATATGGGTCTAGGCCCAACAGCTCCTAGTAAATAATGGTGGGCTTTTGGTAGGCCCATTTCTATGGGGTCAATGGTTAACATGGTCATAAATCAATAAAAGTGTAAAGTTAGCGAAGAAAAACACTTGATGAACTTTTCTATTTAATAAAATTGAATAAATTTGCACACTGCTATTGCAAACGAGCTTTAGAACAGAATTTAAAATGCGGATATGGTGGAATTGGTAGACACGCTAGACTTAGGATCTAGTGCCGCAAGGCGTGGGGGTTCGACTCCCTTTATCCGCACTGATTTAAATGGCATAAGCGGACTTATGCCATTTTTAGTTTTAATAAGTTAAAAACACATCAATATAAATCTCATATGGACGTAAAAGTTAAAAACATAGATGCATTGAATGCAGTTATGACCGTCAAAATTTCAAACAATGATTACAAAGAATCGTTTGAAAACTCTTTAAAAAATTATAAAAAACAAGTTCAACTTCCAGGTTTTAGAAAGGGGCACATTCCAACAACCGTAATTAAAAAGAAGTATGGTCCATCTATCTTGGCTGAAGAAATTGATAAGCTTTTAAATGAAACCATTTACAAGCACATTACAGAAAATAAATTAAATATTTTAGGAAACCCAATTCCGTTAGAAGAAGAAAAAAGAGAGATTGACTGGAAAAATCCAGGTGACTTTGAATTTGCCTACGAATTAGGAATAGCTCCAGATTTTAAATTGGATTTACCGGGTAGAGATAAGTACACAAAGTACAAGTTAAAAGTCGATGAAAAATTGATTAAGAAGCAAATGACTGACTTTGCTAAACGTTATGGAAAGTTAGTTGGTGTTGATTCAGCTTCTGAAAGTGACATGGTTATTTCAACATTCCAAGAACTTGATGATTCAGGAAATGTTGTTGAAGGAGGATTTAGTCATAGTTCTACTATTTCTTTAGAATTTGTAGAGGATAAAAAAGTTAAAAAACAGCTAATAGGTATCAAACCAAATGATGTTTTAGTAGTTGATCCACGTAAAATAAGCAGAGGCGATGCTGATATGGCAGCCATGTTAGGCATTGATAAAGAAAGAGCAATATTATACACTCGAAACGTTAAAATGAACGTAACTGAAGTTAAAAGTCTTGAACCTACTAATATTGATGTTGCTTTATTTGATAAAATATATGGCCCTGGAGAAGTTAAAACTGAAGAAGAGTTTAAACAAAGAATTCAAGCTGAGTTAGAAAAAATGTTTGTTGCAGATTCTGATAGAATATTTAAAAAAGAAGTTTCTAAAAACATTATAAAAAAATTAAAACTTAAATTACCAGATGAGTTCTTAAAAAAATGGATTTTAACTTCAAACAAAGAAGCAACAGTTGAGCAAATTGAAAAAGAATACGATATGTACTCTGAAGGCTTAAAATGGCAGTTGGTTGAGAATAAAATCATAAAAGAACAAGACATTAAGGTAGAGCATGAAGAGTTAGTTAATCATACTAAAGAACTTATGGGAAGCCAGTATGCACAATACGGAATGATGGTTCCTGCTGAAGAAGAATTGATGAAAACAGTTCAAAATGTTTTGTCAAACAAAGAAGAAGCAAGAAAAATCAACGACATGATTTATGACACTAAAGTGATGGATTACCTTAAATCAAGCTTGAAGATCAACGAAAAAGAATTAGTACATGAAGATTTTATTAAGAAGGCTTCTGAAGCCATGAAATAAAATTTATTAACTTTATTTCAAATAAATTAAACTCTAATATGAACCCAAATAGTAGCGAAGAATTTAGAAAATATGCAACCAAGCATATGGGAATTTCAAGTCTAAGTTTAGATAAATACAATTCAGCCATTTCAAATGTGCCTGTTGGAATGACTCCAAATATCATTGAAGAAAGACAAATGAACATTGCTGTTATGGATGTCTTTTCAAGACTTATGATGGATAGAATCATTTTTCTTGGAACTGGAATTGATGATTATGTTGCCAATATTATCACTGCTCAACTGTTGTTCTTAGAATCTATTGATGCAAAAAGAGACATTCAAATTTACATTAACTCACCTGGTGGTTCTGTTTACGCAGGACTAGGTATTTACGATACTATGCAGTACATTAATCCTG
>JBELEU010000154.1:0-5468 GCA_042093455.1 Crocinitomicaceae bacterium | reverse complement strand
GTAATAGCTTGTGTGGATTGTACAGGGCACGGAGTTCCTGGTGGTTTTATGAGCATGATGGGCAGTTTGTTGTTGGATAAAATAGTTCAGAATAAAAAACTAACATCTGCAGAAATACTAGATCAACTAAATAGTGAAATAATACGGGTTCTAAAACAAGAGACTGGTGGTGAAATACAAGATGGAATGGACCTTTCATTGTGTATAATTGACAAGCAAAAAAAGGCTTTGCATTTTAGTGGGGCAAGAAATGGGATATATGTTGTTGAGGAGAATGAAATTAAATCCTACAAAGCAGATATGTTACCAGCAGGAGGTTCATTTTCTAAAAAAAGTAAAGAAATGAGCAGAGAATTCACATCCCAAACTATACCGTTAAAAGAAAACAGCTGGGTCATGATGTATTCTGATGGTTTTCCTGATCAGTTAGGTGGAGATAGGGTGATGTCAATGGGCAATGTTAAATTTGAAGAAATACTTCAAAAAGTAGTAACATTGAAAAAAGATAAAAATGAATTTTTAATGAACGAGTTTAATTCATGGAAAGGGCCTTTCCCACAGGTAGACGATTTATTAATTATTGGGTTAAGAGTATAAATTGTTCAAATGAGATTTTTTGTTAAATATTGTTTAATACTTCTGTTTTTAGCATCAGCTGTTGCTAAATCACAGACAAATCTTGATTCATTGTGGTCAGTTTGGCAGGATGAATCCAATGCAGATTCCAGTCGATTAAATGCAATTTATAACTATGCTTGGGACGGTTTTCTAGATGACCTTCCAGACAGTGCATTTCATTTTGCAGAAATTCAATACAATTATGCCAATTCCATTAATAGTCAACTTTTCATGGCTAAAGCTTTAAAGCTTCAGGCCATATCATTTCAAAAAAGAAATGATGCTAAAAACACAATTTTATATTTCAAAAAAGCACTGTCTATTTTTATCAAATTAGAACTGAATAATGAAATTTCATCTATATACAATCGCATTGGTGTTACATTTCATGATTTGGGTAATTATGAAGAAGCATTAGATAATTATATCAAGTCATTAAATATTGCTGAGTCTATTAATGATAAAACAAGTATCGGAAGAGCATACAATAATATTGGTATTGTATATACAGATCAGAATAACCTTAAAAAAGCACTTGATTATTACAGAATGTCTTTAGAAATTTCCATTGAAATAAATGATTTACATGGTGAAGCCAATTCTTACAACAACATGGGAGTTATTTCTCAAGATAAAGGCGAATTGGAAAGGGCTTTAAAATTTTTTAGAAAGGCTTTAAACATTGTTACTAAAATCAACAATAGTGACGCAATGGCGATGTTGTATAACAATATAGGTATTGTTTACTCTGATTTAGGAGATTTAGATATTGCATTAGAGTTTTACAATAAAGCTTTAAATATTTCTAAAAAATCAAATGATATGTGGAGTTACTCAATGTATTTAGGGAATATTGGTCAAACCTTAGTCAAAATGGGAGATAATAAACTAGCGTTAGTTTATTTAATTAAAGCAAAAGAATTAAGAGAAGAACAAAATACTATTGTTGGATTAGATGAGATAACCAATGAATTGTATAAAGTTCATAAAAATTTAAATCAAAAATCTGAGGCACTAGAGATGTTAGAACTCTACAATACTATTCAAGATAGTTTAGCCACTATGGATGGTATTGAAAAAACTAAACAAAGAGATTTTCAAGAAAAATTTCTACTTGAAAAACAAGCTGACAGCATAAGATTTTCCAATGAATTAATTTTACATCAAGCAGAAGTAAAGTCTGATAGAATTATTCGTTTTTCGTTGATTGGCGGAATATCATTGGTATTTATTTCTTTGATAATTGTTTTTTTACAACTCAGAAAAACAAGAACTCAAAAGTTAATCATCGAATCAAGTAAAAAGCAAATTACAGATAATATCAATTATGCTAAAAAAATACAAAAAACCTTACTGCCTGAAGATACCTTGATCAAAGAGTTCTTTTCTGAAAATTTTATTCTTTTTAAACCAAAAGATATTGTTGGTGGTGATTTTTATTGGTTTAGAAGTTTTAAGGATTTAGCATTCATAGCGTGTGTGGATTGCACTGGCCATGGAGTTGCAGGAGGATTTATGAGTATGATGGGTAGTTTATTGTTAGATAATATCGTAAATGATGAAAAACTGACTCCTTCACAAGTTTTAGGGAAGCTAAACAGTGAAATCATTAGAGTACTTAAGCAGGGTAGTGGTGGACGTATTCAAGACGGTATGGACTTGTCTTTATGCATAGTTGATAAAAAGAAAATGGAACTATATTTCAGTGGAGCTAGAAATAGTATATATGTCATTGACGATAATGAAGTTAGTTCTTACAAGGCCGATATGCTTCCTGCTGGAGGGTCATTTTCTAAAAAGAGTAGAGAAATGAACAGAGATTTCAGTTCACAAATCATTTCTATAAAACCTAATAGCTGGTTGATCATGTATACCGATGGTTATGCCGATCAATTAGGCGGAGAAATGATGCGATCTATGGGAGAGAAGAAATTTAAAGAAATACTAAAAAAATCGCTAAAATCAGAGTTAGATAAAGATTCTTTTTTGATGAATGAGTTTAATCGTTATAAATTGGATGTTCCTCAAGTTGATGATCTGTTGGTTATGGGGTTTAAGTTGTAAGTTGGTTATTTCTTAAATAGACTTTAAGTAAATATTTATTTTTAGTAATACATTGAAATGGTACTGTCCGGAATATTTGATTCGTTATTGCCTGGATAAAAGCCATCCATTAAGGGTAGTTTTTGAAGTTGCAAAGAAAATTCTTTTTTCAAGTTCTCCTTATTAGTTCCGTTTTCACAATTGTCTTTTTTAGTTGAGTAGATAGCTTTAGCTGTAGATAAATTGTAATCTAAACTTTCAATGTAATCACATGGAGATTCTATGATTACAGTTGCTCCAATTAAATAAAAATTATCATTTTGGAATCTATATCTATGTGTATAATTCCATTTTTCTCTGCTTCCTCCAAAATGCTCAATAACAATGCAATTTCTTATAATATCCATTTTTTGAAATGGATCTCCCATTATTCCACCATGTTCACTTGGAAGTATAGCTCCAATTGTTTTTTCCCAAATGTTCCAATTTTGATTTATTTTTTTATAAATATATATGTGTCTTTCTGTTCCAAGATCAGTCTGAATATCTGATTCATAAACAACTACTTTTTCAGCAATACCATCCCCGTCTAAATCTCCTTTTGTGGAGTCTATTGGTTCATAATGATCAGGTATTTTAACATCCATTTTCTTTTTTGAATTTATCAATTCAAAACTTCCATTTGAATTCACTTTGTAAAGTTCATATTTAAAGGTGCGTTCTACATTGCATTCAAATTCCATCTCCTTTCCTGATTCATCATATTTCGGAAAGATATATTCTGAAACTCTAGTGATTCTAAATGTCGTATCACTTTTTATTTCTAGTTTATTCCATCCGCAACCTTCACATTCTGAAGGGCAATCGCATTCAGTTGAAACATCAATAAAATCAATTATTTGAAATTTATTAGTGAACGTAGAGATTGTTTTTATGAGACAAGGTGCCCCACAGCTGCAGTTAAACTCTACAACATAAATGGAGTCAACAGTTATTACTCTTTTTATTGCTAAATCCATTTGGTTACAAAATGAATTATTGTCATAATTGAATCTTTTCTTGCATATTTCATCAAGAAATAAGCTATCAGTTTCAGCAGAAACAAAAAAAGATGAATTAATATTTTCTGAGTTTTCTTTTAAATCAACTATTGTTGATGAATGATCATTGCTGTTTTCTGTTGAATTTTCAACATTATTTGACCTTGAGCATGATGTGTAAATTAGGACAAACAGTACAAATAAGCTTATTTTTTTTATTGGTTTCATATCGCTTTTAAATTTCTTAATCCTTCGTAAACTACAATACTTACTGCATTTGCTAAATTTAGACTCCTTACATGTTTGCTGTAAATTGGAATTTTAAAAGTAGCCTTACTGTTGTTAGATAGTAAGCTTTTAGATAAACCAACAGACTCTTTACCAAAAATTAGAAACATATCATCTTTAAAGTCAATTTCACAATATGATTTATCTGCTGAACTTGATAGAAATGCCATTTTTTTATCTTTATTAATCAATAAAAATTCATTTATATCTTCATAAATTTTAACGGAAATGTGTTTCCAATAATCTAAACCAGCTCTTTTTAACCTGGAATCGTTTATTTCAAATCCAAAGGGTTTAACTAAGTGTAAAACTGAACCAGTAGCTAAGCTAAGTCTTCCTATGTTTCCTGTATTCATAGGTATCTCAGGTTCTATTAATACGATGTTAAATTTCATTTAAGTTTTTCGAAATACAGAGATTATTGGGGTTTTATTTATTGAGTACTTTGTCAGCAACTTCCTTTGCATCTAGACAATATTTGTCGTCACCTTTTAATTTCCATTCACCAGTTTTTTCGATATAAAATTTAACTGTTTTTTCGACTACTTCTGAATAACCACCATATAAATTTAACATGTTTTGTACCTCTTCATGGTATTCTTTTTTACTTAATTCACCATTTATTACTAGACTCCAAAGTCTGTTAATTCGTTTTGATTTCTCTTTATAAATTGGATTTTTTGTTTTATAAGCCATTAAGAAAAGAGATAATGCTTTTGCTTCTGGTGTTGGTTTTTCAGGTTTTTTTTTCATAGTAATTAATACTTTTTGATTTTATGGCACTTATTAAGTTAGTCGATTAGAATTAAAGGTTTTAGTTATCCCTATCTTCAAATGTTTCTTTTTTTTTAATTCCGATTCTTCTAGTCAAAAGGAAGACTAAAATGACAAGACAGATCATCCAAAAAAGTCCTTGAAAACTTAAAATTACACTTGTAAATGTATTCATGCTAATTTTACTGCAGTTCCATATGCAAGAATTTCAGAAGCTCCTTGCATTACCATTGAAGTTGTTATTCTAATGTTGACAATTGCGTCAGCTTCAAGGTTTTTTGCATCGTTTATCATTCTTTCCAATGCTTGTTCTCTTGATTGAGCTTGAAGTTTTGTATATTCTTCAATTTCTCCTCCAATAACGTTTTTTAGAGCAGCAAATATATCTCTTCCAATATTCCTAGCTCTTACGGTACTTCCTCTTGCCATTCCTACTATTTCTGTGATTTCTTTGCCTGGTATTGAATCAGTAGTTGAAATAATTATTTTTTCCATACATAGTTTTTATTGAGTGTAATGTAACTGAAATTTATAGTATTGAGTTCAAAAAAAAGCCATTCACTATGGAATGGCTTTTTTAGAAAAAACTAATTTTTTTCTATTAATTTTTTGAAAGATAATCTGCAACCCCTTCATGAGTGGCAGTCATTGCATCAGCACCTTTCACCCAGTTAGCAGGGCAAACTTCACCATGTTCTTCTAAAT
>JBELEU010000153.1:0-5506 GCA_042093455.1 Crocinitomicaceae bacterium | reverse complement strand
TAAACCAATAAAAATCTCCTCCGACAATATCTTTTGGTTGATAGTGAATGAAATGGTCGGTAAAAAAATCTTTCATCAATTGATTTTCAGGTAAAATGGAATATTGGATGCGTTTAGCATAAGAAATACTCTTAGTAATAAGCTCATTTTGCTTTTCAACTGTTTTCTTTTCTTTATTTAACTGTGTAGTTCTGAATTGAACTTTTCTTTCCAGTGACTCGTTGATAAGCTTCAGCTGTTTTTCTCTAAAATATATAAACGAATAGAATACTGCTCCTACTCCAATAATTATACATATATAAAACCATGGTTTAGCATAATAAGGCGAATCTATTTGAAACGAATAAGCCAATACCTCACTTTCAACACCATCAGAAGTTCGTATGGCCTTACATTTGAAAACATATGCACCAGGATCTAAATTGTTATACCTAGAAAAAGAAGCGGTTGATGGATCACTCCAATTGGCTTCTGCTCCTTCTAAAAAATAAGTATACTTTAACATATTGGGATTTGAAGTTGAAATGGCTTTAACATCAAAAGTTAAATCGTTTTGATAGTGATAAAAAAATGGATTTATAACCTGTTTAATATCACCGTAACTTCCGTTTATAATGTCCCAAGAATCTTGACTTGTATTTTGATATTTAATTTCTTCTAAAAACAGATTAGGAGATATTGAATTGGAGATGTCTTTTTTAGGTAAATAATGCATTAAGCCCTCACTTGTTCCCATCCAAACAGAACTATCCACATCTACTAATGAAGCATTCACATAAAAATCAACTCCTATTAGACCGTCTTTTTTATCAAAAAACTTAACGTTAAATTTATTAGCATCCAATGAATCAGTAAAGTCAATGACTTTATTTAATCCTCTAGAGGTTCCCAATAGTAAATCTTTATCATTGAAACTTGCTAAAGTGAAAATTGTTTTTTCAGAAAGTCCATTCTTATTGGTAAAGTGTTTATAGTTTTTAAAATTTCCATTTTCTAAATAGATGTAAGTTAAACCCACATCAGAAATAGCTATAAGATTTCCTTTTTTATCTTCAATAAAACTACAAAAGCCATTATACTTCAATTTAAATTTTTCTACTTTGGAGTTTCTTATTCGCTTAAGTCCAGCGCTTGATCTAAACCATAAATCTCCATTGCTGTGACAGAATAAGGAAGGTATCCAACCTTCTTTCCCCATTCTTTTCTCATCATAAAAAGTCAATAGATTTAACGTTTTATCCATTTTAAGAATTAGATTATTGAAAACTCCAGTTATTAGTATGTTGTTATCTAAATCTCTTGTAAAAGTGTAGATATTGCTCTCTATTTGCTTACGAAATCTTTTTAGGTTATTATCAGCTATTAAATCAGATTTTAAAACAAACTTTTTTAAAGACTCAAATTTTGGATTAAAAAGTTTTATAGAACCAGTCTTAAAGGACAACAGAATACTATCGTTAGTTACTATGATAAAATCATTAATATAACCGTCTAAAGCTTTTTGAAAAATAGCACTTGAATCGAATTTATAAAACAAACCTTCAGATGTGGAAACCCACAATTTATTATTATCTCTTTTAATTTTGGTAGCTATACCTTGTAAATTGTTTGTTTTATCAAAACCATTGAATGGTGTGGGATTTATTTTAATAATTCCATTGCTGGTACATGTCCAAATGTTATATTCTCTATCACAAAAAAGATAATTCAACGTACCATAATCAGTTTCATTAATAATTTCTGTGAGTAAAAGTCCATCAAAAAAATACAATTTATTAGCTGAAATAAAATAAATATCTTCTCCAACAACCTTTATAGTTTTGATGTCTTTAGGAAAGCTATTAAAAAAGGGGGTGGTAGAAGAAATAAGCTGATTATTGTTAAGTTCAAAAACTACTCCATCAATTAAAAAATGTACTTTTTTATTATACTTAAATATATTTGTAATGTGCTTAGTAATGGACTTAATTATTAGAGTATCTTGATTGGTAACAGACAATAAAGATTCCGAATCTAATGAGCGTACAACAATGTAATCGCTTGAATCAATTTTAACTTTATGAAGTATGCAATTATCAACAACTGCCCTTAATGTGCTTTTGGTGTTATCAAACTTATAAAGTCTATTGTGAGGAAGTTTTTCGTCAAAAGCGTAAAACGAACTTGTGGTTTTATCATAAAAGCAATGATTAAAATCAATTTTAAGCGAAAAAATAGGCAGGGAATCTAAAGCGTTATCAAAAGGTTTGTAATCGTTTAATTTTGAGATGCCACCTCTTGTACAGACCCATATATCGCCACTATCGCCTTCAACAACTGAATACACTTCGTGTCTTTTTAAGCCTTCATCTGTATTGTACAACTTAAATTCTTGACCGTCAAAACGGCATAAACCATCTTCAGTAGCTACCCACAAATAGCCATTAAAATCTTGAATTATTTGACGACAATTTGCACTAAGACCTTGAAACTCTGGAGGGAAATGTTTTATAGTAAAATTTTGAGAAAAAATATTGTTTACCAACAGCACAAACAAAAATATAATCAAGAATTTAAACTTTATTAACATTGCTATTTTCTTATCTATTGATTAGGAATATTTATTTTTAATAAAAAAAAATTAATATTGGTTTAAAATTTGATACTATTTTAAAACAAGCAAAAAGTAAACACCATTGAATATACTAAAAACCATCTTATTATTTACATTAATTATCGGACTAGTTAATACAACTTTTGCTATAGATCAAAAAATAGATAATCCAGATTCAATAGTTACCCAGACCAACAATGAGTTGATTGTTTTGAAAAATCTAAATGATTTAATTCCTTTAAGAAATCTTAGCACCATTAATTTAGCATCCATATCTCTTGGAAAATCAACTAACGAAGATTTTGAAAACTCATTGAGTAATTACGCTAAAGTATCTCACTTTCAGTTCAATACTTTTTCTTCTAAAAGAATGATTTCTGCAATGGCTAGTGAATTAAATGAATATAACTTAGTGGTAATTAACACGGATGAAATCAATCAAAAAATTGACCAAATGATTTCGTCAATAATTAAAAAAAATAGAGTAATTCTACATTATTTTGGTAATAAAAAAGAACTTGGCACACTATCTTGTTTGGATAAAATTGAGACTTTAGTTGTGGCTGAAAACAATTCGCAAAAAATAAAATCAAAAGCAGGTCAATTGACTTTCGGAGGTATTTCATGTGATGGCAAACTAAATGAACAAATAAATGATGAATTTATAGTTGGCTCAGGATTATCTACCGAAAAAATTAGACTTTCATTTGGCGATACTGAATCAACAGAAATTGATGGAGAAAAACTGCTAAAAATTGACACAATTATTCAAGAAGCTATTAAAGCTAAGGCCTTTCCTGGCTGTCAAATTATAGCTGCCAAAGATGGGCATGTTTTTTTAAATAAATCATACGGTAACCACACCTACGATAGTGCTGCTAATGAAGTAACTCAAACAGATATTTATGATTTAGCATCGATTACTAAAATTGCAAGTTCAGCAGCTATACTTATGGATTTACAATCTAAAGGGCTTTTTCATGTTGACTCTACTTTGGGGAAATACCTTCCAGCACTTGTTGACTCCACAGATTATGAAAATTTGACCTTAAAGCAAATACTTACTCATCAGGCAGGATTGGTTTCATGGATTCCTTTTTTTATCAAAACATTAGACGATGGACAACCCTCCTACGAACTTTACAGTAAACTCCCCTCTTCTATTCATCAAAATCGTGTAGCTGATGATTTATACATGCTGAGTTCTTATAGAGATACCATTTTTAAAAGGATTATCAACACCAGAGTAAAAACAAGAAAAAAATACAGATATAGCGACTTAGGTTACTATTTTGTAAATGAAATAATCCAATCTTTAACAGAACAAACTCAAGATGACTATTCTCAAATGCTTTACGATCAACTAGGTCTTTACAACATTGGATACAAACCAAGAGAAAAGTGGGATTTAAAAAGACTAGTGCCTACAGAAAATGATACTCTTTTTAGACACCAATTGGTTCATGGAGATGTCCATGATCAAGGAGCAGCACTTATGGGTGGTGTTTCTGGACATGCCGGTTTATTTTCAAGTGCTCAAGACTTGGCTGTAATTATGCAAATGTATTTGAATAAAGGAATTTACGGTGGAGATACATTGATTGATCCAAAGGTAATAGAGTATTACACCTCATCCCCTTTTTACGAAGACAACGACAATAGAAGAGGCATAACATTTGACAAACCCGTAAGAACTGGTGCTGGTGGGCCAACTTGTTTTGAATGTGCTTCATTTAAAAGTTTTGGCCACTCAGGGTTTACAGGAAACTTAACATGGGCTGACCCAGAAAGTGGAATCGTTTACGTATTTCTGTCTAATAGAGTGCACCCGAATGCGGAAAATAAAAAGCTAATTACTATGAACGTTAGAACAAATGTTCAAAAAGTTATAACTGAAGCATGTGGATTTTCTACCTCAACAGCCACTGACTCGCTGCAGGGCCTTCATTAAAAAGTAAATCCAGTACGCTAATATTTGGAAGAAAGTCCATTCTATCGTCAAAAACCTGAGGATAAGTGTTTACCTTATAATGTGATGTAATTTGTTTTTTGGGATGAATTTCACTTCTTAAATCTTCATATCCATCTATATCAGAAAAATATTTTTCTGTTTTTTGCTGCTTAACTTCATGTTTTAAGCAGTTTAAAATTGCTTTATGAATGGCAAAGTTCCAATCCATCAATAAATTTATTTCTTTTGAAGCATATAAAAGTTTGAATTTATCTTCATAAAATTCAAAATAAGGACTGGTTCTATAAGCACTTTCTATAGATTTCCAATGAATCTTTTGCCAATTTTCTGAATAGTCTATCTCAACATCTTTTAACTTAACCCTCCCCGTTTTTCTTTTGACAGAAACTATTAAGTTAAGTGGGCCATTTGCGCCCGCTATAACACATCGATTTCGATAAGACTGTTTTAAAAAATGTTCGTTTACATCAATCAAAACTTCATCTGCTTTTAACAGCGCTGCGTAATAATTTACATTTCCTGCATAAACAGATTGAAGAATTACATTCATTATTTTACGAAAGAAAATATTCTATCCCACCTAATTCCAGTTTCAGGATGTTTTGAAAACCAAACAAAAGAGGCTGTGCCTACCACATGATCTTCTGGAACAAAGCCCCAACATCTAGAATCGGCTGAACCGTGACGATTGTCACCCATTAACCAATAATAGTTTTGCTTAAACGTGTAATGAGTTGCAACCTCATCATTTATATAAATAGAACCATCTTTAGTTGATACTTTATTGCCTTCATAAACCTCAATGGCTCTTCTATATATGATCCAATTCTCTTTTGTTAATTCAACTTCACTTCCTTCTTCAGGTATATATATTGGACCGTAATTATCTCTTGACCAATTTAAGCTTGGATCATTTGGATAATAAGGGCAAAACTGACCAT
>JBELEU010000152.1:0-5491 GCA_042093455.1 Crocinitomicaceae bacterium | reverse complement strand
ATGAAGTTTTCCCTGGAACAAACTTAAGCACAGGCCAGTTAACCAATGTTCCAGTATTTGACCTTTCTTTTTATCCATCTGAAAGAGGGCCATATAATTATGATATTAATTCTTCTTTTTATAGTGCAGGCGTTGATGGATCCAATGGTGAACTTTTATCTCCAGAATCAAGATGGGGAGGTATAATGAGAACATTAACTACCAATGATTTTGAAGCTGCAAATATTGAGTTTATACAATTTTGGGTAATGGATCCTTTTAGTGAAGGTTCTATGAACGCACTAGGGGAACCATCATCAAATGAAGATTCACCAAATAGTTCTGGTGGAACATTATATTTCAACCTGGGAAATATTTCTGAAGATGTATTAAGAGATGGTAGAAAAGCTTTTGAAAACGGGCTCCCTTCTAATGGAGATTATTCAGACCCTGACATTACTTCTACTTCTTGGGGTTATGTTCCTACCTCTCAGGTAATTGTTAACGCCTTTGACAACAGTTTATCAGCTAGAATAAACCAGGATGTTGGTTTTGATGGAATGTCAGATGAAATAGAGCAGCAATTTTTTGAAGATTACCTTAATCAAGCACAAGCTACCATTTCAGATCCAGATGCACTAAGTAAAGTTTTGTCAGACCCTTCATCAGATAATTACAATTACTTTAGAGACGATGACTATGATAATCAAGAAGTGGATATCTTAGGTAGATATAAGAATTATAACAATCCTGATGGGAATTCACCAACATCAGAAATGTCAGACACCATCAATTCTCAAGGGTTTCCGACCTCTGCATCTACATTGCCTAATGTTGAAGACATTAACCAAGACAACAACTTGAATGAGACAGAAAGTTATTTTCAGTATAAAATTGAGCTAAAGCCACAAAACATGGTTGTTGGAACAAATTTCATTACAGATCGAATAATGTCAACTCATGAAAAATCTGGCAAGCAAGTTTATTGGTATCAATTTAGAGTTCCTTTAAGAGAGTTTTCTAAAAAAGTAAACGGAATTCAAGATTTCAGAGCTATTCGTTTTATAAGAATGTTCATGAAAGGATGGAATCAAGATGTTACACTAAGGTTTGCAAGATTAGAATTAATTAGAGGAGAGTGGAGAGCTTATCTGGGGTCTTTATTAACTGATGGTGAATACATACAACAAGAAGAATCCAATACCACATTTAATATTAGCGCTGTAAATACAGATCAAAACAAAAATAGAGAGCCAATTCATTACGATTTGCCAGATGGAATTATTCAAGAAACAAATTACCAAACGACCAATTACGCTCAAATGAATGAGCAAAGTTTAGTAATGGACCTTTGCGGACTTCAGGATGGAGATGCTAGATCAGCTTATAGAAACATCAATCTCGATATCAGGAATTACAATAAAATTAAAATGTTTGTTCATGGAGAATCTAATTCTGATTTAGACCAAGTTTATGATGATGACGTCACAGTTTTTGTTCGTTTAGGAACAGATTTTGTTTCGAATTATTATGAATATGAAATGCCATTAAAAATTTCACCATGGCACGTTCACACTTCAGCATCTATTTGGCCTGATGAAAATAATATGGTAATTGATTTGTCTCAGTTGAAGCAGGTGAAAAAAACACGAAACCTTTCTGGGTTTTCTATACTTGAAAGATTTACCAAACAAGACCCAGACAACCCATCTTCTAATATTTCAGTAATTGGCAATCCAAACTTACAAGGGTTAAGAACAATCATGATTGGTGTTAGAAACCCAAAAAACGATGATACAAATAATCAGTGGCAACCTGATGATGGACTTGAAAAATGCGTTGAGGTTTGGGTGAATGAATTACGATTGAGCGATTTTAACGAGAGCGGAGGTTGGGCTGCAATAGGAAGATTAAATGCTAATTTGGCTGATTTTGCAGATATTTCAGTTGCTGGAAATTATTCCACTCCCGGATTTGGGAGTATTGATAACAAAGTGGGAGACAGACAGCAAGAATATATATACGGAATTGATGCATCAAGTACTGTTAAGTTAGATAAGTTTTTTGGCGAAAATTCTGGACTTAACTTACCAATGTATGTTGGGTACTCAAAAAATGTGATTAGACCTCTTTATGATCCATTAAACCCTGATCTTGTTTTTGAAACAGGGGATGGAGAAGCTCCAACTGATTGGTCGAATAGGTTAAGAGATGGGCTTGATTTAACAGAAAGGAAATCTATTAATTTCACCAATATTAAGATCAATAAGAAAACATCAAAATCAAAAAAACCTCCAACATCCACATCTAGAAAGTCAAAAACTGAAACCAGTGATGAAGAATCTCCCAAGCCAAGAGAAAATAAATTACCCAAATCTAAAGGTAAGGCTCCAAAGATGCCATGGGATATTTCAAATTTTAGCGTTACCTATTCATTCAATGAGTTTTTCCATAGAGATATTAACACAAGGCAAGATTTACAACGAAACTATTTAGGGAATGTAAATTATACTTACAACAGCGGAGTTAAACCATTTGAGCCATTTAAGAAAAATAAGATATTAAGGAAGTCAAAGTGGTTAAAACCAATTTCAGATTTCAATGTTTTCCTATTGCCCAAGCAAATAGCAGTAAGATCTAATATCAATAGAACGTATAATATTTTTTCAACTAGATATAATTTCCCTGGTGGAGAAAATAGAGAAGTCCCTCAATATAGTAAGCAGTTTAATTGGGACAGGTTGTATGACTTTAAATACGATTTAACCAAAGCATTTAAATTTGATTTAAAAGCCACAAATCGAGCCTTTTTAAATGAAACACCAGGAAAAGTTGATTATGGAATTTTCGGCTATGACAGAGAAACAGCTCAAGATTCAATTCTATCTAGTTTTAAAGACTTTGGTGAAACAATGAGCTACAATCACGTAGGAAATGTAACGTTTCAGTGGCCTTTTAAAAAGTTTCCTCTAACTAATTGGATTTCATTGACAACAAGATATTCTGGTAATTTTGATTGGACTAGAGCTCCATTAGCGTTAACAAATGATACTCTTAACGTTGGAAATATTATCCAAAACTCAAGAGTTGTTTCTTGGAACGGTAAATTAAATTTCATCTCACTTTACAATAAGGTTCCTTACCTAAAGAAGATCAATAAAAAATACGGAAGAAGTAGTATCTCTAGAAGGTCTAGTAGATCAATTAAAGGGGGCTCTAAATCAAAAAATGCGAAACAGGAGGAAGAAGAAAAAAAAGGAAGTTCCAAGTCAAAGAAAAAAGAAAGTGAATTTAAAATATTAGATCAATTAGCAAGAATTGTCATGTCCGTTAAAAGTGTAAATGCTACTTTTAATACCAATGACGGATTACTATTACCTGGTTACGTCAACTATACAAACATGCTTGGAATGGATGATGGCTGGGGAGGGCCAAGTCTAGCATTTATTAGTGGAGGATACCAAGAAAGGGACATGTTGGGTAATAAAACCAACAGAATCTTTGCTAACGATGCCTATCAAAACAGTTGGACTGTTGATTCTACTAATTTCCAATACATCAGCACTCAATATACGGTGAATCATACAGAAAACATGAACTTTAAAGCTTCAGTAAAACCTATCAATAGTTTGCGAATAGACTTAACTGCTGACAGAAATTTAATGGAAAATAGAACAGCCAATCTTGGAATTGAAGACAATGATTTTAACCTTTTAAACAATCAATTTAACGGGTCATTCAGTACTTCTATAATAACCTGGAAAACAGCTTTTTCTCAAGATAAAATAGTCGATAGTACATTGTCAAACGCAATTTGGGAAAATTTACAAAGCATACGTCCTGAAGTTTCTCAATTATTGGGTCAAGAAAACCCTTATTCTTCTACCGTTTCTAGTGAAGCAAATTATGCTGGAGGATACGGTAGCTCACAGCAAGATGTAATAATAGGAGCTTTTTTATCAGCCTATCAAGGTTTGACCCCTACAGCAGATAACATTAAACCTTTAGGAAAAAGAATTCCTTTACCAAATTGGAGAATAACTTTTGATGGAATCGGAAAAATAAAAGCATTTAAAAAAGTAATTAAAAACTTATCATTTACCCATGCATATCGTTCAAACTTTACTCTTGGTAACTATACAACTAATCTTAGTGGCCAGTGGGATCAAAATGGCAATCCTACCGAACTTGATATAACAGGTAATTTTATTTCTCAGAGACAGATAATGTCCATGTCTATATTAGAGCAATTTTCACCTTTGTTGGGAATGGATTTAACTCTAGTAAATAATGTTTCTGTGAAACTTGAAATCAAAAAAGATAGAAATATCGCTCTGAGCTTATCAAATAATCAGATAACAGAAATCAAAGGAAGTGAGATGGTTATTGGTTCTGGATATACTTGGCGATCATTACAACTGCCTTTTAAAATAAGTGGTAAAGCTATTGAGCCAAGCGACCTAAGAATGAGAATAGATATTTCAATAAGAGACAACAAAACAATAACAAGAAAAATAATTGAGAACCAAAACCAAGCAACAGCAGGGCAACGGATGACATCAATTAAGTTTTCTGGAGATTATAATCTTACCAAACAATTGATGCTTCGTTTGTACTTTGATAGAATTGTTAATACTCCTTTTGTCTCCACTTCTTTTCCAACAGCAAATACAAATGCTGGTTTTGCCTTAAGGTTTCAGTTGTAAGAGAATTTTGATTTTTAGTAAATTTTTACCCCTATTTTTTGTTTATTTGTATAAATTTTAAAATCCATAAGTATGAATGTTCCAAATGACTTAAAATACACTAAAGATCACGAGTGGGTGAAAATAGAAGGCGACACTGCTACAGTGGGAGTAACTGATTTTGCTCAGGGAGAGTTGGGTGATATTGTTTATGTTGAAGTCGAAACTATAGATGAAGAGTTAGAAAGAGAAGAGGTTTTTGGAACTGTAGAAGCTGTTAAAACAGTATCGGATTTATTTATGCCGATTTCAGGGGAGGTTATTGAGTTTAATGAGTCATTAGAGTCTAACCCTGAAAAGGTAAATGAAGATCCATACGGTGAAGGGTGGATGATTAAGATTAAGATTGCTGATCCTAGTGAATTAGAAGATTTGTTGTCTGCTGAAGATTATGGTTCATCCATTGCTTGATATATAAATCTGGCATAAGAATTGTGACTCAGTTTATTATTGCATTTATTTTTTCACCTAAGAAAAGAGAAATTATTTATTAAATTTACAATATGGAACGTAAAAAAAACCCCATAGTCGATAGTGATGATGTTAAATCAAGATCAGTATATGTTTTATCTGGCCTAGTATTAATAATCGCATCCGTACTTTGTATGGTTGAATACAAGAAAATTGATTTGGCAGGGTCTAGTATTGAGTCTTCATTAACTGCATTAGAAGATGAAGAAGTTGTGGAAATCAATCCAAATACACCACCACCACCACCACCACCACCACCACCACCGGCACCACCTGAAGAAGTTGAAGTTTTAGAT
>JBELEU010000151.1:0-5598 GCA_042093455.1 Crocinitomicaceae bacterium | reverse complement strand
TTTTGATATAAAGTCATGGATTATATCTCCTAAATAATCACCGTATTTTTTATTTAAGATTAACAATTCAGTGCCACTTAAAAAATAGCTTTTTCTGAGAAGTTCTAGCCATTTTTTAGAGTACTTGTAACATTCACTATGTTTTATTTCATAGCTCCATGTTCTAGCTTTTTTAAAAGTTACATTAACTATGTCTACCCCATCTAATGATGTCCCAGACATCAATCCAATCATGTTGTAATTTTCCACAAAAAATTTAACAAATTCAGTTCACTCTAATATATGATTAAATTTATAGCTTTGCATACTAAATTTAACCTATTATGAATTTTGAATTATCAGAAGAACAGTTAGCAGTAAGAGATGCTGCAAGAGATTTTGCCATAAATGAATGTAAACCTGGTGTTATCGATAGAGATAGAGATCAAATTGTTGGTCATGAACAATTGAGAAAGCTTGGTGAGCTTGGTTTTATGGGAATGATGGTTGATCCAAAGTATGGAGGCAGTGGCATGGATACACTAAGTTATGTACTTGCTATGGAAGAAATATCAAAAATTGATGCATCAATTTCGGTTGCAATGTCAGTTAACAACAGCTTAGTTTGTTGGGGTCTTGAATCTTTTGGAACAGAAGAACAAAAGCAAAAATATTTAGTTCCTTTAGCTACTGGTCAGAAAGTTGGAGCTTTCTGTTTGTCTGAGCCTGAGGCTGGTTCTGATGCAACATCACAAAGAACAACCGCTATCGACAAAGGCGATCATTACTTACTTAATGGAACTAAAAACTGGATTACAAATGGTAGTACTGCTTCAACTTATTTAGTCATTGCACAAACAGATACTGATAAGGGACATAGGGGTATTAATGCTTTTATTGTAGAAAAAGGTTGGCCTGGATTTGAAATTAGTGCAAAAGAAGACAAATTAGGTATCAGAGGAAGTGATACTCATACATTAGTTTTTAATGATGTTAAGGTTCCTAAAGAAAATAGGATAGGTGAAGATGGCTTTGGCTTTAAGTTTGCTATGAAAACACTTTCTGGTGGTAGAATAGGTATAGCTGCTCAAGCTTTAGGCATAGCCGCAGGAGCATATGAATTGTCATTAGCTTATTCAAAAGAAAGAGAAACGTTTGGTAAGCCAATTTCAGAACATCAAGCTATTCAATTCAAACTAGCTGATATGGCTTTAGAGATTGATGCTGCAAGATTATTAGTACACAGATCAGCTTGGCATAAAGATAACGGAAAAGATTACTCTGTTTCTGGGGCTATGGCAAAACTAAATGCTTCTGAAGTTGCTATGAAAACAACTGTTGAAGCTGTACAAATACATGGTGGATATGGATACGTTAAAGAGTATCATGTAGAACGTTTAATGAGAGATGCTAAAATCACTCAGATCTATGAAGGTACATCTGAAATTCAACGAATTGTTATTGCTAGAAATATACTGAAGGATTAATTTAGTCTTTGTTGCATAAAAAAAGGGAAGCAATTGCTTCCCTTTTTTTATGAGATATTTTTAATTATCTAAATATTCCTAACCCTGAAGGGCTTCCAATTCTATCCATTGCACATCTAAATCCAATTGTAGATGTAGATCTATCTTGTTCTAAAAATCTACGAGTTCCTGGATTTAAGTAGTAAGCTCTGTCTTTCCATGAAGCTCCTTTGTATACCCTTGAGTTGTCAGAGATTAGAGTTGTAGCTGCACCAGCAACGTTACCTAGTTTTTTCTCTTTGCCTCTTTGGTACATAGCAAAGTCTTCATTTCTTGCTTTGGAATTAAATTCATTGATCATTGGTTCGTTTTCACCACTTCCTGGGTAAAAGATAGATGACTTTAAATCACCATCAAGATAATCGATATTATCAGCTATTCTATAGTTAGATCTTTTAATGTTTTCTTCTGCTGTAACCTCTCTCATTTTTACATTACCAGGTGTGTTTAAAATATAGTCAGACATTCCTGATCTTAACATTGGACTGATTTGTATTGTATATCCTGCAAGGTCTGCATCTTGTTCTACTTGAAGCTCAAAATCTTCAAAAACATTATCGAAAACCTCTTGTATTTTTAGAGATGCTTCAACAATTTGTTTGTTTTCAAGAAGTTTTTTTGCATCAGCAACATACTGATCAACAACAACTAATAATTCTTGTTCTACAGAGTCTAATCTTTTCTTGTTAGGAGTGTAGCCATATTTTCTATCCGCAGTACCGCCTCTTTCAGCTTTGAATTCAACTAAGTATTGCTCTATTCCATAAATATCATAAACCGTAGCATCGTATTTTTCTGCAACAGAACCTGAAGCATTCAGAACCTTGGTTTTAAAAACATTACCTCTAAATGGTCTAAAATCATCTGCATCTTCTGAAGTTAATGGCCTGTATACATCAAGAACCCATTCACTAACATTACCAGCCATATTGTATAAGCCATAATCATTTGGCCAGTATGAATAAGCAGGTGCTGTTACATCAGCATTGTCATTTAAATGACCTGAAACTCCCATGTAATCTCCTCTTCCTCTTACAAAATTGGCTAACATATCGCCTTGAAAAGTTTCTTGTGGGTTTCTTACCCAATGTCCATCCCATGGATATGTTCTTCTTTCAATAATTCTTTCATCAATAGTATTGCCGATTAGTCCATAAGCAGCAAATTCCCATTCGGCTTCAGTTGGTAGTCTATATCGAGGCAATAAAATACCGTCCTCCATTCTGACGTGTCTAGTAGCCATATTTCTAGCTTTAAACTTTCCTGTAGTTGGATCATATCCACCTTTAGATGGGTCAAGGTCAGCAATTTGACCAGCTGGGTTTAATCCTTGCTCATATTGTCCAGCTAAATATGAATCTGTTGTAAAAGGTTCATTTTGTTGGTTAGGGTTCATTGTTAAAACACCTTCACGTATTAGAATGTATTCATTTACACGATCTGTTCTCCATGCAGCAAAATCATTTGCTTGGTTCCAAGATACACCAACAACAGGATAATCTCTGTATGCAGGATGTCTTAAATAGTATTCAACATACGTTTCGTTGTTTCCCATTTTTTCTCTCCATGAAAGTGTATCCGGAAGAGCTTTTTTGTAAATCATTGGGAAATCAGTGTAAGTTCTGTTGATCCAATATAGGTATTCGCACCAGTTGTAGTTTGTGATTTCAGTTTCGTCCATATAAAAAGAGGATACTGTTACTCTTCTTGGAATGTTGTGGTTTTCCATTGTGATATCTTGTTCAACCCTTCCCATCGTAAAAGTTCCACCTTCAATAAGGATTAAACCTGGCCCAGTTTCTTGCTCAGCGTAAGGAACCTTTTGGAAGCCACCATTTTTAGGGTTATTGTAATCCCACCCCGTTATGTTTGAAGTTTCATATTCAGTTGAGCAACTAGCTATAAACAATGCGCTAATCGCAACAAGACTAAAAATCCAAAATTTATTCTTTCTCATAATACTATATTAATCTGAATGGCTCTTAACGTAGGCCAATGCCACAAAGTTACAAAATTAACTGATTTTCTTAGAACGATGGACAACTTATTGTTCGATATGTTCTTTTTTTAGGTTGACAAACAAAATTAAGTTGTAGGGATAGCTCATGTGATCCAGATGTAGCCATTGATAGTTTTGATACTGTAACATCATAACTATACCCAATTTTAACTTGTCCCATTTGCATGCCAAGTAATATTATGAACGCATCCTCATTTCTATACCAAACTCCTCCTACTATTGGACCTTTTGTAAGATAAATTCCCATGTTAATGTGTTGGTCGGCTCCTTGTCTTCTATAAAGTATGTTCGGAGAAATAAAAGCTTCTTCAGTTTCGTATTTAGATGCTTTGCCTGCCAATGGTATCATTGCTCCAATATGTCCTGTGTATTTTCTTGGAATTGGACTACTATTATTCGAAAGCATTGATTCATCTGGTTCTGTTAAATGATGAGCTGCAAATCCAATGTAGAATTGTTCGCTGAATCCGATAATTCCAGCCGAAAGGTCAAGACCTCCAACAGTTCCTCCTCTTGGAACATCTTGTGTTTGGTAAACAAAACCTCTAATGGGATCTATCATGTCACCAAAAGTAAGCTGATTCCAGTCTAGCGATTTTTGCCAGTAAGTTGCTTCAAATCCTGTTCTAATAGAAAATTTTCTAGAAACTTTCATTTGATAAGAATAGATTCCACTAATTCTGTTATTGACTAAGGAATTAGATGCTTGATCGTTGACAAACATTAAACCTAACCCTCCATGTAAGCTATTTACATGTTGGTCATATGAAAATGCAGATGTAACAAATGTTCCAGAAATTCCAGGCCATTGATTTCTATAATTCATAGAAACTCTCGGACACATGTGAGTACCCGCAAAAGCTGGATTTAAATAAACAGGGTTAGCGTAAAATTGTGTGAATTCAGCATCTTGAGAGTATGTTTTGATGGAAAAGACACTAATAACAGAAAGAACTGTTACAATAAAAAAGGTTTTTTTAAAAAGAAATCTATATGTAATTATTCGTCTATTCACAAGTTTGTCTCAATTAAAGTTCAATTATACGAAAAATCAATTATTCATTATTCAATTAATTTCTTTATCTACAATAAAACGTTATAAATTTGAGTTTAAATCACAATGTTAAGTATTTATAAAAATAGATTTTTTAGACTTTCGTCAATTGTATTTGGGTTTTTTCTAATCCAATTCAACTCTTTTGGTCAAAGTAGTTTTAAAATTGATGTCGACATTGAATATACAGTTTCAAATACTAAATCCATTTCAAACAAAAAGTTTTTTTCACCAAGTTCTGGCTTTTGGGATTTAAATTTAAATCTCCCCATTTTTCAAAAAATTGTATTCAATAATAGTGGGAATTTTTATTTGTCAGATTTTACATTTGATGAACAAATTTTAAATCCTGAAGAAATAGATTTAATAAATACTGAAAATGTAACAAATGAATATTCTTACGAAATCGTACAAAATGAAGAAAACTCAAAAAATATCCATCAGCTTTTAATGCTTAATTGTGTTAGAAAAGATGGCAAAGGTGTATACTATAAAATTAACTCTTTTAAAGCAAGTGTAAGAGATTCTTCTCAAGTATTTTTTGAGAAATCTAGTTTTGTAAATCAATCTGTATTATCTACAGGAAATAGTTGGTATAAATTTGGCTTTGTTAGTGATGGTGTATATAAAGTGGATTATCAGTTTTTAGTTAACAATAACATTATAACACAAAATGTGGCTTCAAACTCATTTCATCTTTATGGTAATAATGATGGAATGTTAAATTCTCTAAATGGTTCATACAGGCCTGATGATTTGAAAGAATTTTCCATATTTATGGAAGATGGAAATGACGGTGTTTTTTCTCAGGGAGATTACTTTTTGTTTTACACAAAGGGACCACACAGAGTTGAATTTGATGGTGACTATTTTACTCATGTTAATCACTTGTACTCAGATAGTTCTTTTTGCTTTTTAATGATTGATTCCTCTGCTACTCCAAATTACATAGATTCAACATCTTCCCCTTTAAATTTCACACATGAAGTTTCTTCTTATCTTGATTTTCAGTATATTGA
>JBELEU010000150.1:0-5616 GCA_042093455.1 Crocinitomicaceae bacterium | reverse complement strand
GGTTAAATGAAAAACTAATAGAATTTAAAGCTTATGGTGGAGAGAATTTTAAATTTAATTTTATAAATCTTGAAGAAGACAAGGAACTCTCCAAAAAATGGAAAAATGAATTAAGTGAAAGTGGAATATATAACAGTGAAATTATTATCAAAAGAGATAACAAAGAAGAAAAAATTGAAATATGGCCAGCAATGACTCTAAGAATGGGAGAAAAAACTATTCCAGTTCAATTGCTTCAGCCTGGCAGGTTCCCGATTTCACAAGAAATAATAAATATTTTCATTGACCAAATTGAATACAATTTTGTTAAGGCACTTCTAAAGCTAAATCAATCAAATCAAAAAAGAGTCTCTTTTTTAAAAGGTCATGGCGAACTTCACCAGAGTAATATAGAAGAGATAAAATATAGATTAAGTGAATTTTATGATGTTGATTCAGTATTTATAAAACAAATAAAGAGTGAATTTTACAATGATGCTATTGACTTAGCTGAAATTAGATATGACTCACTTATTTCAAACAATATTGATAGCATATCAATTGGGAAACAGCGAATTAATTTATTTGATGAAAGCAACAATATAAATAAAGCAGTTAAGAGATATATCATTAATTATTTTCATTCTACTTTAATTAAAAACTATGAAAAAGATGAAAACAAATTTTCTGAAAATATTAATGCATTAAAAAAAGTTGATTTACTTGTTGTTGCTCGACCAAGAAAAGCTTTTACAGAAGGAGAAAAGTTTATAATAGACCAATTTATCATGGATGGTGGAAAAGTAATTTGGATGCTAGATATGATGGATGTAAATGAAAGATCTCTAAAAGATTCTTCATTTACAATGACAAAACCCATCGATCATGGTCTGCAACCCTTTTTGTTCAAATATGGAGCAAGATTTAATACAGATATTTTATGTGACTCAAAATGCTCACCTGTATATAGACGAGATGAGAGAGGAATTATTGAAAGCTGGTTTTTCTTCCCAATAGCCTCTTTAAATCCCGTAAATAAATTCACTTTAAATGTTTCTCCAATAAAACTACGATATGTTAGCACTATTGACCTAGTTGGAGAAAACAATAATGTAGCTACTAAACTTCTTGAACCATCAGATAATTATAAAATTATGCGCAATACTCGTGTTAATTACCTTAACACTTACAACTATGACCCTGCTAATTTTGAATCCATCCAAAACTCAAAAAAACCTTCTTTTGGTTGGATGATAGAAGGTGTTTTTCAGTCTAATTATAAAAATAGAAATTTGAATGAAAAATTAAAGAATTACATAAATGACCCAAATACTAATTTCAAAAGTGAAAGTAAAGAAACTAAAATGGTTTTTATTAGCGATGGTGATTTAGTAAGAAATGATTTTATTTTATCAGGAGAGAACAAAGGAAGACCTGTATTACTATCATCAGAAGTTTCTAAATTTGGAACTCCAGAATTTTATCTAAAATATGGAAATGCTACCTTTTTCTTAAATATAGTAGATGAATTATTGGGTCGTGAAGAGTTGATTCCATTAAGATCTAAAATGAGTTTCCCTAGGCTAATAAAAAAGAACGCTTATGAAAATAAATACTTTTGGCAAGTAATGAATCTATTACTTCCAATTGTTGCAGTTTTGATATTTGCATTTTCTTATTGGTCAATCAGAAAAAGAAAATATAGAAATTAAACAAAAGAATGAAACTACTAATTATCGTATGGTCTTCTATCCTATTATTAGGATTTACTTCCTGCAAAAGTACTAACTCAAATGAACCTCTTTCAGATTTTGCTTTTAAAGACACTGCTAGCATAACTAAAGTTCGTATTTCTGATACTGAAAATAATGAGATCACTATTTCTAGAAAAAACGAAAATAAAGAATGGCTAATTAATGATTCTGAATATTCTGCAAATAACTTTAATATCAATTTAATATTAGAAACTTTTTACAGAACGATTGTAAAACAAGATGTTCCAAAAGATGGTGTCGAGCATATACTAACAATGTTATCTGTTAGACATAAAAAAGTGGAGATTTTCACCAAAGATAATTTAAACCCCATAAAAACATGGTATGTTGGTTCTTCAACAAAAGACCATCTAGGAACATACATGCTTTTGCAAAATAAAAAACAAAAAAGTTCGGTTCCTTACATTACTTATAAACCAGGATTTTACGGAACATTGGATGTTCGTTTTTTTACAAATTGGAAAGAATGGAGATCACATCTAATATTTAGCTATCCTAATAGTAAAAAAATTAAATCGATAAATACAATTTTTAATGAGTACCCAAAAGAGTCATTTACAATTGAGAACCAAAGTAATAGCGTATCACTTTATGATAGCGAATCAAAGCAGTTAGATTCTTTTGATTCAATTCAAGTTAAACATTACCTGACTCATTTCAATAAAATCAATTACAATCAAATTGAATTTAAAGATTCATCTTATATTGATTCTGTTTTTAAATCAACTCCTCAAATAGAATTTCACCTTTCAGATATAAATTCAAAAAATATTCATGTAAAATTATGGAGAATTAAAAAAGATGAATCTGAAACAGGTTGGGATAAGGAATATGGATATATAAAAGTCAACGACACTTATGAGTTACTTAGAGTTCAATTTTTTAATTGGGACATACTTTTTAAACCACTTTCTTACTTCAAAAAATAACTAAAGAAAAATGTTGATAACTAAGTACCTAACAAAGGTCATTTTAATACACAGGTTTTTTCATTTTTGATTATATTTACAATCTATTATACTCTAGAAAATAACTCATGAATTTTATAGTTTCCAGCCAAACTCTACTCAAACAACTACAATCAATTAGTGGTGTATTAAACAGTTCAAACACATTACCAATTTTGGATAATTTTTTGTTTGAGATTGATAAAAAAGTTTTAACTCTTTCATGTTCTGATTTAGAAACAACTATGACTACTCAGTTGGATGTTGAATCTAAAATCAATGGGAATGTTGCAATACCTGCAAAATTACTTTTAGATATTCTAAAAACATTTCCAGATCATCCTTTAACTTTTAGTATAGATGATAACATGGGTGTAGAAATATCTTCTGATTATGGAAAATATAAATTAAGTGGTTATAGTGGTGAAGAATTTCCTAAAGCTCCAATAATTGAAGCTCCATCATCTGTTGATATTGATTCATCTATCCTACAAAGAGCTATAGAAAAAACAATATTTGCTTCTGGAAATGATGACCTAAGACCAGTAATGAGTGGTGTATTTGTTCAAATAAACTCAAACGATGTAACATTTGTTGCAACTGATGCTCATAAACTAGTTAGGTATAGGAGAACAGATTTAAATGCCAAAGAATCTTCTTCTTTTATTGTACCAAAAAAACCAATGAATTTATTAAAAGGTATACTCAGTTCTGTTGATGAATCAGTTACCATTCAATACAATGAATCAAATGCTAGTTTTACTTTTGGAAAAAGTACTCTCATCTGTAGACTTATTGATGGGAAATATCCAAATTATGAAGCTGTTATTCCAAATGAAAACCCAAATAGATTAATTGTTGATAGACACTCATTCACCCAATCAATAAGAAGAGTTAGTATTTTCGCCAATAAGACCACTCATCAAGTAAGGTTGAAAATAAATGGAAGTGAATTAAGTATAAGCGCTGAAGATATTGATTTTTCTAACGAAGCAAATGAAAGATTAACTTGCTCATATGATGGCGAAGCCATTGAAATTGGATTTAATTCTAGGTTCATTAATGAAATGTTAAGCAATATGGATACGGAAAATGTTGTATTTGAGCTTTCGGCACCCAATAGAGCAGGCATTTTACTGCCAGAAACAAACAATGAGGGCGAAGATGTATTAATGCTTGTTATGCCAGTAATGCTTAACGGGTAAATAAAAATTAATTATTACTTTTTAAAGTTCATTATCGTAGAAGATATAATCTCCACACAACTCATTAATTGTTCTTTATTAATAACTAATGGTGGTGCAAATCTTATTATATTACCATGAGTTGGTTTAGCTAAAAGTCCATTTTCTTTCATTTTAACACATAAATCCCAGGCAGTTGAACTATCTTCTGTATCGTTGATAAGGATAGCATTTAGTAAACCTTTTCCTCTAACACCATTAACTAAATCACTTTTCAATGCTAATTTTGACATTTCAGATCTAAAAAGCTCACCCAATTCAAAAGCATTTTGTTCTAGTTTTTCATCTTTAATAACCTCTAAAGCAGCTTTAGCAACAACACATGCCATTGGATTACCTCCGAAAGTTGATCCATGCTCACCAGGTTTAATACACATCATAACATCGTCATCTGCTAAAACAGCTGAAACAGGAAGAACACCACCAGAAAGAGCTTTTCCTAAAATTAAAATATCAGGCCTTGCATCTTCATAATCAGTAGCTAACATTTTACCTGTTCTAGCAATTCCAGTTTGAACTTCATCAGCTATAAAAAGTACGTTATTTTCAGTACATAATTTTCTTACACCAGCTAGGTAACCTTCATCAGGAACTACAACACCAGCTTCACCTTGAATTGGTTCAACCATAAAAGCAGTAACATTTGGATCTTTAAGTTCTTTAGCTAAAGCATCTAAATCATTGTAAGGTATTAAATCATAACCTGGCATATAGGGTCCAAATCCTTCATAAGAAACTGGGTCATCAGAACTTGATATTGCAGCAAGTGTTCTTCCCCAAAAATTTCCTTTAGCAAAAATAATTCTAGCTTGATTATCAGGAATTCCTTTTTTAAGATATCCCCATTTTCTTGCTAATTTATTTGCTGTTTCCCCACCTTCAACTCCAGTATTCATAGGCAAAACCTTATCATAACCAAAAAATTTACAAATAAACTCTTCGTACACACCCAATTGAGAGTTAAAAAATGCTCTACTTGTTAAAGTTAATTTACTTGCTTGTTCTACTAAAGCAGAAATAATTTTTGGATGACAATGACCTTGATTAACTGCAGAATAAGCTGATAAAAAATCAAAGTACTTTTTACCTTCGCAATCCCACAAATAAACCCCTTCTCCTCTATCTAACACTACTGGAAGTGGATGATAATTATGTGCACCATATTTATTTTCAAGATTTATCGAAGTTTCAGAGTTTATTTTTTCCATGATTTTAATATTAAGAATTTCAAAAATAATAACATTATGAAATAACTAAGGTTTTTATACAACTAATTTGATGTAACTCATTAAATTATCATCTTTGCTGAATGGCAAATAAATCTGAACTTAATCAACTTTCTAAAAAATTAAAGTCTAACGTTGGAAAAGCGATGGATGAATTTTCAATGATTGAAAATGGAGATAAAATAATGGTTTGTTTATCTGGTGGTAAAGATAGTTACACTATGTTAGATATGATGATTCATTTTCAAAAATACGGAAACATCAATTTTGAAATTTTAGCAGTAAACATGGATCAGAAACAACCCGATTTTCCAGAGCAAATATTACCTAATTATTTAAAAGAAATTGGAGTTGACTTTAAAATTGTTGAAAAAGACACCTATTCAATTGTATTAGATAAAGTTCCTGAAGGCAAAACCATGTGTAGCTTATGTTCTAGATTAAG
>JBELEU010000149.1:0-5642 GCA_042093455.1 Crocinitomicaceae bacterium | reverse complement strand
AGGAAACCCGTCCGTCCTCAACATGATAAACCGCACCAACTATCTTTATCTTTCCTTCTTTTTCTAAATCTGATAAGATTGTACTATTCTTTCTAATTTCTTTTATAGATTGATGCACATTTGACTTAGTAACCTCTTCAACTTCAACATCACCATCTCTTTCTTGTACAGCAGCAATAGCTGGTTTAACTTTACTTAATAAAGCTGTGATATTACCTAACTCTACACCTTTACAGGCGGATGTTACAGCACCACACTTTGTATGTCCTAAAACTAAAATAGCCTTTGAACCAGCAACACCACATGCATACTCTATTGAGCCTAAAATATCTTCATTGATGATGTTTCCTGCTACTCTAGCACTAAAAACATCTCCTACACCTTGATCAAAAACTAATTCTACTGGCACTCTTGAATCTATACAACTAAGAACTACAGCAAATGGGAATTGTCCATCACTTGTCTGGTTTACTTGAATATGTAAATCTCTCTCCTGTTCATTTTTATCTAGAAATCTTTGATTTCCTTCCTTAAGCATTTCAATTGCTCTTTCGGGTGAAATACTATCTTGAATTTTTTTTGTAATTGTATCCATAAATAAATTTTAAAATAAAAATAAATGAAATAATTAAATTATTATTTAAATTTTTGTTAAAAAATCAATGGTATCAATACCATCTGCATAATCCCATAATTTCGGTTGTTGAGATGAACCAAATGGCAAACCATTTATACCTACTCTACACTGAATATTATTTTTTAAGTTTTGTAAATCAATTTCTAATTTATTTAAATCTTCATAAAATTCAAAATGTAGAACACCAATTGGAGAATTAATACTTTTATCTTCTTTTAACATTATAAATCCATTATCTAAAAATGATATATTTTCAAGTAAAAATATTGATCTATAATATTCATAATTGTTCATGTATTTATTGTGATTAACGACATTTTTATATTTAAACAATGCATTAAAAATCACATCAGTTGAAAAACCCTTTGGGAGAAAAATTTTCGTTATACTTCTGCATCCTAAACCGTAATAACTAAAGACATCAACCGCTAAATTAGTTAAATCTTCATGGCTATGGGTGTCGCTCACAACTGCAATAGATGTTCTGCCTTTTCGAAAAATATGAGGATAAGAACCAAAATAACTTTCAAAATATCTATTGGTATTGTCACTCCCTGTTGCTATAACCAAATCAAATCCTTCAGCTTTCCCAGTAACTATTTTCACTTGATTAGGCACTTCATTATCAAATAATGAAAGTACATTTAATAAAGCAGGAATTAATTGATCATCATCGGATGATAACTTGACCTTGACTTCAAATCCACACAAATAAGCACAAAGCACATCATGCCAGCCAACAAGAGGAAGATTACCAGCACAGACAATCAAAACTGTTTGGTTACTTGAATTTGGTAAGTCGTATTTCTCTAACCACAAGTCAATATTATTTTTTTGCATAGCTATTGACCAAGATCTACATGCTTCCAATACCATGTCCTTCGTAAACCAACCATTATGATGAAAAGCAGTATTAATTATGCGTTGAAAGTCAATAAATTCAAGTTCAGAAACTCCTGTCTTAAAACCACCCCACTCTTGTTTATGGGAAACACTGTTTAAAAACTCTCCTAATTGAACAATTGCAGCTTTTCTTTGAACTATGGATGATCGAAACATAAATAAGTATATTTTTGTACAAAAATAATAACAAATTGTTATGGCCATCAAAATAACAGATGAATGTATTAATTGTGGTGCTTGCGAACCTGAATGCCCCAACAACGCAATTTATGAAGGTGGAGCTGAATGGAAATTTTCAGACGGAACTTCTTTAAAAGGCAACTACACTGGATTAAGCTCCAAAAAAACTGTTGATGCTGACTCTGAGAATGAACCAGTTGACATGGATGTTTATTACATTGTTGCTGACAAATGTACTGAATGCAAAGGGTTTCACGATGAACCACAATGTGCTGCAGTCTGTCCAGTAGATTGCTGTGTTCCAGATGAGGACATGGTTGAAAACGATGAAGTTCTTTTAACAAAAAAAGATAGCTTACACATCAATTGATTTTTGGCCTACTTATTGATTTCAAATTAAATATGAGAATCTGGGTAATATTATTAGTCTTAATTTTTTTTAATACAAATACCAATGTTATCTCTCAAGAAATGTCAAAATTTGAAGACTCATTGATAACGCTTTTAGAAAAAGTTCATTTTTCAAAAAACGTTGATAGCGCCATGAAATTCAATGCATTTTTTAAACAAACACTCATAAGATGTTTAAATAAACCAGAATCATTTACCTACCCTTTCGATTCAATTTCAAATTTCATGACAACTAAAAAGTCTTCTGATGATATCTTTAGAATATTCAATTGGAATATTGAATTAAAAAATCAGAAACAACATTACGAATGTTTGATTTTGAAGAAAGATCAGAAAGAAAGGTTAAAAATTATTGAACTACATTCAAAAAGAAGAAATAACCAAGATATTGAATATCAAGTAATGAACGACAAAAGTTGGAAAGGTGCTCTTTATTTTGACATTATACCAGTTAAGAAAAACAACAAGACAATTTATACTCTTTTAGGATGGGATGGGAATAACATGTATTCAAACATTAAAATTATTGAAACTCTGAGTTTTGAGAAAAAAAATAAACTACAATTTGGAGTCCCTATTTTTGAGTACCCTGACGGAAAGGTCAAAAGAAGAGTTATTTTTCAATACAATAAAAAATCTTACATGTCTTTGAAGCATATATTAGTTAAAAAAGAAAATTATTTAGTTTTTGATCATTTAAGTCCTACCTCTCCTCATTTAAAAGATTTTCCAGATTGGTATGTAACTGACTTAAGTTTTGATGCTTTTAAATGGGAAAATAACAAATGGAACTACATTAAAGATTTTGATGCAAAATCAAAGAAATTTTCAAGAAAACCATTTAATAACCCCAACAAATAAAAAAGTATCTTATTTAACTAAGGTAACATCACCTACATATTCATATAGAGTTGAAGTAAACTTATCCTTAACTATAACTTTCCATACATAAACACCAAATTGTGATGGAACACCATCGTGTTCTCCATTCCAACCTTCATTAACATCTTGAGTTGAAAAGATTAATTCACCACTTCTATTAAAGACAAATAGTTCATAATAGTCTTCTTCGGCTCCATAAATTACCGGTTTGAATACTTTATTGATATCATCATCTAAACCAGGGGAGAAAGCATTGGGTGTATAAATTAAAAATTTATCTACTACCTCAACCATTCCGCAATATGTCGAGTCACAACCAAAATCACTTGTTGCTGTTAAACAAACTTCATAAGAATTGGATTCAAAATTTGGGAAATTATAAGATATATTTTCATCACTAAATGTTGTTATTTGACCATTTACATTGACTGTCCATTGGTAGCTAACTGCATCAATACTATTGTTGTAAAACTCAACAAAAGAATTAATTACCGTTGGTGTATCTGGCGACCAAATAAAGGATGGAATTGGGTAATCGTATACACAAACATATTGAGAGTCAACAACAGATGTTTCGCAACCCTGTGGTGAAGTTGCTGTAAGTGATATATCATAACACCCTGAGTTAACAAAAGTATGAGTCACATTTCCACAAATATTACTTGTAGTTCCATCCCCAAAATTCCACAAACATTGAGAACCTATTGGAGCAACAATACCTGAAAAGTTTGTAACTAATGGTGAGCAATCACTCAACATATCACCACTAAACTGAACCGTTGGACTAGGAAAAACATTTATGGTAAATGTTTCAATAATATCGGGTGTCTCACAGTTGTCACTAACAGTAATCGTGTAAGTAGTTGTTGTCAAAGGAGCTAAATATTGTGCAGAATCAAATGAAACTATTGGTGACCAAGAGTAATTATAAGGCCCTCCATCTCCACCAAGTACATTTGCCAATATGAAAATTGAATCACCAATGCATAAATTTTGATCTTGTATTGGACTCATTGATAAGTTAGGATTAACATTAACTGAGACAAAATCGGTGTCAGATCTACAACCGTTATCATCAATAACAGAAACATAAAATATAGAATCAACAATAGGAGAAACAGTGAATTGACTTAATGAATTAACGTTGTTCCAAAAATAAGTTAGGTTACCAGTTCCTCCTGAAGCAACAGCATTAATATCAGCAGCACCACCAATACAAATTGTGGTATCTCCGTTGGCTTGTAAAATAATTTCTGGAGGACTAATGAGAGTAAATGAAATAGAATTTTTACAGGAATTTGAATCCATTAAATAAATAGTATAATTACCGCTTCCGAGGTTTGAAAAAGCACTATCAGCTTGAAAGTTGATACTATCTATACTGAAAAAGTATGCACCAGAGGAATAAACAGTTGCTTGACCAGTAGAATCATTGAAACAAAGTTCAGAAATAGTATCCAATTGATTAATAGTTATTACTTGTGTACCATTAACATCATCATTTATTGTTATTGAACAACCAATAGAATCAGTGACTATTAGGTTATAATTATCAGCACATAATGAACCTGCTGAATCCACAGTAATAGTAGGATCATGGCTCCAATCGTAAGAAATAGAGCCAATTCCACCAGAAATATTTGCATCAATAAACCCGTCACATGCACCAATACAAGTTACATCCTGAACTGATACTAACGATTGTATATCACTAACATCCACATCTACAGCATGAGAAGCATTGCATCCATTACCATAATCAACGCTTACGGTGTATGTAGTTGCAACAGTAGGGTTGACTGTATTAGTGGTTGTTGTTACGCCATTTGACCAACTTAAATTACCTAAGTAGTATATTTTAAAATTAAGAGTACCAAAATTATCATTGTACCAATTGGGCTGAGCTTCTGAGAAAGTATAAGTTTGAGGGGCTCCACCTGCAAAATAAAATTGATATATGTGATTGGGATTATAGACACTAGGTACTTGAGATTGAGTATTTGGATTTACTCCATTCCATTTCCATGGAAAACCAGAAATGGGACTAATATTTGAACAGCCTTGATAAAATAAAAACCCAGCATCTCTTAATTCACAATTTCCTGCTCCAGAATAGGTTCCACTTACAACAGCATAGTATGTGCCAGTTAAATTAGTATTGATAGTAGTATGAGAAAATGCTTGATCAAAAACCATGTTGAATTCTTCAACTAAAACTCCTCCAGAAACTGAATCAACGTACAATGAAACTGGATTTCCTAAACAAATTGCTGTATCGTTCATTGCATGAACATATGGACTATTTGTAGGGTTAAATGGTGCTGAAAAAGTACAAGTTGGATCTGCTGAAAAAGTAGCAGTTATTTGACATGGCTGCCCATCTGCAGGAATTCCAGCTAAAGTATAGGTGGTTGGAGAAACAAAAGGAGCATTAAAAGTTTGTTGAATACCATGACAATCAGTCACAGTCAATTGACCAGTTGATGGCTGATTAAGAAAAGTAATATCACCAGAATAAGTTAAGCCATTGATATTATCACAAGCTGTTAACGCAACAGATACATCGATCAATGAACAAGGTTGAACACAGGTAGGCTCTGTAAATAAACTAGACACAATAGTACAAGTA
>JBELEU010000148.1:0-5711 GCA_042093455.1 Crocinitomicaceae bacterium | reverse complement strand
GCCTTTTTATGGATATTATTTAGATAAAACGAATGCTAAGTATTACCATCCTGGAGCTGGTGAAGTCATGAGGACATTATCTTGTGATTTTTCTGAAGTTGTGGATATGATTGTAGGTGAACATGAAAAATCAGTAGCGTTTTTTAAGAATATGACACACCATGTGTTAGGTGCTGACATCAAGTTTACTAAGTATACTAAAAATATAATTTTGGTAAGAGATCCAATTGATATGCTTCCTTCATTTGATAAAGTCATTTCAAACCCAACTTTAAAAGATGTTGGTTATGAATCTAGCTGGTCACTACTGAATGAATTGAACAAGACTAAAAGTCATGTTGTTGTAATTGATTCAAAAAAACTTTTAATGAGCCCATCAATACTTCTAAAAAAATTGTGTAAATCACTTGATATAGAATTTGATGAAAAAATGTTATCCTGGAAAAAAGGCCCAATTGAGGAAGATGGTATTTGGGCTGAACATTGGTATGAAAATGTACATAAATCAACAGGTTTCAATTCATATTCTGGTTCAAATTCAGATTTTCCTATTCATTTGAATCAATTATTACAAGAGTGTATCCCATTTTACGACAAACTAATGAAATGGTCGATTTAATTTCGTTAGATACCTAGCATTAAAATTACTAAGTTTAGCACGTGAATTATTTATCTGTAGAAAACATAAGTAAATCTTATGGGGAGAGAGTTTTATTTGAGGGTTTGACTTTTGGTCTCAGTCAAGGAGATAAAGTGGCTTTAATAGCTAATAATGGAACCGGTAAAACAAGCATGTTGAAAATTATTGCTGGTCAAGACACTTCAGAAAGTGGTAAAATAACATTAAGAAAAGGGATTAGAATAGGTTATCTTGAACAAGAGCCTTTATTTAATGACAACTACACTGTAAAAGAGCTGTTGGATAATTCTAGCACTGAAATGATGTCTATTATTAGAGATTATGAAATAGCTCTTGAAAATCAGTCAAGCGATTTCAATGATACAACAAGTCAAAAATTTGAAGAGGCATCTTTAAATATGGATAAAGCCAATGCTTGGAATTATGATAATCTTTTAAATCAAATACTTACAAAATTTAAAATTCTTAATCTTGATCAAAAAGTTAGTGAACTTTCTGGAGGTCAGAAGAAAAGGTTAGGAATGGCCATGTTATTGATAGATGCTCCAGAACTGTTATTGCTTGATGAACCAACTAATCATCTTGATATTGAAATGATTGAGTGGTTAGAAGATTATTTAAAAGCTCAAAATATTACGTTGTTAATGATAACTCATGATCGATATTTTTTGGACAGAGTTTGTAATCATATTCTTGAGCTTGAAGATGGTAAGCTATATCATCACAAAGGAAATTACGGGTATTTTTTAATCAAGAGAGATGAGAGAGAAACTACATTTAACACTGAAATTTCAAAAGCAGGTAGACTGATGAAAAAGGAGTTAGAATGGATTAGAAAAACTCCTCAAGCCCGAACAACTAAATCTAAAGCAAGGGTTAGTAATTTTGATAAAATTAAAGAAAAAGCAAACTCAAAAAAGGTCAAGCAGGAGCTAAGTTTAGAGGTCAAAATGAGTAGGGTAGGTGGTAAAATTTTAGAATTAAAAAAGGTTCACAAATCTTATGATGATTTAAAAATACTATCTGGTTTTGATTATACTTTTAAAAATGGTGAACGAATAGGAATTATTGGAGACAATGGAGTTGGGAAAAGTACTTTTTTAAATATCATTACTCAAAAACAAACACCTGATAGTGGTAAAATAAATATTGGTGAAACCATAGTTTATGGATATTTTAAACAGCAAGGAATTCAGTTAAAAGAAGACAAAAGGGTAATTGAGGTTTTAAAAGATATTGCAGAAGTTATTGTAATGGCTGATGGTAGAAAAATGAGTGCTTCTCAATTGTTAGAACATTTCATGTTTACACCTCAAATGCAATATACCTATGTTTCAAAATTAAGCGGTGGAGAAAAAAGAAGATTGTATTTATTGACGGTGTTAATCAAGAATCCTAATTTTTTAATATTGGATGAACCTACTAATGATTTAGATCTTTTGACACTTAACAAGCTTGAGGAGTTTTTACTTCAATTTAAAGGTTGTTTGATTTTAGTTTCTCATGATCGTTATTTTATGGACAAACTTACTGATCATCTATTTATTTTTAAAGGTAATGGTGTTATTGAGGATGTTTATTCTTCTTACTCTGATTATAGATTAAGGTTGATAGAGTCAGAAAAAAATGAAAAGAAAAGAGATAAAAAAGCAGTTAAAATTCAAAGTTCAAATAAATTGACTTATGATGAAAGAAAAGAACATCGAAGGTTAGAGAGGGAAATAGCAAAGTTAGAAGTAGAAAAATCTGAAATTGAAAACTTATTTAAGGATCCAAATGTTGATTATGATGCTATGATGGATAAGAGCAAAAGGTTAAGTGAGGTGATAGATTTATTAGACCTTAAAATGTTTCGGTGGATGGAGCTAGATGAACTTGATTGATTTTTTGCAAAAGCTATTTTTTTAGGCAAAAAAAAAGCTCATCATTAAGATGAGCTTTAAGAAAGATATTTGAAAAATTAGATTAAACTACTTTTACATTTACAGCGTTTAAGCCTTTTTTTCCTTCTTTTAATTCGAATTCAACTGCGTCACCTTCTTTAATTTCATCAATTAATCCAGTTACGTGAACAAAATGTTCGTTAGCGTTATCTTCTTCTTTAATAAAACCAAATCCTTTTGTTTCGTTAAAAAATTTTACTGTTCCTTTATTCATTGTTAATTTATTTAATTGGTGCAAATATAATTGTTTACAAACATTAAAAACAAATTAAAGAGAATAAATAATAAAATTATTTTTTCATTATTTTAATCTTATCATGAAAGTCATTTTTTCCTCTAATATCTACTATATAAATCCCATTTGGTATATCTAAATCAACGGTCATTTTAGATTGATTGTTGCCTTTTATTGTTAATGTTTTTTTACCAGTTATGTCATATATTGTTAATTCTTGAATTGTATTTTTTTCTAAACTTATGAATAATGACCCTTTATTTGGATTAGGATAAAATGATGTGAAACTTTGATTTTCATTAACGTTAACTGTATTTATTTCAGTACAATTTGATGTTACAATGCAACTGTCTAGAGTGATTATTACAGCATATGATCCATTTGAAGTGGGGGTATAGCTAGAATCTGTTGCTCCAGTAATGTTTGTGAAATTTGAACAATCTATCCATTGATAGCTTGCTCCAGATTGATTTGAAATTATTGTTGTACTGTAAGGGGCTCCAAATGATAGACTGGTGTCAACCTGAGGTGTTAACCCAATACCTTGTGTCCAGTTTGATGATGATGAACTTAGAAGAAAATTTGATAAGATTCCATTGTTTCCATTTGTTGTTTGGTCAATTAATGTGCTTAAACCTGTATTAGTTCCGTCTGCAATTCCTTCCTCAAAATTATAGTAGGCTACAAGATTATTTGGTAATGAACATAACTCAGTATTCATCCCGCTTTGAATTTCATTTTGAGATTTAGCAACATTCCATATTTTAACTTCATCAATTTTTCCTGGAAAGTTTCTAGTTCCCCATGTTAATGTTGCCCAATCTCCAACAATTAAATTATTTACTGAATTACCTATAGTCCCGCTAAAGCTAGATGAAATTACTGCGATTCCATCTTTGTATATAGTCATGTTGCTGCCGTCATATGTTGCTGCTACGTGTTGCCATGTATTTAGTTGTAAGGTGTTCATGTCAGTTGTCAATTCGTTCCAACCATTACTTCCAATGTTGAAGTTTATTTTTCCATTGTCGCCAATTCTTAACATGTATCCATTGTCTCCCCCAGAACTACTTTCTTTGTTTATTACACAACCTTCATATGGATTTGCTTTCCAAAAGGTAGGGTATACCCAAGCTTCCATTGTTATTTCATATCCTGTTATTTGAATTGAAGGATTGTTTCCGCAGTCAATTCTATCATCTATTCCATCAAAATCAAGACAAGTTTGAGTGAAATAAAAAGGTGTTTGAATTAATATTAAAAAAGATAAAATGAAATTTTTAGTAAGGATTTTCATGTTGCTGTTTTTGAAGTTTTATAGCATGTATTTCTTTTTTGTCTAAAATTGAAAAATAGATTGAGATTAGAATTGAAAAGAAAAGGAACAATAAACATACCCATGAAGATAATGAGAAATCTTCAAATAATTGTAATAATTCTGGATACTTGATTATCAAAAAATAACCGAACAAAAACTTCATGAACTCAAAAGGAAGAAACAACTTATTTCTGTCCATTAAGGATGTTGCACTTAATATGGATGATAAAATGAACAAGCCATACATTAAAAGAGGAATGAAGTCGGTCTTGTCCAGAAGGAAAATCAAATGAAACTGCATCAGAAAATGCAAGCTCAAAAGAATAATGGACCATACTTTTAGGGCTATTCCACTATTTATTTCGTATTTGTTGTATGTGTAAGGATTTTCTATTGTTTCAATTGGGTATTTTGTTTTTAAATCATTTGGTCTCCAACCAGTTGGCATGAACCATATTTTAATCTTATCTGTCCATTTTTTTGTTCTAAAAGCATCTTTTAATATTTGGTATAGATGTAAAAAATTAATCAATATTGGATTCCAAGTTTTTACTTGTTTTTTAACACCATATACTGGTGGGATTGATTCTAGCTCCTTTTGGAATGTACCAAATATTTTATCCCATATTATAAATATTGATGCATAATTTTTATCAATGTATTCATTGTTAATTGCGTGATGTACCCTGTGATGAGAAGGTGTTACAAGGATATGTTCCAGTATTCCCATCTTTTTGATAAGACGAGTGTGATACCAAAATTGGGCAAATAAGTGCAAAGGCAGAATTATGCTCATTACTGTAGTTGGCACCCCAATTAAGGCTAGTGGTAAATAAAGAAAAAAATAAACCTCAGTGATGCCAGAAATGCTTTGTCGAAGGGCGCAAGCTAGATTGTATTCTTCGCTAGAGTGGTGGATGATGTGTCTATTCCACATTATGTTTATTCTGTGATTAAATCTATGAGACCAATAATAAGCAAAATCTGTACCTACAAATGCAATTAGGAAAATCAACCAACTTGTATCCAGAAGTTTGAGTGACCAGTTTTCGTACATCCATTGGTAGCTAATTATTACAATGGATAATTTTAAAATACTTTTTAAGTTATTGGTCATTCCAGAACTAATACTTGTGACTGTATCAAATAGTCTGTAAATTTGTTTTTTTAGTAGTAAACTTACTGTCCATTCAATTCCAATTAAAATTGAAAAAATAACCATTGCAATTTTAACAAAATTTGCATAATCTGACATGTATCAAAAATAGCGAAAAAATCAAATAAATTATTAGGAAATATTGTTTTACATTTGATTTAATGAAAATAACTTTTTTAACATTTTTTTCAACAATCATTGCTTTTTCAGTGATGAGTCAAGATTTGGATAAAATTAAAAAAGAAGATTTAGTACAAGTTTCTGGTTCATTGGGATCAATGGGAACCTATTACAATGGTCCTTCAGAAAGAAGTCCTTTTTTTTGGCAGCTACAAGCCAACTTAAACATATCCACACCATTACTGAGTATTCCATTGTCTTTTGTGTTAAGTCAACAACAACAAGCTTTTGGGTATCCA
>JBELEU010000147.1:0-5721 GCA_042093455.1 Crocinitomicaceae bacterium | reverse complement strand
ATTGGTTGATTTTAAAAAACAAACCAAACACCTACCCTATCAAACTTGTTGTTAATTAAAGTATTTAATCAATTAGTTTAGATTCTAAAATCATAAAACCCTGTATAAAGAATCATACAAATAGATTTTTGTGTAGTTTTTTAATTAATATGCTATTATGATATTATAATATATTAGTTTTGGCGCAAATTAAAATCAAAAAATGGATTTAACTGATATAATAACAATTTCTGGGAAACCTGGATTATACACAGTAGTTGGGAAATCTAAAAACAATGTAATTGTTGAATCTTTAGCAGAAGGAAAAAGATTCCCTACCTTCAATTCAAACAAGATTAGTGCATTAGCTGATATTAGCATTTATACTTATGATGAAGAGGTTCTATTGTCAGATATATATAAAACAATTTTTGAGAAAGAAAATGGCGATAAGTGTATATCACACAAAGAAAATGCTAATAAATTAAGCGCGTATCTTGAAGAAGTACTTCCTAATTATGATAAAGAGCAAGTTTATAATTCTGATATTAAAAAACTATTTCAATGGTACAATCTTCTTCATGATGCAAAAAAGCTAAAACTCAAAGAAGATCCAAAAACAGAAACAACAAAAGAAATAGAAGATAAAACTGAAGACAAAAAAGAAGGTTAATTAATTTAACATAGAATAACATTTTCACTCCCCTCTAAACCTTTCTACTTATTTATATTTGAAAAAAAACCAAAATCATGTACATAAAATATGTCATTACACTAATAACAATAACAACTAGCCTAATAATGAGTGCACAAACAAAACAAAAAACAGAAATAGAAACAGTAAGCTATAGCTTAGGAGTAAATATTGGAGAAAATATTCAAAAACAGTTTTCTGATATTGACACAGCTAATTTTTATGATGGAATAAAAGATGTACTTGATGCAAGTAAATCACCTTCCATTCAAGGTGCTGAAGCACAAAAAATGATTCAAGATTATTTCACAAAACAACAAGCTGCTGCAAGTGAAGGAATCATAAAAGCTGGAGCTGACTTTCTTGCAGAAAACGGCAAAAGAAAAGGAGTTACAACTACAAAAAGTGGCCTACAGTACGAAATCCTAAAAAAAGGGAATGGACCAATTCCAGCTGCTACTGACAATGTTGAAACACATTACCACGGAACTCTATTAGATGGAACTGTTTTTGACAGCTCTGTTGAAAGAGGTCAACCAATTTCTTTTGGAGTTAATGGAGTTATTGCAGGATGGACTGAAGCATTACAATTAATGAATGTTGGATCTAAATGGAAACTTTATATTCCATACAACCTTGCTTATGGTGAAAGAGGAGCTGGACAATCAATCGGACCATACTCAACACTAATTTTTGAAGTTGAATTATTAAAGATTAACTAAAATGAAAAAACTATTATTATTTGGAATTATTGCAACAATCTCAAGCTGTAGTTCAGATGTTGAAGAACAAGAATTCAAATTAGAAACCAACAATGATTCATTGAGTTACATTATTGGAACTAATGTGGGAAAAGGAATAGCTCAAAATTATCCTGAACTGAATAAAGATGCATTCAATGATGCAATCAACGATATGCTGAACAATGAAGAGCCAAAAGTTGCTGACTCACTTGCTCAAGCTACAATGAATAGATTCATGTTAGCTTTACAGCAAGAGGAAGAACAAAAACAATTGGAAAGTAAAGCTGAAAATGCAGAATTTAAAAACCAATGGTTAGCTGATGCATCATCTTCAAACGAGATGGTAACAACTTTAAGTGGTTTACAATATCAAATCCTAAAAGAAGGAAATGGTCCAGTACCCACTAAAAATGACAATGTAGAAACTCATTACCATGGAACTTTACTTGACGGAACTGTTTTTGATAGTTCAGTTGAAAGAGGTGAATCTATCTCTTTTCCAGTTGGTGGAGTAATTGCGGGATGGACTGAAGCACTTCAATTAATGCCTGTTGGATCAAAATGGAAATTAATTGTACCTTCTGAACTCGCATATGGTGAAAGAGGAGCTGGACCATCAATTGGGCCAAATACTGATTTAATATTTGTTGTTGAATTGATTGGAATTAATTAACACAAATCACACATTAAAAAAAAGCCGAGTTAATGCTCGGCTTTTTTTTTGATTAGCCTAAGTATTTATTTCAATTCTTTTTTAAATATTGTTTGCGTTGGAAATGCAAACTCTAAATTTTCTGCGTTAAACCTTTTTAAAATTTCTTTACTCACTACTGTTTGGGAATCTAGCCAATGAGCCTCTGGTCTGATGTAATAAATAAATAAAATATTGAGCGAAAAATCACCAAACTGATTAAAACCTGCATAATAGTTTTCCTCAATTAGCTCTCTATTATCAGAAACAATTTCACCTATAATATCTAAAGCCTTCTGCATTCTAACCTCATCAGTATCGTAAGTAAGCCCAAGGTTAAGTTTAATTTTTAGTGCAGGTTGAGAAGTAACATTAATAACGCTATTATCGGTAAACGTACAGTTAGGAATAGTAACAATTCTACCTTCCAAAGTTCTTATCCTTGTACTTCTTATACCAACCTCTTCAACAATTCCATCAAAACCGTTAATTTGAATTCTATCTTTCATCTTAAAAGGCTTATCTAAGAAAATCATAATTCCTGCAAAAATGTTTTTTATGGAGTCTTGAGCAGCTAATGCCAAGGCCAATCCTCCAATTCCTAAACCAGCAATCATAGCCGCAATATCAAAGCCTATATTATCAAGGCCAATAATTATACCAAGAACCCAAATAATAGCTTTTATTCCTTTTCTAATAACTGGAATTAATTGATCATCAAATTCACTTTCTGTTTTCTCAGTAATAGGCATGATGACTTCAGAAATTAAAGCATCTATCACTCTTGAAACCACAGAGGTTAAGTTAAAAACTAACGCCAAATAAGCTATCTTTTCTAAATTGGGTAAAATGTTTTCAGGCCACTCAGAAGAATTTAACCAGTGAACAGCAATCCAATAACCTAGAATTATAATAAAATATATTATAGGCTTTTCAAGTTTATTCACTAGTACATCATCAACAGTTGATTTAGTTCTAGCTGTGATTTTTTTTATGACATTAGAAAACACCCAATAAAACAACTTGGTTAATATGAATGAACCCAATAATATAGCAAAAGCAATACACCAGTCTGTTATTGTATTTCCGTAATATATTTCTGAAAAAAATTCCATTGTTTTAAATTTGATAGTACAAACTTATTATTTTAATAATCGAATTAATAAAAATTAATAATCCAATAAATTATGAATAACTGTTTTAACTTTTTCAGCATTGGGTAAAAGAGCTTCTTCAAGTGAAGAGTTTAAAGGGATTGCAGGCGTATCAATAGACCCCACAATTTGAATAGGTGCATCTAAAAATTCAAAACAATTTTTTTGAATTCTACCAGCGATTCCCAAAGTAAATGAAGCCTCAACTGATTCCTCTGTTACCAAAATTATTTTTCCGTGCTTTTTTGCCATTTCATAAATAGCCTCCTCATCAAGAGGGGACAAACTTCTTAAATCAAGAATAGAGACTTTTTCTTTAAGGTTTTTTGCAGCTTCAAGCGACCAATAAACTCCACGACCATATGTTATAATGACTAAAGAATCACCTGATTCAATATTTTTTTGATCCGCTTCAGCAACAACTCTTGCCTTCCCAAATGGTATCACATAATCTTCGCTAGGCTCAATAGTCATGGCCTCTTCAGTGCCTTTAATCTTACTCCAATACAAACCTTTATGTTCAAAAATAACAACAGGATTTGGATCATAATAAGCTGACTTCATTAAACCTTTAAGATCAGCACCAGTTGAAGGATAAGCAATCTTAATTCCCTTTATGTTTGTAACAACAGATTCAACACTTGAAGAATGGTAAGGACCACCTGATCCATAAGCTCCAATAGGAACTCTTAAAATCATATTTACCGGCCATTTACCATTAGAAAGATAATTTGACCTACTAACTTCAGTAAATAATTGATTTAAACCAGGCCAAATATAATCAGCAAATTGTACTTCAACAATTGGTTTTAAACCTACAGCAGACATACCTACAGTACTTCCAACAATAAAAGCCTCTTGAATTGGAGTATTAAATACTCTCTCATCTCCGAATTGTTGAGCCAAGGTAGCTGCTTCTCTAAATACACCACCTAACCTTTTACCGACATCTTGTCCATATAATAAACAAGAAGGGTCTTTTTCCATCAACTCTCTAATTGCAAAAAGAGCAGAATCAACCATAACGGTTGGTTGTTTTCCCTTTGGTGACCTTTCACCAGATTCTTCTGTAACAGGAGAGGGGGCAAAATAATGCGTTGTTAAATCTTCTTCAGAGGGATCTTCTTCTTTAAGTGCCATTTCAAAATCCAATTGAACTTCTTTTTCGGCATTTTCTTTGATGGAAATAATTTCAGCTTTTAAAATTCCAGCTTTATTCAATTGTTTTTCTAAATGTGGATATGGATCTCTTTTGATTTGTTCCTCTAAATCATCTCTATACCATTCCATTCTTACTCCTGAAGTATGGTGATTAAGTAAAGGAACGCTTGCATGTATTAATACTGGTCCTTTTCTATCTCTAACTTTTTGAAAAGTAGTTTGTATTTTACCAAATGATTCTGTAAAATCAGTTCCGTTAATTTTAACAACCTCAAGCCCTTTAAAGCCTCTAGCATAATGGGAAATATCTTGAGCTCTTATTTCATCTGCACTTGCAGAAATATCCCATTCATTGTCTTGAACAAAAAAAACAATTGGTAATTTTTTAAGAACCGCCATCTGAAAGGCTTCAGCAACTTCTCCCTCAGTACAACTAGCATCCCCCAATGAACACACAACCAAAGGACTTTGATTTACATCATTTATATTCAACAATTCCTTGTACTGTATTCCCATAGCTACACCAGTTGCTGGAATAGCCTGCATACCTGTTGCTGAAGATTGATGAGGAATCTTGGGCTTATCAGGATCGTTCAAACTAGGATGAGAATAATAAGTTCTTCCACCTGAAAAAGGGTCTGATTTTTTAGCCAGTAACTGAAGCATTAAATCGAAAGGCCTAAGTCCAATAGAAAGTAGAATGGAATCATCTCTATAATAAGGAAATACAAAATCAGTACTAAGAAGCTGCATTCCTAATGCAATTTGAACCGCTTCGTGACCTTTAGAAGTAGCATGAACATATTTTGATGTAATTTCCTTTTGCTCTTCAAACAAGGAGCTCATAGAGCGAGCTTTTGACATAATTGTAAAAGCATCTTTTAAAATTGTATTATTCAAAGTATTTGAAATTCTATTATGTCTCAAATATATGTATTTTAATTTTTAATTTAGTTTTTATCTGCAATTATAAATTATTAGTTTAATAATTAGATTTTATAAGAAATTAAATTTTAATAAAAAAAGATAATTTAAAATATTAATCTTTGTTTTAGCATTAATTGAAAGACAAATCATTAAGATTAAAAGAAAAACACAATAGTTCTTTTACCTGCAATAGAAATGAAAAAAATATTAGATTTGTACATCAATTAAATAGATTTAAATGGATCAGATTAGCTTATACATAAAAAAATACATATTTCCAGGACTTATTTTTCTTTCAGGATTAGCCCTACTAAAAATGGGAATCTTCTCTGAAACTGGAACAAATATTACTCAGTCATCAGCATTTATTCT
>JBELEU010000146.1:5015-5739 GCA_042093455.1 Crocinitomicaceae bacterium | reverse complement strand
GAAGGCAAATGGGAAGAATCTCTTGAATTATTTGCTGATACTGCCACTGTTACATATCAAAATGGACAAACAGTGAAAGCTTCAGAAATGACTGAAATGGCAAGAAAAAGAGATTCGAATATGAAAGCCAATAACGTTGATTATGGATGGACACTGCAAGGTGCATTTTCTGTAGATTTAGATCCTACAAGAGGTGGCGAACACGTTTATGCTGACTATGTTATGAATTACGATGATGGTGAGCAAAAAGGTGGTGTCAATGCTGAATTGAGATTTTATATTATTGATGGCAAGATAGTAACCGTTAATCAATTTAACCAAGGAGTTATTATGGAAGAAGAATAAATTCAGACATATACATTAATAAAAAAAAGCACCAATAAATGGTGCTTTTTTTATGTTTTAAACTAAAAGAAAATAAAAATTCCTAATTATTTCCTAGTATTAGTGGTAATCCATCATCACCGCTTCCTACAACAACAACTTTGGAATTACTTGATTCAGCTAACTTTAAAGTAGCTTCAATTCCTTTGTCTCTAAGGATATTTGGAGTTAAAGAAGCTGCTAATATTTTGTTTGCATCGGCCTTACCTCGTGCTTCAATTCTCTGTTTTTCAGCCTCTTTAGTAGCAGTAACAAGTCTAAATTCATATTCTAAAGATTCTTGTTCTTGCTTTAATTTTCTTTCAATAGCCTCTTTGATTGACGGAGGAAGGGTTACATC
>JBELEU010000146.1:0-5005 GCA_042093455.1 Crocinitomicaceae bacterium | reverse complement strand
TACAAAAATCTCAGTTTGGATAGCATCTCTTTTTGATGAGTAGAGTTGTTCAGGTGTATATCTTCCTACAACACTTCTCGCTGCAGATCTAATAGCAGGTAAAAGAATTCTCTGTTTATAAGCTTCACTCTTTTCTTGATGGAGTTTACCCAAATCTTCGTATCTAGGTTGAAACCAAGCTGAAGCTTCTAACTGAATATCCAATCCGTTTGATGAAAGTACATTCATTTTTTCAAAAACTTCTTGCTGTCTTACTTCGTAAATAAAAACTGAATTCCAGGGTAAAATAAACCTTAAGCCTTCATCTAATGGTGGTTCATCAGTAACAACACCACCACCAAATAGTCTATACTCTACTCCTGCCTCTCCACTTCCTATAGTTACTATAGACTTAGCAACTAGTAATAATCCAAATGTTAATGCAATTAACAATGGAACTCCAATTTTTGGTAATTTATTCATAATTTTTAATTTTTAATTTTAGTATTAAGTTAATAGTCCACCATTAACATGAATGGTTTGACCTGTTACATAGGAAGACATATCGCTTCCTAACCAGACACATGTATTAGCTATATCAAGAGGTGTGCCACCTCTTTTCAAAGGAATAGAATTTCTCCATTCCTGAACAACTTTTTCATCTAGGATTTCAGTCATTTCTGTTTCTATGAAACCGGGTGCTATAACATTACATCTAATGTTCCTTGAACCAAGTTCCAAGGCAATTGATTTAGAAAAACCAATAATTCCGGCTTTTGAAGCTGCATAATTAGATTGACCAGCATTACCTTTTACACCAACAACCGAACTCATATTAATGATTGAGCCAAATCTTTGTTTTAACATTGTTCTCTGAATCGCTTTTGTCATGTTAAATACAGATTTTAAATTAACCTCAATAACTTTATCAAAATCTTCTTCCTGCATTCTCATAAGTAAATTATCTCTGGTAATACCAGCATTATTTATAAGTATATCAACGGTATCAAATTCTTCAGTGATTTGATCAACTAACTTTTTACAATCATCAAAGCTGGATGCGTCAGACTTATATCCTCTAACAACAACATTCTCTTTAGATAAATCATTTTCAATTTCTTTAGCTAAATCTGAAGAACTTGAGTAAGTAAATAAGACATTTGCTCCTTGTTTAGCAAAAACCGTAGCAATACCCCTTCCAATACCTCTTGTGGCACCAGTGATAATTGCTGTTTTTCCCTTTAAAATTTTCATATTATCTATTATTTATCTCTAAAACTTTTTTTCCAATTTCAGCTGGGGAATCAACTACATGAATTCCATATTCTCTTAAAATTCTTTTTTTTGCAGCAGCAGTATCATCAGCTCCACCAACAATAGCACCAGCATGTCCCATTGTTCTTCCTGAAGGTGCGGTTTCCCCTGCAATAAATCCAATAACAGGTTTTTTAGAATTAGATTTATGGTACCATTTGGCAGCATCTGCCTCTAATTGTCCTCCAATCTCCCCGATCAAAACAATAATTTCAGTTTCAGTATCATTAACAAAAAGCATTAAAGCGTCTCTAACAGTTGTTCCAATTATAGGATCTCCTCCTATTCCAATTGCAGTTGATATACCTAAACCCTGTTTTACAACTTGATCAGCAGCTTCATATGTAAGTGTACCAGATTTAGAAACAATACCAACTCTACCTTTTTTGAAAATAAAACCTGGCATAATCCCAACCTTAGCTTCATCAGGTGTAATGACACCTGGACAATTTGGTCCAACCAAAACAGTATCAATATCTTTTATGTGATTATTGACTCTAATCATATCTCGTACAGGGATACCTTCCGTAATAGCTATAATTAACTTAATTCCAGCATCCGCAGCCTCAATGATAGCATTTGCAGCAAATGCTGGAGGAACAAATATTATACTTGTGTTAGCGTTGGTTTCTTTGATGGCATCTGCAACTGAATTAAATACTGGTAAATCTAAATGTGTTTGACCACCTTTTTTTGGGGTTACACCGCCAACAATTTTAGTTCCGTACTCAATCATTTGAGCTGAGTGAAATGTACCTTCCTTTCCTGTAAAACCTTGAACTATTATTCTTGAATTTTTATCTACTAATACACTCATTATTCTTTATGTCTTTCTTTATAGTTTCCTTTAACAGTATCCACTTTAATTTTATCTCCTTCATTAATAAATAATGGGACGTTTACAACAGCTCCTGTTTCAAGTGTTGCTGGTTTTGTTGCATTAGTTGCGGTATTTCCTTTGACACCTGGTTCCGTTGAAACAACCTCTAAAATAACACTTGGTGGCATTTCAACAGAAAGGGGTAAACTAGTTTCAGAATTAGTAATCACCGTTACAACTTCACCTTCTTTCATTAATTGAGGGTTGTCTAGAAATTTTTCTTCAATTGATATCTGATTGTAATCATCTGTATTCATGAAGTGATAAGTTGTTGAATCATTATACAAATACTGAAATTTATTTGTTTCAACTCTGACAACATCGATTTTATGACCTGCTGAAAATGTATTATCTACAACCTTGCCGCTTGTTAAACTTTTAAGTTTAGTTCTTACAAATGCAGGACCTTTTCCAGGTTTAACATGCAAGAATTCTATTATCTTATATATATCATGATTGTATTTTATGCACAATCCATTTCTAATATCTGATGTTGTACTCATTTTAATTTGATTTAGTGTAGCCTTTCATTATTCCTCGATGAGAATTTTTGATAAACATTAATATTTCGTCTCTTTCATCAGAAGCTTCCATTTCAGCCTCAATAATTGCACATGCCTGTGAATTATTATAGTTTTTTTGATATAATAATCTGTATATATTCTGAATTTCTCTAATTTTATCTGATTGGTAACCTCTCCTTCTTAATCCAACTGAATTTATACCTACATAAGAAAGAGGTTCTCTGGCTGCTTTAACATACGGTGGAACATCTTTTCTAACTAAAGAACCACCTGTAACAAATGCATGGTTTCCAATTGAACAAAATTGATGAATAGCTGTCAAACCAGAAATAATCACATAATCACCAACTGTAACATGACCTGCTAATGTGGTATTGTTTGAAAAAATACAATTATTTCCTACAAGACAATCATGCGCTACGTGAGAATAAGCCATAATTAAACAATTATTTCCAATAACTGTTTTTAGTCGATCATTTGTTCCTTTATTAATCGTTACACATTCTCTGATAGTTACATTATCTCCAATCTCAACAAAAGTTTTTTCATTATTATATTTTAAATCCTGTGGGTTTGCTGAAATCACAGCACCAGGGTAAATATTACAATTTTTTCCAATCCTTGCACCATCCATGATGGAAACATTAGATCCAATCCATGAACCCTCACCTATTTCTACGTCACCATCAATAGATGTAAAAGGTTCAATAACTACATTTTTAGCTATTTTAGCATTTGGATGAATATAAGAAAGTGGTTGTTTCATATTATTTTACTTTTGTTATCTGTGCAGTTAATTCAGCTTCCGCGCATAACTTTCCATTAGCATAGGCCAAACCTTGCATGTGACATATACCTCTTCTAAAAGGTCCTATTAATGAACATTTAAAAATTATTGTATCACCAGGATGAACTTTATTTCTAAATCTAACTTTGTCAATTTTTGCAAAGAAAGTTAAGTAATTTTGGGGATCATCTAGTTTTGACATTACTAAAATTCCACCCATTTGAGCCATAGCTTCAATTATAATTACACCTGGCATTACTGGGTAATCAGGAAAATGTCCTTTGAAAAAATCTTCGTCAATTGTAACATTTTTAACACCAATTACCATATCGTCAGTTAATTCATAGATCTTATCAATAAATAAAAAAGGAGGCCTATGCGGTAATATCTCCATTATTTTAGTAGTATCCATAATTGGCTTCGAAGAAACGTTAATTTCAGGAATATCATTCTTTTTTGAATTTCGAATAATGTCTTTCATTTTTTTAGAAAATTTGGTGTTTATATAGTGTCCTGGTTTATTTGCTATTACTTTACCCCTTAATTTGGTTCCTATTAGAGCTAAATCACCAATTACATCTAAAAGCTTATGCCTTGCAGCCTCATTAGGATAATGAAGTGTTAGATTATCCAAAATCCCATTTGATTTAACCTTAATTTTATCTTTATTGAATGCTTTTTTTAGTTTTTCCATTGTTGAATCAGAAAGAGGTTTATCAACATAAACTATTGCGTTATTTAAATCACCTCCTTTAATTAATCCCTTATTTAGAAGCATTTCAATTTCATGTAGAAAACTAAAAGTTCTACAGTTTGAAATATCATTTTTAAAATCAGAAAGAGATGCAATTGAAGCATTTTGTGTACCTAAAATTTTAGTTCCAAAATCAACCATTGTTGTTACCTTATATTCCTCAGAAGGAATAATTGTAATTTCACTTCCAGAATTTTCATCTTTTAGGGAGATTACATTTTTAACAACAAATTCTTTTCTTTTTTCCTCTAATTTCCGAATACCTGCTTTTTCTAAAGCCTCGACAAAAAATTTAGAGGATCCATCCATTATTGGAGGTTCAGAAGCATTTAATTCAATAAGGGCGTTGTCTATTTGTAGACCAACTAAAGAAGCGAGAACATGTTCACATGTTTGAATAGTAATATTATTTTTGTTTAAGCAGGTTCCTCTTTCAGTGTTTGTAACATAATTAATGTCAGCTTCAATTATGGGTTCATTTTCAAGGTCTATTCTTTTAAACACATAACCAGAATTTGCCTTCGAAGGATGAAAAGTTAATGTAACATCTTTTCCAGTGTGAAGACCTACTCCTGAAAGTGAAATCTTTTTAGAAATTGTTGTCTGGTTATATTTAGTTGTTGTTAGCATTTAATTTCTTTAAATCGTTTAGGTCTTTAGCTATTTTTTCTAAATTCTTAAAATAAACAAATGACCTGTTAAATGATCTTTCATCCATAGCAGGTTCCTCTTTCAGTGTTTGTAACATAATTAATATCAGCTTCAAT
>JBELEU010000145.1:0-5744 GCA_042093455.1 Crocinitomicaceae bacterium | reverse complement strand
GCTTGAAAGTTGTAACCACCAGTTATTGCATCGATATCTAAAACTTCACCAGAAAAATAAAGGTTTTTACAAACTTTACTTTCCATATTGTTTAAGGAAATACTCTCTAAACTTACTCCTCCACATGTAACGAATTCTTCTTTGAAAGTAGTTTTCCCCTTTACATTGTAAATGTCATTGGATAATAAATTGACTAATTTATTTATGCCTTTATTTCCCAATTCTCCCCATTTCTTATTGCTAGGTAATTGGCTTCGTTCAATCAAGTAATTCCATAACCTTTCAGGAAGGTTAAAGGGCTTTATATTGGTGATTAGCTTTTTTGGATTAGACTTAATGATTTGATTGATTTGATCTGAAATTTTTTCATTATTTGGCTCATTTATCCAATTAACTTGAACATTAAAATCATAATTTTTATCGTTCAATAATCTTGCTCCAAAAGCTGATAGTTTTAAAATTGCTGGACCACTCATTCCCCAATGGGTGACAAGAAGCGGACCAGTAGATTTTAGTTTGGTCCCCTGAATAGATACTGTGGTCGGCTCTGCTACCAAGCCCATCAGCTTTGTGATGGCTTGATTAGGCATGTTAAATGTAAACAGTGATGGAACAGGAGTTTCAATTTTATGTCCTAATTTTTCCAACCATTTTAATCCTTCTCTTTTGGGAGATCCACCAGTTGCTACTATGATTTTATTGAATAGCTGAGGTTGGTTTTTTTCATTTTTAAAAGAGATTTTTAATTGTTCTCCCTCAGGTTCTATTTTATCTATGGTTGTTCCAGTTTTTAAAACGATGCAAAGCTTTTTAATTTCCCTAAATAAACAATCAACAATTGATTGAGAATTATTTGATTGTGGAAATACTCGATTATCGTCTTGTGTATATAGAGGAACTCCTCTTGATTCAAACCAATTTATGGTGTCGGTAGTGTTAAATTCAGTGAAAGCTTTTTTAAGTTTTTTTCCTCCTCTAGGATATGCTTTATGTAATTCATTTACTGATGATGTTCCATTAGTTACATTACAACGACCACCGCCAGAAACTTTAACTTTAGAAAGTGTTTTTTGAGTTTTCTCAAAAATTATTACATGAGCATGTGGGTGATTTTCTTTTGCATTAATTGCAGAGAAAAAACCTGCTGCACCTCCTCCAATTATTGCAATATTCATGGTTAAATACTACTAAGATCAAACAAGGTATACAACATTCCTCCAAAAATCATCATGAATACTGTATTTACAGTTGTGTCAAATAAGTTTGATTTTTTAATTTTTGATAAATAATAAAAGGGCACATATCCGAAAACAAAAAACCCAATGCTGATGAGCATAATCATTGTGGCATAGGGCCAATGCATTAGCTTAAAAAATATACCTGTTACTATCATCATTGAAAGTAAGTTAGCTAACATTAAACGAATTTTCTCAATTGTATTTTTAGTATTAGATAAGTTGTGCGTTACAAGAAGCGGTATGAAAAGTGTTACGAAAATAATTACTGCAGATGTGATTAAAAAAATTGTTCCTGGTAAGTGAAGTGTTTTAAATATATTTCCTGAAAGCAAAAGCAATGCTGATAATAGTCCAGTTATTTGAATTAATTTTTTCATGGTGATGTATTTATCTATTTTACAATAGATATAACTCTAATTTACAATAATGGAACACAATAAGTAAGACATAATGCTGTGTATTTTACAATGTTGCATTTTTTGACTTACCTGCAATAACAGATTTATTAGGATAAACAAAATTATATTCTGGACCCTTTAACATTCTTTCTTCAAAATCTAATTCAAGAAATTTACAAATTTCCTTAAGTGTAATTGCTGGATTTTTAACTAAGTCAGCAAAATTGATATTAAAAGCAATGTCTTTCACCTTGTTCATTTCATCAATAGCTAAATCGTATTCTTTTTCAGCTTGTAACCAAGACATTTTTGTTCTTGATGTAATGCTTTTTAGGACCTCTTCTTTGTTTCTCGTAATCGTAATTATTTTTGCTTCTTCATTGATGTAGTCTTGAATAGACATTTTTGATGTAGGGAAAGGTCTTTTTTTGTGATGTCTGTGTTTTTTTGCAAGATCAAAATTAGCTAATCGATTCATTAAATGACCAAATTTTGATGACCTTTGTGAGTAGCGTATTTGTCTACGAACTAGAGCTTTATTTCCACTGTATTTTTTACCTATTAACTTAAGAACGTCATCAGTTGTAGATTCAAAAATCATGTTGATTTCAGAATGTCCACCAAGCATAGCTGCTAGCAGAGTAGTGCCACTTCTTTGACAGCCAAGTAATAATAAAATTTTAGATTTTCTTTCACTCATTATCCAAACACATTAAATTTTTTCTTTACATATTTTGAGCCTACAAATGTAGTCACATAATAGGCAAATGTTTTAAGATTTATAGAAGATTTTAAAAAATAATATCTTGCTTTTTTCATGTCTCCAACAATGTAGTAATATCTTGCTCTACTACCGTGAATTTTTTTATGGGCAATTTTCACTTCTCTTGGGTATTCTAGACTATATTTCTCAATGAATTTCAATGAGAAAATAAAATCTTTTTCTCTGTATGATTCATTTAATGATAAATTATTTCCATCAACATACCTGATGTATAGAGGTTCGCATACTTCAATAGATTCTTGTTGATGAAAAAGTTGAACCATCCAATCAAAATCTACCATTCCATATTCCTCTTCAAATAAAATTTCTTTAAGGCTTTGTTCAAAAATTAAAGAGCCTAAATATGTGCTTTGCCCTGAAATGGACTTGGTTAACCTCTTTAAAAAGGTTTCGTTTTTCGAGAATTTAATAAAACCATTTTCATTTTTATTTCCTCTTGTAAACTCCTTTTTTTGTGAGGTGTCATACAACTTGTATCCTGAGCTTACAATGGGTGCTTTTTGTAAGTATGGTAGTAGTTTTATTATTTTGTTTTCATCCCAAATATCATCTTGATCAGCTATGCAAATGTAATTTCCTGATGCTTTTTTTAAACCAATATTTCTGCCAGTATTTGGTCCACCTGAATTTTTTGAATTTTTTAGCTTTACAATGTCAAAATGACTAATTATTTTGTTTGTATTGTCTGTAGAACAATCATCAATACTGATTAATTCTATTGAAAAAAAATCGTTTATTCCATTTTGATTTAAAATGGATTGAATTGTTCTTTCTATGGTTTTTTCACCATTGTATGAGGTTAATATGACAGAAATTTTATTCATTCAAATGTAACTCCAAATGTATGTAATTATGGTTGTTTTGATTATGCTTAGCATTCATTTTTCTGAACATGAGGAATTACCTTTTCTCCAATTAGCTTAATTGACTTTTTAAGTTTGGAGTGATTTAAACCAGCATTGTCCATTTGAAATGTAAATCTATCAATTCCACCAAGTGCTTTGCTGTGTCTAATTATTTTATTGGCTATTTCATCTGGATTTCCTATTAGGAATGCTCCATTTGGACCATTCTGTTCTTTGAACCTTTTTAAAGTTACAGGAGGCCAACCCCTTTCCTTCCCGATTCTTGTAAAAGTTTCAGCATAGCCAGGAAAATAATCTTCTACTGCCTGCGCTGATGTTTCAGCAACATAGCCCAAAGAATGAAGACCAACTTTTAATTTTCCTTTATCATGTCCAGCCCTTCTTCCAGCTTCTCTATATAAGTCAACTAAGGGTTTAAACCTTTGTGTCTCACCTCCAATAACAGCTATCATTAGGGGCATGCCTAATGTTCCTGCTCTTATAAAAGAGTTAGGTGTTCCTCCAACACCAATCCAAATTGGAAGGTTTTTTTTGAATGGCCTTGGGTACACTGATAGATTTTTCATTTTAGGTCTAAATTGGCCTTCCCAATTAACTTTTTCATTGTCTCTTATTTCTAATAATAATTCTAGTTTTTCACTAAATAGAGCATCATACTCTTTTAATTTATGTCCAAAAAGTGGAAAAGCTTCAGTGAATGAGCCTCGACCTGCAATAATTTCGGCTCTCCCTTTTGAAATTAAATCCAGTGTAGCATAATTCTGAAATACTCTTACGGGGTCTGCAGCGCTAAGAACAGTAACAGCACTTGTTAAGGTAATTTGACTTGTTCTTGCTGCTGCTGCTGCAAGAATCATATGTGGTGCTGAATCAAGAAATTCGTATCGATGGTGTTCACCTATTCCAAAAACATGTAATCCTTTGTTATCTGCAAATTCAATTCTGTCAATCAATTTTTCAATAGCATCAGCATTGGCTTTTGAATTGGCTTTTTTATTGTTTTCAGTTGCTGCAAAACTATCAATACCAATTTCCATTACTCAAATTTAAATTATTACTAAAATATTAGTTTTAAATGCAAGAATAAACCATATCTAATTAAATAAATGAAAATCCCCAATAAGTTATTGCTGCCCATGCCATGTACCTAATCATTTTACCAATTAACATCCATATAGAAACCTTAATGATATTGGTTTTAAGAACGCCAAGCCCTACAGCTAAAGGATCTCCAACAATTGGTAGCCAGCAAAAAAAAGCTATGAAGCTGCCCCAGTTTTCTATTTTAATTTTAAAGCTTTGTATTCTTTCTTTTTTTATTCTTAGGTATTTTTCAATAAAACTCCATTTGGCTAACCATCCTAAAGCGTAGCTACTCATTCCTCCAACCCAATTTCCTAATGTTGCAACAAATAAACATATAGATAGATCATACTTGTTTACTATCAATACACTAAATACAATTTCTGAACTTAAAGGTAATATTGTTGCTGCAAGAAAACTAGCTAAAAAAAGCCCCAAGTACCCCCATTCAGATAAAGCCTCCATATTGAAAAGTAATGTTATATTTTAGTGACATCACATCTTTCATTTTTACAGGCATCAATGAGATCCTCTTTGTTATATGCTTCAATACCCATATCTAATAATTTTCTTTTTTTGCGGCTAAATTTTTTAATTTCTTTCCCTTCTACAAATCTTTTAAGTTGATTAATGTTTTCAATATTTAAACTAGGAACTGTTGTTTTTTCACCTTCTTCGTTTTTAGCTACCATGGTAAAATAACAAGAATTTGTATGCTTTGTTTCACCAGTTTTAGGCTTCAAAGATTCAATATGAATTCCAACTATCATTGAGGTTTTTCCAACGTAAATAACTGAACCAGTTAATGAAACTAATTCACCAACTTCAACAGGTTGAAAAAATTCAACTCCCTCAACAGAAACTGTAACACAGTATTCACCGCTATGTTTGGATGCACATGCAAAAGCTACTTTATCCATTAATGAAAGTAAAATACCACCATGAATTTTTCCAGAGAAATTTGCATAAGATGGAATCATTAATTCTGTGATTGTTGTTGTGGAAAAGGAAGGAGATTTTGAATTCATAATTTTAGAGTTATTTAAATATACACAAATATGAATTAATCTTTAATTTAAATTAATCACTATCTTTTTGAGAGATTTAGTACAAATGAGACCAAAGGATTTAGAAATATATAGAGATGTAAAAGATGATATTGCTGATAAGTTAGTTGAAGATTTATATGCTACTATTGATAAAAAAGAAATAGGTCTTCTATTTAAAAATTTAATGCACGATTTAGGTGAAATTGACTATGAAGCATTGCCGTCATTATTTAAAAGTTATTTTTTAAACAACCAAAACTTCCCAAATTGGATTGATAATGAAAAAATTAAAGTTGCTGAGAAGTTGTTTTTATCAATTGGGCCTG
>JBELEU010000144.1:0-5808 GCA_042093455.1 Crocinitomicaceae bacterium | reverse complement strand
GGTCATCTTAGTTGACTTTAAAAAAGATGGTAATAATTTATATCCCGAAATATCAGATTTGAATTCTGACATTTCTTATGCCTGGTATTCTAATGGTGTTTTGCTATCTAATGATAGCGTTTTATTAAATGTAAATTCAGGTGAATATCAGTTGGTAATATCAGCTGGTGGTTGTGTGGTAAGTTCAGAGATTAAATTTATTTACAACGATGAATTTATATTTGATATATATCCTAATCAAGCAGTTGAGTCCTTAAATGTTGTTTTTACAGTGAATAAACCTCAAGATGTTAAAATTCTATTGTTTAATAATTTGGGCCAAATAGTTTTAGAGAGAAATTTTAATGATTTTGTAGGTCAATTTCAAGAAAATATTTCATTGAGTAAATTTGCAAGAGATGTATATTATTTTCAATTGGAAACAAATGATGGTATTCAGGTAGAAAAGCTTGTATTAATCAAATAAGTTATTAATTTCTTCAAAGTTTATTTTAATATTTTTATTCTTACAAGCTAAGGCAATACATCTTTTATAACACGATAAATTTAAATCAGTTACAATTGGTTGATGAAAAAAAATAATTTTTGTTATGATTAACTTTGAAAGTTGTTTTTCAACAAGTGATGCATGGCTAATTATATTTTCCTCTAATAATATTTGATCGTAATAATCAATTAAATCATTTGCATTGATAAGTCCATATTTTCCTGATAAAATTAATAATTGAACACCACTTTTTTTCGATTTATTGTAAAGCCATGATATTCGCTTACTTTTATAAATTAGATGTGCTGGTTTAGAATCACAAGTTTTAATTTTATTTTTTGAGCAATATGTACAGTAAAATGTCATATATAATTTTTATGTAATGATTAATTTATTCATCTTTATTTTAAATAATATCTATAACTCAATATTGTTTTGTTATAATATCAAATATTAACAATGAAAACATACTATTTAAAATATATTATTGTATTTATAATTGGGGTTTTATTTCCCTTTTTTTCTTTGTTATTTATTGCAGAATTTTCTTTTTTTAAGATTGATTTTATAAAATTTCATTCTGAAAATCATCTACTTTATGTAATTGATACTGCACCTTTAGTTTTGGTTTTATTAGTTTTTATTTTAGATTTTTATTTTGAAAAAATAAATAGAAATTATCAATTTACTAAGTTGCTGCATGAGAAAATTGTTGCTAATAGTTTTGATTCAATAGTAGTTTCGGACAGCAAGGGAATCATTACTTATGTTAATGAATCTACTATCAAAATGTTTGGCTATGAAAATGATGAGCTTTTAAACAAAAAGCTTTCAGTATTAATGCCTAAAAAATATGTGAAATCTCATAATAAAGGGATGGAAAATCATCTTAAAAAAGGCACAACAAATGTTATTGGTAAAGGAGTTGCATTATTGGAAGGCAAAAAGAAAGATGGGTCAGTGTTTCCAATTCATTTAATGTTAGGAACTTTTAAGTTTAAAAATCAATCTTTTTTTTCAGGTATTATTTCAGATGTTTCATCTCAGCAACAAGCTGAAATTGAAAAGCAAAAATTATTTACTGAAATGAATTCATTGAAAGATTTTTACGAGAAGGTTTTAAATGCAATTCCAGTTGATATTGCTGTTTTTGATGAAAATCACAAATATAAATTCGTTAACCCTTCAGGTATAAAGAACAATGAATTGAGAGAATTTATTATTGGTAAGGATGATTTTGAATACAATAAACATTTAAATAGAGATGCTGAAAGTGCTCAGAAAAGAAGAGACATGTTTAATGCTGTTAAAAAAACACTTAGTTCTGTAGAGTGGAGTGATTCTATAAAAAATGAAAAAGGAGAAGTTAAAACTGTTTTAAGGAGATTTTTTCCTGTTGTTGATGGTGATAAAAAGTTTGAAATGGCCATTGGATTCGGACTTGATATTACCCAACAATTAATAATGGGAGAGAAAATAGATAGTTTAGCTAGGTTTCCCCATGAAAACCCTAATGTTGTTGCTAGGTTTGATTATGATCTGAATGCTCTTTATGTTAATGAAACTGGTAAAAAATACCTTGATAGTTTTAAATTAGATCAAAATGAATTTTTTCATTCAATTAAAGATTCAATGTTAGAAGCTATCAATACTAACTTAAGGTTAAGAAAAGACGTTCAATTTGATGAATTAATCTTTGATGTGGAGTTTGTTCCAATGAAAGATAAGAAATACATAAATATTTATGGAGTTGATGTTACTGTTTATAGAAATAAAATTAAACACCAACATTCTCAGCTAATTGAGTTAAATACTAAATTAAAGAATTACAGTGAAACTTTAGAGATTAAAGTTGAAGAAAGAACTGCTGAAATTTCTAGAATAAATGATGAGATTAAATCAAGTATCACTTATTCAAAAAGAATTCAAGATGCCTTGATTGCTCACCAAAATTTGACTAAAGATGTTTTTAGAGAATCTTTTGTTTTCTATAAGCCAAAAGACATTGTTGGAGGAGACTTTTATTTCACCTATAAAGTAGGTGATAATGTAATTTTTGGAGTTGCTGATTGCACTGGACATGGTGTTCCTGGAGCAATGGTAAGTTTACTCTGTATGACATTTATTGAGTCAGCTGTAAATTATTTTAAATTGGTAAGACCACGATCAATTTTAGAAAAAGTGAATGAATTGTTAGTAAATAGCTTGGTTTCCGAAAATCATAATGTGAGAGATGGAATGGATGTCGCCATGTGTTCCTTGGACACCAATACCAATTCACTTTGTTTTTCAGGAGCTAATTCAAAAATTCTTTATTTGGGAAATAATGAACCTCAGGTGATTAGAGGGAATCCTAGACCTGTAGGTCATTGGGTTGATGACTTTGCAGGCTTTGAAGAAAAGGTTATTAAAGTTAATTCTGGTGATAAGCTGTATTTGTATTCAGATGGTCTTCCTGATCAATTTGGTGGAGATAATTGTAAAAAGTTAAAATATTCTAAATTCCATAGTATTCTTGAAAATTCAAGTAATCTGTCTTCTGATCAACAAAAGAAATATATTAGTGAATTTACTAATGAATGGATGGGTGATGAAGATCAATTAGATGATATTACTGTTGCAGGCTTAACATTTAATTAATAAAACGTGAATTGGTTTGGAATTATTCCAGCAGTAAATACATCAATTTCATTTCCAGAGCTATCCAATCTATAAATCACTCCATTTTGTACGTAATCAATAGCATCTGACAAGTAAATATCTTTGTTGTAGGGGTCGATTCCAAGTCCGTAAAATTGTTGACCAGTATTGTAATAAACTGTTTCAAAATTTAATGGATAATTTACACTTGTCTTGATAACATCACCTTGAATGAAAAAAGCATTAGATTTATTAGAATTCATAGTTAGATTACTTGGAGAACCGTTAAAGTTATCTAGTGTTTTTATATAAATAATACTATCCTGAATTGGGTTATAAATTGATATTGCTGGATCAATACTATTTGAAAAACTTCCTTTAGATAAAACCCATATGTTGTTTGATTTGTCAATTTCCAATTCTGAGGGGTTTTCTACAACAGGAATACTATCTATAATTTGATTATTTACAACGTCTATTACATAAAGTTGATTCTCTTCAACATTAGCGACATATACTTTCCCATTATGTAATATCATTTCTTCGCACCAGCCATTTACTTCTATTTCACTAACAATACTATTATCGTTTAAGTCAACAACATATATTTTATTAGCATATAAATCTGTTACGTATGCAGTATTTGAATTTATAGTAACTAAATTTCTTGGAGATGTAAATCCGTTAATTTCTGTTTTATATTCATAAGTTTCATCGTCTATTAGTATTATTTTCTGTGAGTTGTTTACAATTAAAAAAAATTCGTGATTGATGTGAACTATAGATTGCAATATGTCTCCAATAGTTGTTTGATTTATTGAATTGTAAAAATTATTGGTTATGTTGTTTACTTCTTTGTCGTAAATAGAAATGGAAGCATTCCCGTTTTGAAAGCCCCCTTCATTGCTAATGATTACGTTTTGACTTCCAATGTTGATGTTGTTGTTTTGAATTGGCTCAGGGTTTATTTTAACACATGAAGCATTTAAAATAAAAAGAACTGACAGGTATGAAATAAATCTCATCATAACTTAATCAGCTTAAGTTTTGTAAAATAATTTTTGTTTTCAATATTCAAAATATAAAACCCTTTAGATAAGTTGTTGGTAGAAATATTAATACTATTCTCTCCAACAATTGAAAAATGATTTAACTCTTTTACAATTCCTCCATTATTGTTGAATAATTTGATTTTAGTCAATTCATTGTTGTTTGACTCAAATAAAAGTTCAATAGATTGATTAAAAGGGTTATTGTAGCGGATATTGAATGTGTTATTTACAATTTTAATATCAAGAGGAAGCTGATTTATAACTCCTATAGCATCTAAGTCAAATCCAGATGATGGAAATGGAGTTGGCCATGGGTCATTTATTTTGTTGTTGGAATCATCGTAATTACAATACGATGGGTTTATACTTCCGATGACATCAATTATTTTGACATGGGTAATGTTGTTAACATCTAACCCAATTGTATTAGTCATTTCCTCAAGATCAAAAGGAGTTCCAAAATTTACTCTATATTTTCCAGCTAAATTATTTATTTTCTCTGGATCTGAATTTCCAAACGAATCTGTTTGAGTTGTATCTTGTGTCAAAGATGTGGATGGAAAACGATAAAAATCAATTCCATTGCTACTAACTTCAACATGGGCAAGCTCCAGGAAATTATCACTGAATGAATTTTCAAAAACACAAAAATCCCATCCGTTCTCATTGGTTATTGATGGTGTAAAATGCAAGATTGCTGATCCTCCATCGCCCAAACTTAATATACCGTTATCTCCAGCTTTCCCTGTAGGAGATAAAGAATCTCCTACAGTTGGAAAAATGCTGTTGCTATTGCTTACATCAATAGGTCCTAAATTGTAAGAACATGATTGTGCCCAATTGGTAAACACACTACTATCTTTGTGAATAGCAGTTGTTCCAAGTTGGCCAGCAGCTGGTGCAAACTGAGCGTTTGTATTTATTATTAAAATAGAACTAATAAATAGTCCTATCATAATTTTATATTTTAATGACTTTATCATATTTAGTTTTATCACCAGAAACAATCTTTAATATGTATTGTCCAGATGGAAGAATTGAAAGGTCAACTGTTCTTGGATTTGCCAAATTACTAATAACTTCTTTCCCATAGAAATCAATAATACTCACCTTGTATTCATTTATGTCTTCTAAATTATTAAATGATATGAAATCTATTACTGGATTTGGGTATGCTTTTATAGAAATGTCATCAGCTATAGTACTTGATAAAGGATAGCTCCCAACATTATCCATACAGAAAAAATCTGGCGTATTCATTCCAAATGATCCGACATCACTAGATTCTAATTTAAATACCACACTATCTACATTATTGGATGGTATTTCTATATACTGCCAGTCAAAACCTGGTGTGACATTAACAATATAATCCAAAGTACTATCAGAGTGTGTGAAATCAGCTAAATACAACATAGAACTATCAATTAGTGAACCATTTAAGTATCCATAAAAATGTAATTTCAAGAAATCCTGATCTGCATTTGTGAATTTTTTAGCAAAGGAATCGCCATCTCTCATGCTGTTTGCAGCATAAGTACTGTTTGAAATGAAAGCGGTAAAGTCTCTAGGAACATCATATGTAATGTAAGAACCGCTTTTACCAATTACATAGTTTTCACTTTCCAT
>JBELEU010000143.1:0-5779 GCA_042093455.1 Crocinitomicaceae bacterium | reverse complement strand
CGCTCTTCCGATCTTCATTAAACCTACAATTTCCGGAGCAGGAAGACACACCTACAAAGTAGATAAAAACAACGTCTCTGAAATTAACAAGAACTTTTTAAAACTAATTCAGGATGAAGATTTTATTATTCAAGAGTTTCAAAAAAACATTATTTCGAAGGGAGAAGTAGCAGTAGTACTTATCAATGGAGAATACACACATTCTATTTTAAAACTGGCTAAAAAAGGTGATTTTAGAGTTCAAGATGACTTTGGAGGAACTATTCATAATTACGAACCTAGTCAAGAAATGATAGAGTTTGCCCAAAAATCCATTAAAACACTATCACCTACTCCCGTTTATGCAAGAGTTGATATTATTTGGGACAACAACAACAAAATGGCTGTTTCTGAACTAGAATTAATTGAGCCAGAACTTTGGTTTAGAAACAACCCAAGCGCAGCAACTAAAATTGCAAAAGTTTTAAAAGAAAAAGTAGTCATTTGACAAATAATTAATAGAATTTTTAACTTCGCAGAACTTATTTATAAATTATACCATACTCATGAATTACGATGTAATAGTTTTAGGAAGCGGACCAGGAGGTTACGTAACAGCCATAAGAGCTTCACAATTAGGTTTAAAAACAGCAGTAATAGAGAAAGAATCTCTTGGTGGTGTTTGTTTAAATTGGGGTTGTATTCCAACTAAAGCACTTTTGAAAAGTGCAAATGTGTATGACTATATCAATCATGCAGAGGACTATGGCATTCAGGTAAGTAATTTTAAAGCTGACTTTTCTTCTGTTGTCAAAAGAAGTAGAGGTGTTGCAGAAAAAATGAGTGGTGGAGTTCAATTTTTAATGAAAAAAAATAAAATTGATGTAATTATGGGTACTGGAAAAGTAATTCCAGGAAAACAAATTGAAGTATCAAATGAGAAAGGTGAAGTAACAACCTACTCTGCTAAGAATATTATTATTGCAACTGGTGCTAAAACTAGACAGCTTCCAAATTTACCACAAGATGGAAAGAATATAATAGGTTATAGAGATGCTATGGTTTTGCCTAAACTCCCAAAAAAAATGGTTGTTGTTGGCTCTGGAGCTATTGGAGTTGAATTTGCTTATTTTTACAATGCAATGGGAGTTGAAGTAACAGTTGTTGAATACTTACCAAATATCGTTCCAGTTGAAGACGAAGAAGTTTCTAAACAATTAGAAAGAACTTTCAAGAAGAATGGAATAAAAATAATGACAAATTCCTCAGTTGAGAGCGTAGAAAAATCAAGCAAAGGGTGTAAAGTCACAGTAAAAACAAAGAAAGGTGAAGAAACAATAGATTGTGACGTTGTATTATCAGCAGTTGGTATTGAATCTAACATTTCAAACATTGGTCTTGAAGAAACAGGTATAGTTACTGACAAAGGAAAAATTATTGTTAACGAATATTACGAAACTAATATTACTGGATATTACGCTATTGGTGATGTTGTTCCTGGACCAGCACTAGCTCATGTTGCTTCTGCTGAAGGAATTACCTGTGTAGAAAAAATTGCTGGACTAAATCCAGAACCAATTGACTATGGAAACATACCTGGTTGTACTTATTGTAGCCCTGAAGTTGCTTCAGTTGGCATGACTGAAAAAGCAGCGAAAGAAGCAGGACATGACATTAAAGTTGGCAAATTTCCTTTTTCAGCATCAGGTAAAGCAAGTGCATCTGGCCATAACGATGGCTTCGTAAAGCTAATTTTTGACTCAAAATACGGTGAACTTCTAGGTGGGCATATGATTGGAGCAAATGTTACTGAAATGATTGCTGAAATAGTAGCTCTTAAGAAATTAGAAACTACTGGACATGAGCTTATCAAAACCATACATCCTCATCCAACTATGAGTGAAGCAGTTATGGAAGCAGCAGCAGCTGCATACGATGAAGTAATTCACATGTAAAATTACTCAGAGAGAATTAGATCAATAATTTCTGATTCTGATTTGTCAAATAAATTATCCAAGTAAATTTTTGAATTTACTGACAATGGATGTTCTGGATAAAGTTGGATTAACTCTTCATATGCTAACCTAGCAGATTTTTTATTTCTAATTTTATCTTCCAGAATTCTTGCTCTATTATGAAGATATTTAGGTGCGTTAACAGACTCTGGAAAGCTTCTTTGTGCTTTGTAAAAGTAAACTATTGCATCTTCATAACGGTCTGATGCTTCAGCACCAAGAGCCGCCCATTGAAACAAACACTCTTCTAAACTATCTGAAAGCTGATTATTGACAAGCTTAAGTGAAGAGTAATTGTATAGTTTTTTTCCAAGTTTTATATTTTGAGATTTTAATTTTGGATCTAAACCATTGTTGATAATTTGATTAGCAATTAAACTCATTGATTCTAATGAATCCGTTTTTAAGTTCTCTTTAGCAATTGATTCTGGTTCATTATCGCAGGCAATTGCTACCAAAGCCCCTATAATTAAAGAATATATGTATTTCATTTTTTTAATTTGGGAAATTTCATTTTGTAATCAACATCAACTTTGCCTTTACTTATTTCATTCAGCTTTCTTTTGAGTAATCTTCTTTTCAAAGGATTTAGATGATCCGTAAAAAGAATTCCTTCAATATGATCGTATTCATGTTGAATAATTCTAGCAGCAATTCCATCATAAGATTCTTCGAAATAATTCCAGTTTTCATCAAAATAGCTAATTTTAATAGAATTCAGTCTTTCCACATCTTCTCTAATTCCTGGTATACTTAAACAACCTTCAGAAAATGGCCATTCATTTCCAGACTCTTCTTCAATAATAGGATTGACAAATACTTTTTTAAAATCTTTTAACTCAGCATTTATTTTTGATTTGGCATTGCTTTTTGAATCGTCTTCCGAAAAAGGAGATGCATCAACAATAAAAATTCTAAGAGATTCACCAATTTGAGGGCCAGCTAAGCCAACTCCTTGTGAACCATACATGGTTTCAAACATATTGGAAACCAGTTTAGATATATCTTGCCCTTCTTCAATTTCTAAACATTCTTCTCTCAAAACAGAATGTCCGTATGCAATTATTGGTAAAATCATTCGCAAATATATACATGAAAACAAATAACAAAGAATAATTTTTAATATTCTATATCAAGATCAAACTCTTCTTTAAAAAGATTTAAATCTGGATTTTTTTCTGCCATTTTAAAAAATCGCTCTCTGCTTGTCAAGTGAGTTAATTTTTGAACATTTGATTCAACAACCTTAATATCAAACTGTATGTGGCCATTGTTTAATTCATTCCTCAAAAAATCTAATAAATCCTGAGTTTCATTTTGAAACTCCATTTGTTGGACTTTGCTATCTATGACAACTTCAAGAAGAAAATTTTCATTGCTTATTTTAGGTAAACTTTTTGACATGGTTGTATATAACCCATGTTTACCGTCATTTTTCCTTTTTTCAGCATAGATCATCCACTTTTCTTTCAATAGAGCTTCAGAAAATTTTGATGATGCTTTATTTAACTCCTCTTCATTAGATGAACTAACATTTTTATCTTCATTCATTTTATCACGAATGGTACTTATTGATGCTGTTAGCGTTCTCTTTTTAATTTTATGAATTGACCTTGGTCTAACAACGCTGGGTTTAGGTTCTGAAATCAAAGGCTCTTTTAATGGCTTTGGTTCAATAACTTTTGAAGTTGAAATAGACTCTTGTTTTGATTTAGGCTCTGAAACAACCTTCGAAACCTGATTATCAGATTTAATAAAACCATCCGGTGGTAAAATTTCTATTTTTTTAGACTTTTTTTTTTCGTGCTCTAGAGAACAAAGTTTCATCAATGCAATTTCGACATGTAATCGCTGATTTTTACTTGCCTTGTATCGTACATCAGTATCTCCAATTTCAGAAAGACCATCAATCAATAATTTTGAAGAAAAAAGCTCAGATTGCTCAATAAATCTTGATTTTACTTTATCTGAAACCTCTAAAAGATTGATAGTTAATTTATCTTTTGAGACCAATAAATTTCTAAAATGAGAACCCAATCCATTTATGAACAAATGACCATCAAAACCTTTGCTTAAAATTTCATTAAAAATAGTAAGAGCATCATGAATTTTGTGTTCAATTATAGCATCGGTAATTTTAAAATAATAATCATGATCTAATATATTTAGGTTTTTAATTACGGCATCGTAAGAAATATTAGAATCGCAAAAATTAACCATCAAATCAAAACAAGACAATGCATCTCTTAAAGCTCCGTCAGCCTTTTCAGAAATAACATGTAAAGCATCTTTGTCATACTGAACATTTTCCTTTTCAGCGATGTAGGATAAATGGGTAACCATATCGCTTATAGATATTCTATGAAAGTCATAAACCTGACACCTAGAAAGAATAGTAGGTATAATTTTATGCTTTTCAGTTGTTGCTAGTATAAAAACTGCATGAGCAGGAGGTTCTTCTAAAGTTTTTAAAAAAGCATTAAATGCAGATTGAGAAAGCATGTGAACTTCATCGATGATATACACTTTGTATTTGCCAATTTGAGGGGGAATTCTTACTTGATCGTTCAAATTTCTTATATCGTCAACTTGATTATTAGAAGCAGCATCTAATTCATAAATATTATAAGAAAAATCATCAAGGTTGCTATCATGAGCAAGGTTAATGGACTTAGCAAATAGTCTAGCAGTAGAAGTTTTACCAACGCCTCTTGGACCACAAAACAAATAAGCTTGTGCCAATTGATTTGACTTAATTGCTTGTTGTAGAGTTGAAGCAATGTTAGGTTGACCAACAATGGTATCCCAACTATCAGGTCGGTACTTTAAAGCTGAAACAGTATAATTATTATCACTCATGTTGTGGAACAAATATAAAACAACCTATTTGATAACAATAAAAAACACTAATTAAATAAAACTTTAAAATGTACATGAAGAAAAATTGGTCTAAGAGTTTTAAAAATCAATGAAAATGATATCTTTGCAAACCGAATTTTATAAACATTTAAACAAACAACGATGAATAATTACGAAACTGTTTTCATTTTAACTCCCGTTTTGTCTGATAAACAGACAAAGGAAGCAGTAGATAAATTCAAGAAGTCATTGAATTCTAGCGGTGCTAAAATCAATCACGAAGAGGCATGGGGTCTAAAAAAATTAGCCTATCCTATTCAGAAAAAATCTACTGGTTTTTATTTTTTAATTCAATTTGAAGCTCCAGGTGAAGCTATTCAAAAACTTGAAGTTGAATTCAAAAGAGATGAGAGAGTTATGAGATTTTTAACCATGAGAATGGACAAAGACCATTTCGAATGGGCAGAAAAAAGAAGAACAAAACTAAGTAAGACCGCTTAACCAATTAAAAAAATTCAAAATGGCTGAAAATCAATCAGAAATAAGATACTTAAACCCAATTGACATTGAGGTTAAAAAGACAAAATATTGTAGATTTAAGAAATCTGGAATAAAATTTATCGATTATAAAGATCCAGATTTTTTAATCAAATTTATTAACGAACAAGGTAAGCTTCTACCAAGAAGATTAACAGGAACATCTGCAAAATACCAGAAAAAGGTATCTCAAGCAGTTAAAAGAGCTAGACACCTAGCAATTCTCCCTTATCTAGCTGATCAAATGAAATAAGAAATCATGGAAGTATTACTTAAAAAAAACATAGAAAAATTAGGAACTAAAGATGAAATCGTTTCTGTAAAGAATGGATTTGGTAGAAATTATTTAATTCCTAACGGACATGCTATTTTAGCAACTGACCCTATTA
>JBELEU010000142.1:0-5856 GCA_042093455.1 Crocinitomicaceae bacterium | reverse complement strand
GAAGCAAAAACAGCACTTAGTGATGAGGAGGTTTTCCACAAAGAAGTCAATTCAAAATTATATTACGTTAGGTATAAAATTTCTGATAGTGAAGATGAGTGGATTACAATAGCCACTACTAGACCTGAAACAATTTTAGGAGATACAGCAATTTGTATAAACCCTGATGATGAGAGATATCAACATTTAAAGGGAAAGAAAGCCATAGTGCCTTTAATCAATAGAGAAGTTCCAATAATTTTTGACGATTACGTTGATATGGATTTTGGGACAGGATGTTTAAAAATTACTCCAGCTCATGACACTAATGATTACAACATAGGAAAAAAACATGATTTAGAAGTAATAAATATTCTGAATTCAAATGGTACTCTTAATGAAAATGCCATTTTACATGTTGGTGAAGATAGATTTGAAGTTAGAAAATCAATTGTCTCCGAACTTCATTCTTCTGGGTATCTTGTAAAAGAGGAAGATCATATTAATAAAATAGGATTTTCTGAGAGAACAGATGCTATCATTGAGCCAAGACTTTCATTACAGTGGTTTTGTTCAATGAAAAAACTTGGACAGCCTGCATTGGATCACGTAATGGATGGTACTGTTGAATTTCATCCTTCAAAGTTTAAAAATACTTACAGACATTGGATGGAAAATATTAAGGATTGGTGTATTTCAAGACAGCTTTGGTGGGGGCATCAAATTCCAGCCTATTTTTACGGGGAAGGTAAAGATGATTTTGTTGTTGCTCCAAGTTTGGATCAAGCTTTAATAAAAGCAAAAGAAAAATCTGGTCGAGATATAAAACCTGAAGATTTAAATCAGGATGAAGATGTGATGGACACTTGGTTCTCATCTTGGATTTGGCCAATAGCAGTTTTTGATGGTTTTAATGAAAATAACACTAAAGAATTAGACTATTATTATCCTACTAATGATTTGGTGACAGCTCCAGAAATTATGTTTTTTTGGGTTGCTAGAATGATTATATCTGGATATGAATATAAAAAGAAACCTCCATTTAAAAATGTTTATTACACGGGTATTGTTAGAGATAAATTAGGAAGGAAAATGTCTAAATCATTAGGCAATAGCCCTGATCCACTTGAATTAATTAAGAAGTTTGGTGCTGATGGTGTTCGTGTTGGTATGTTACTTTCATCTCCTGCTGGAAATGATTTATTGTTTGATAGCAACTTGTGCGAACAGGGTAGAAACTTTACCAATAAAATTTGGAATGCATTTAGGCTTATCAACTCATGGAATGTTAATGATGATTTAGATCAGTTAGAATCTTCAAAAGTGGCAGTTGAGTGGATGAATGAAAAATTTTATTCAAATCTTGTAAGCATTAACCAGTCCTATGACAAGTTCAGAATGTCTGAAGCTTTAATGGGTACATACAAAACAGTATGGGATGATTTCTGTTCTTTATTTTTAGAAATGGTTAAGCCTGCTTATGAGCATCCAATTGATTCAAAAACTTTTAATGAAGTCAAGTCAATGTTTAATTTAATTTTAAAATTAATTCACCCTTTTACTCCATTTATTGCTGAGGAAATCTGGCAACAACTTTACCCCAGAAAATCAAATGAATTTATTGTTAATGCTCCTTGGCCTAAAATTCCAACCATAACTAAAGCTGATTATTTAGATGATTTTAATGATTTTCAACAGGTAATAACTGAACTAAGAAACCTTAGAAATCAAAAAAGTATTGCAAATAAAGTAGCAATTGACCTTAAGATTAGGATTAATGAATCTCGATCAAAGAAATTTGATAGTGTACTAATTAAGCTTGGAAATATATCATCATTGGAATACATTACAGACTCTGTAAAAGGTGCATATTCTTTTGTAGTTAATGCCAATGAATTTTTTATTCCATTTAACGATGAAATAGACGTTGATGCTGAACTAGATAAAATACAGCTTGAAATCGATGATAGAAAAGGGTTTTTGAATAGCGTTATGAAAAAGATAAATAATGAAAAATTTATGGCTAATGCTCCTCAGAAAGTAGTTGATATGGAAATGAAAAAGAAATCTGATGCTGAAAACCAAATTAAAGTTCTCGAATCAAAACTTGCATCTCTTAGAGTATGATATTTTCGATTAATTTAGTTCTGTGAAAAATATTCTTTTTCTATCTTCTTGGTACCCTAGTAAAGTTCACAGAACACTTGGTAATTTTGTACAGTATCATGCCAATGCAATTTCTTTAAAGCATAAGGTTTTCGTATTGTATGTTGTTCCTCATAAAGATGGTTTTGAGATTACCAATGAAGTTGTAAAAAATGTAGATACAACAATAGTTTATTTTAAAAGAGGAAAGTTTAAATACTTAAATTATTTAATTGCTTTCAGAAAGGGCTTGTCTGTACTAATTGAAAAAAGAAAGATATCTTTTGATATTGCTCATATGAATATTTTACATCCTGCATGTTGGCAATCATTGTACGTTAAGTGGAAATATAATTTGCCATTTATAATTTCAGAGAATTGGCATGGGTTACAAGATTTAGCTAGATACGATATTAAAGGTCTTAGAAAATATTTGATAAGATTATCTATAAAAAAAGCATCATATGTTTGTCCAGTATCACATCAATTGAAAAATGCAATAAAAGAAGCTGGTTTTTCAGGTAATTTCAAAGTGGTCCCAAATGTTGTAAATACTAGTATATTTAGTTTATCTCCAAAAAAAGAAAATAAAGATTTCACGTTCTTGCATGTTTCAACTTTGACAGATTCAATTAAAAACATCTCAGGTATTCTTAATTCTTTTTCTAAGCTGAAAAAGGAAAATGTGAAACTCAGAATTATTGGTGACGGTGAAACTTCTTGGATAAAGGATAAATTAGTTTCTTTAAAAATTACCGATTCAGTTTCATTAGAAGGAGAAATGACTTATGAAGAAATTTCATTAGCAATGCAAGATGCAAATGCATTTTTATTGTTTAGTAATATCGAAAACTTACCTTTAGTTTTAATTGAGTCTATGTCAACAGGAACTCCTATCATTACAAGCAATGTAGGTGGTATTTCAGAAATTTTTGATGATTCAAAAGGCATAATGATAGATGCAGGTGACCAAAATAAATTGCTTGAAGCTATGAATAATATGGTTGAAAATGCTTCAAATTATAATCCTCAAAAAATTAGAAAATTTGCTGTTGATAATTTTAGTCAAGAAACAATATCAAATCAATTTGATGAGATTTACAACAAGGTAGTTAATTAGTAAAATTTATATTTAAAACATGTCAGACGATAAAAAAATAATTTTTTCAATGGTGAATGTAAGTAAGCAAACACCTCAAGGTAAACAAATAATCAAAAACATTCATTTGTCCTTTTATTATGGAGCAAAAATTGGAATTTTAGGGTTAAACGGTGCTGGTAAGTCAACTGTAATGAAAATTATTGCTGGAGTTGAAAATGATTATCAAGGTGATGTTGTTTTTTCGCCTGGCTACTCTGTTGGTTATTTACCACAGGAACCTGTTCTTGATGAGTCAAAAACTGTAAAAGAAATCGTTAAGGAAGGTGTTCAAGAAGTAGTAGATCTTTTAAAGGAATACGATGAAATTAACAATAGATTCATGGATGAAGAAATCATGAATGATGCCAATAAAATGAATGCTCTTATTGATCAACAAGGTAAAGTTCAAGAAAAAATTGATCAACTAGATGCATGGGATCTTGATTCTAAATTAGATTTAGCAATGAATGCATTGAGAACTCCTGAGGGTGACACTAGTATAAAAAACTTATCTGGCGGTGAAAGAAGAAGGGTTGCTCTATGTAGATTATTGTTAAAACAACCTGATATATTATTGTTAGATGAACCAACAAACCACCTTGATGCAGAATCTGTTCATTGGTTAGAACAACATTTACAGAGTTATAAAGGAACAGTAATTGCAGTTACACACGACAGATATTTTTTAGACAATGTTGCTGGTTGGATTCTTGAACTAGATAGAGGAGAGGGTATTCCTTTTAAAGGAAATTATAGTTCATGGTTAGAACAAAAGTCTAAAAGACTTGCTCAAGAAGAAAAAAGTGAAAGCAAAAGGAGAAAAGCATTGGAGAGAGAACTAGAGTGGGTTAGAAAGGGAGCTAAAGGAAGACAGGCAAAAGGAAAAGCTAGGCTTAATAACTATGAAACCATGAGAAATGAGTCTGTTAAAGAAAAAGAAACAAAAATTGAAATACCGATACCTAATGGGCCAAGATTAGGAAACGAAGTAATAGAAGCTCAAGATATCTCCAAAGGATATGATGGGAATTTATTGTATGAGAATCTTAATTTCAAATTACCTCCAGCTGGAATTGTTGGCATCATTGGCCCTAATGGCGCTGGTAAGACCACTTTATTCAAAATGATTATGAATGAAGAAGACCCTGATTCTGGCTTGTTTAAAGTAGGTGAAACTGTAAAAATTGGATATGTTGATCAAAGACATAAATCTATTGATCCTGAACAATCTATATATGAAGTAATTAGTGGAGGAAATGATACAATTCAAATAGGAGGTCAATCAGTTAATTCAAGAGCATATGTTTCAAAGTTTAATTTTAATGGTGCTGATCAACAAAAGAAAGTAGGAGTTCTATCTGGTGGTGAAAGAAACAGATTGCATCTTGCTATGACATTGAAAACAGAAGCTAATGTTCTTTTACTAGATGAACCAACCAACGATATTGACGTCAATACTCTTCGTGCTTTAGAAGAAGGAATTGAAAGTTTTGCAGGTTGCGCAGTAGTAATTTCTCATGATAGGTGGTTCTTAGATAGAATTTGTACACATATATTAGCCTTTGAAGGTGATTCAAGTGTGTATTATTTTGAAGGAGGATATTCGGAATATGAAGAGAATAGAAAAAAGAGATTGGGAGCTGATGTTGTCCCACAAAGAATTAAATATAAAAAATTAACACGATAAAAAAATAAATAATGAAAAAGGCAATAATACGAACAGAAAAAGGCGATATGACTGTTGAGTTTTATCATAAAGATGCTCCTAAAACCGTTGAAAATTTCATAAAACTTTCTGAAGATGGTTTTTATAATGGATTGACATTTCACAGGGTTCTTCCTGATTTTGTTATTCAAGGAGGATGTCCACAGGGAACTGGTATTGGTGGACCAGGATATCAAATTGATTGTGAATTAGACGGTGATAATCAGTATCACGATAAAGGTGTTCTTTCAATGGCACATGCTGGTAGAAATACAGGAGGATCTCAGTTCTTTATTTGTCATAGTAGAAATAATACTTCTCATTTGGATAGAAATCATACATGTTTTGGTAAAGTTATTGAAGGACTAGATGTAATAGATGACGTAAGAGAGGGTGATAAGATTAATAAAGTTGAAATATTAGCTTAGGATTTTGTTTTGATTAGCATAAAAAAATCTTTTACAATTGAAGATGATTTTTCTCATCCTATAATAGGTGATTTTTCATCTTCAGCTGACTTAAAAAAACCTCCATTAGTTATTTTTTGCCATGGATACAAAGGGTATAAAGATTGGGGGGCATGGAATTTAGTTGCAGATGAATTTGTGAAGAAGGGCTTTTCATTTGTAAAATTTAATTTTTCATTAAATGGGGGGACAATGGAAAATCCAATTGACTTCCCAGATTTAGATGCTTTTAGTCAAAATACTCACTCTCAAGAAGTTAAGGATGTAGGTCGCTTGTTAAAGTTTCTGACCATCGAGTTTTCAAATGATTTTGACCAATCTAATGTCTTTATTATTGGACATAGCAGAGGGGGAGGTGTTGCATTATTAAGTTCAGCTAAGTATCCATTAATTAATAAAGTTTGTACTTGGTCATCAGT
>JBELEU010000141.1:0-5859 GCA_042093455.1 Crocinitomicaceae bacterium | reverse complement strand
AGGTTTTTTCACCTTTAAATACAAAGTAAACCTTTCAAAAAAACAAAATTTCAATTTTGGAGTCTCAGCTGGTGCTGTTCAAAATAGGATTGACTTTAACAAGGTTATTGCTGATTCACCATATGAATCAACATTATTTAATTCAAACCAAAATAGTGGAGGATTTGACATGAACTTTGGCTTTGCTTATAAATTAGGGATTTTTTCACTAGGTGGTGTTGGTTATAACCTTTTAGAAAACAAGGTCCAATACTCCAACAATTACAATGCTCAAGACCTTACATTCAGTTATATAAGGCACTTTAATTTACATGCTCAATTGGATTTTAACTTAAATCAAAAGGGCTTTATAATGACTCCGCTTTTTTTAGTTAGAAGTACTCAAGGAATGCAGCCACAGTATGATGGAAACTTACTTTTTGATTTTAATTCTAATTTCTTAATAAACCTTAATTATCGACATGAAATTGGTTATGGTTTGACTTTAGGAACAGTTATTGAAAATAGATTTACAGTAGCTTATTCTTACGAGATGTCTTCAAACAACTTGCAAAACGAAAGCAGTGGTTCTCATGAATTTTCACTGATATACAAATTTTCTAACGGATCAAATGGGTCAGCAAGTGCAGATCTTCAAAAAATTAAAAGTCAGAACATTAGATTGCTTGAGAGAACAGATTTTTTAGAAGCTAATGTCAAAAAGCTTGATAAAGATGCTGAAAATCAGAAAGAGTTGCTTAAATCATACATTGATGGTCTTCAATTATTGAAGGACAGTATTGCAAAAGACAAAAAAGATTTAAAAGACTTTATATCATCAGAAACAGCAAAATTAAATTCTCAATTGCTAAATAAAGACTCTTTGTCTAAAATTAATGATTCTGAACCTGTTACTAACGAAGAATTATCTCAAACTGTTAAAGATGAAATCAATGCTTATTTAAAATCTAATCCCTCGATAATTCCCAAAAATAATACTCCATCTGATAGTAAAATTAATAATGCTGAATCAGAAAATACAGTAAATAAAGAAGAAGTTGAACAAATAATTAAAGATCAAGTGGATAATTATTTAAAATCTAATCCTATTGCTTATAGCAATAGTAAAAGTGAGTCTAATAATGAACTATCAGAAAGTCTAAGTGAACAAGAAATTAAAAATATTATAAAATCTGAAATTGATAATAATACTGAAAAGTTTGCAAATAATAACGCAGTTATTACAAATGAAGGATTGAGTAAAGAAGAGACAGTGCTTTTAATTAAAAAAGAAATTGATGCTTTACTAAAGAATAATGAAATTGTAAATTCTAAAAAAGTAGAAACGGAAAAAGTTGTTGAAAAGGAAATTGAATTATCTAATAACCTAATTTATAAATACTACACTGTTGTTGGAGCCTGTAAAGATTTAGCCGATGTAAAACGATTTAGACAAATTGTTAAAAGAGAATACAATTTGGATACAAAGGTGATACAAAACGAAATTAAATCATGGTATTTGGTTTATACTAAATCAAGTGATAAGTTCTCAGAATCAAAGGATGAGCTTAACAAAATGAACTTAATCAATACCAAAGATATATTTATTGAAAACGTTTGGATTTATAGTGTTGAGCGTAAGTAGTTATATTTGTATATATTATATACTCCCAAAAATATTTGATAAAAAAAAAGACCAATTAACTAAAGTTAATTGGTCTTTTAATATGTAGAAAAGTGAATTCTAGTATCCGTAAGTACTCATTGCACTTGATGCAGCAGATGATACAAAAGCCATACCAGCAAAAGCAATACCCAAGTAGATTAAAGCTACAATTGCAACTATTAATCCAGCTATTGCTAAACCTCTTTTTTCACCAGCAGCTTTTGAAGCTTTCATTCCCATTGCTGAAAATACTAACCCCAAAATTGGAAGTAATAATACGATTCCAGCAGCACCTGCACTACCTTTTGTAGATAACCATAATGCACCCATTAACCATCCTCCAAGAAGTAATGATACCAATGAAAGTACAAATCCAATTATACCTTTACCTTTACCTGATTTGTTTGTGTTTTCTTCACTCATAGTTTAAAAATTAAATTTGCTTACTCTGTTTTTCCGGATTTTCAGCTTGCTCCTTTGTTAAAATTAACTGCTAAAGTATGTTTTTTCACATATTTTAACAAATTAAACTTAAACAAAACTTATTTATATTTTTTCAATGACTTTGCAAAGTTGCATTGTTAAGTTATCTCTTGAATAATATTTGGATGAATTGTTATCAACAGTTAATGAATTGGTTTTAAATTTTTTTAAAAATTCAGTAATTCCTTTGGTATCTGAATAATCAAATGTTTTTCCAGCCTTACATTCATCAATTATCTTTGCTGCGTCACCATTTTTTGGTCCAATACATAATATTGGTTTTTTTGCTCCCAAGTATTCAAATAGTTTTCCAGTAAGAATACCTTCGTTGTTTTTGATTTTAGGTATTATTAATATCAAAAGATCACTTCCTATCAAGACCTCAATAATTTCTTTATGGGAAACATGCTCATTGAAAGTAGCAATCACATTAAAATTATTTTTTATGGATTGATCGGCTTTTCCTGTAAAACTAATTTTTAAGTTATTATCAATTAAACCTTTAATTAAGTTTTCTGTTGGGTAGTCTTGAGTTATCGTCCCAGTATATGAAATAGTTAAGGAATTGTTTTTTTTAAATGCTATTTTTTGAAAATCTTCTTCATCAAATCCATTTGGAATAATATTAACTTTATTTGGATCTATACTTTTTGACTTAGATGCCATAAGTTGTTTAATTGAATTACTTACAACTACTATTTGATCTGAATTTTCAAGTACTTTTCTCTCATAATTTAAATCTTTAATTTTTGCCCATTTGGTATGAAGCATTGACTTGTAATAGTAAATGTCAGTCCATGGGTCTCTTAAATCTGCAATCCAATTTATATTTAATTCTCTTTTAAGTTTTAAACCTATTAGCTGAGTAGAGTGGGGTGGGCTTGTTGTTATTACAGTTTCAATTTTTTCTTTTTTTATTACTTCCAAGGCTTTGGCATAGGCAAATTTATTCCAACCTTTTCTAGCGTCTGGAATAAAAAAATTACCTCTTATAAATCTTGCAGTTTTTTGAACTAAATTAGGGTTGCCTTCATTTGCAAAACCTGCATAAGGAATTTCTTTTTTATTTATCTTTTTATAATAAGAATACGGTTCAAATGTTTTTGTTAAATACACATTTATATCCTTAGGAATATCATTTTTTAAGGTGTTGTCTTTTAATGGATACGATGCTAATTTTGGATCAACCGTAATCACATATGGTTTGATATTGTATTTGTTGAAGTACTTTATAAATTTCACCCAACGTTGGACTCCAGCTCCTCCACTTGGTGGCCAATAATAAGTTATGATTAGTACTTTTCTCATCAATTAATAACCTATTTTTTCAGTTAAAGCTATTTTACTTTTAGAGAAATTTCCCACTCCAAAAGCAACTTCTTTACCATTCTCATTTAGTAACGTAGATTCTGCCGTAAATAAATTAGATGAAGAAAACCTTACTTTTCCATGAGCAGTTAGTTTACCATTACTAACTGGTTTAATTATATTGATATTGAATGATGTGGTTAAGACAAAATAATCTTTTACAATTGAACTTACCGCAAAAAAAGCAGCATCGTCCAACAACTTAAAGTAAACAGATCCATGAATGGCTCCTAAAGCATGAAAATATTTATCAGTAATTTCTAAACTTATTGAAGCTTTCCCAGAACTAATTGAAGCTGTTGTTGAATCAAATAACTTCTTATTGACATTAGCATTGAGATACATTTTTTCTAGTTTTCTATAATGCTCCATGCTGAAAAAGAAATATTATTTTTTTGAATTTTGTTTAAAAAAGACATACATAAAGAAGACAAAGAAAATTAAGTCATTGGGCCCATATAAAGCATAAAATGTGCCAGCAAATACATCTTTTTCAAATAAAATAGCTAAATCATGATCAAGCATCCATATTCCCCAGCAAAAAACATAACTTATTTTTTCTATACAAAAAACAGCAATGACCCATTTTGCTCTGTGAAAGCTGTTAGCCACTGCAATAAATGCTAATCCCCAAACCATTATCATGTACAAACCAAATGGAGACATAACATTGGAGTCGGCTTCAGAAATAGCTGTACTAGTAAAGAACTTAGTAAAGACTAAAATTCCTAGTATGTTTACTATTCCAGATAGAATGAATCCTTTTTTAATGAGTGAATCTTTCATACTTAAATTTATTCTTTTTTATTTAAAGATAGGTACCCTCCAAACACAATGTTTTGCTGAATAAAGAAAAAATGTTGATTGGCTCTATCCGATTTAAAGTTAGTGGTTCTTATATTGGGCATGTTTACGAAACCTGATTTAGTTTCAATTTTAATAAAATACTTTTCATTAAATATTAAACCAAGTCCAATCATTCCTCCAAGACCATATCCTGATAAATGAAAATTGTCATGCCTTTCCATTCCCATTAATGTTGTATTTGTTTTAGGTATCATAATTCCTAAACCTAATCCTTCCATATGTTGGATGTCCCAATTTTTAAATTTAACAATTGTTCCTGAATTTCTGATTTCAAAATTTACATAGTTTAAACCGTCTGTATGCTCAAATTTTAAAAACTCTTCATTAATTGATATACTATCATTTAAATATTGACCGTCATAAGTTGATTTAATATCTATTGTTCCATTAATTATAGATTGTTGATTTTGTTCAACAACATACTTCATGTGATCGATTCCAAAAGAAAAGTCAATATTTTTTTTAAAATGATATCCAATTCTGAAATTATACTGTGGAATTGTAAATTTTAAAGGGTTGAAATAAGGGTCAATAGCAAAATCGGTTTGACAATCGTTTGCTTTTACATTCAGTAAAGTAAAATTGTAATTATTCCCGGTGAAATTTATTTCAGAATCTGTATATCCTGATCTATTCCAACCCCAATACATGTAAAATTTATCGTTCTTTTTTTTTGAATTATTTTCTTGTGAATATATACTTGATAAACAAAATATGAAAGTGCAAACTGAAATGTATTTAGTGCATTTAAATCTCATTATTAGTAAATAAAAAAGGGCGTATCATTTACGATATACCCTTTTGTAGTTTTTGCTCTTTTTTTTTATTCAAATAGTACAGTCATTTCAACACGTCTGTTTTTCTGTCTTCCCTCTTTTGTGTCGTTTGACTCAAGAGGTTTTTCTTCTCCGAAATATTGAATAATTAACCTGTCCATGCTCACTCCTCTATGCTCAAGAAATACAGCAACTGCGGTAGACCTTTTCTTAGATAGAATTAGATTGGTTTTGTCGTTTCCAACATTGTCAGTATGACCAGCAATGATTAATTTCCATTCAGACTTTCTGAGCAATAACATACCTAATTCATCCAAAGATGGATGTGATATCTCTTTAATTATGTCTTTTCCAGATTCAAATTCAAGGGCTTCAAAAGCAGTATTTATAATCTCTTGTTCCTCTTCTTGAATTAGAGGGCAACCCTTGTTTGATTTAGCACCAGGTGTGTTTACACAATCGTCATCCTTGTCCATTACACCATCTCCATCCGTATCCTTATAAGGACAACCTTTGTTTGATTTAGGACCAGCATTGTTGGGGCAGTCATCGTCTTTGTCTAATAAACCATCACCATCAGTATCTGGATAGGGACACCCTCTATTTTCTTTTGGTCCAGCTTTTTCTGGACACTGATCTAAATAATCAAACAATCCGTCTTTATCAGTATCAGGACAACCTTCATTTGCTTTTGGTCCAGCATCATTAGGGCATAAATCA
>JBELEU010000140.1:0-5949 GCA_042093455.1 Crocinitomicaceae bacterium | reverse complement strand
TTTACTTTTGGTTTTTTTGGTTGGAATATCTACAAAGTTAGAAGTAATATATCTATGGGTAAATCTACGGATAGGTCTGACAGGAAAGGAGAGCGTATAAAAACGATGCTTCTAGTAGCTTTTGGTCAAAAAAAAATGTTTCAAAATTTACTCCCTGCAGTTTTACATTTTTTTATATATGCAGCTTTTGTTATAACATCAACTGAATTACTTGAAATAATTATTGATGGACTCACTGGTAATCATAGATTCTTTGCCAATTCTTTAGGTTCTTTTTATGTTGTTGTTATTAGTACCATTGAGGTTCTTTCAGTTCTGGCATTCATCGCCACTTTTATTTTTTTAGCTAGAAGGAATTTATTAAAAGTTCCTAGATTTCAAATGGATGAAATGACTGGTTGGCCGAAATTAGACGGAAACATTATTTTATATGTTGAGATTTTGCTAATTCTTTGCATTTTCACGATGAATGGAACGGATGAGGTTCTTCTGAGTAATGGGTGGTCTCATGCTCATATAGATTCCAATTCTTTTGGTTTTGCCGTCTCGAGTTATTTAGGACCATTTGTTTTTGGTTCTTTAGATCAATCTACGCTTGAAGTCTTAGAAAGAATAGGATGGTGGGGCCATTTAATTATGGTTTTTGGTTTTTTGAACTACTTACCTTACTCAAAACATTTTCATATTCTTTTGGCATTCCCAAACACATATTACAGTAACCTTAATAAAAAGGGGCAATTGACAAATTTAAGTAATGTTAAAACTGAGGTTGAAAATATGTTTGATCCTAATTTTGATCCATATGCAGCTCCTCAAGAAGGTGAAATTATAGCAGAACCTGAACGTTTTGGTGCAAAAGATGTTCAGGATCTTACTTGGAAAAATCTGATGGAAGCTTACACATGTACAGAATGTGGAAGATGTTCTTCCGCATGTCCTGCCAATCAAACAGGTAAAAAACTTAGTCCTAGAAAAATCATGATGGACACTCGTGATCGAATGGTTGAAGTTGGAGACAATAGAAGAAAACATGGGAAGGATCATGATGATGGTAAATCACTTTTAGGTGATTATATCACAGAGGAAGAACTATGGGCATGTACATCTTGTAATGCTTGTGTTCAAGAATGTCCAGTAAATATTGATCCCCTCTCAATTATAATTGACTTAAGAAGATACTTGGTAATGGAAGAATCTAAAGTGCCTTCTGAGCTAACGGGCATGCTAACAAATATTGAAAATAATGGAGCACCTTGGCAGTTTTCTCCATCAGATAGATTGAATTGGGCTAATGAAGACTAAATAAAATGGCTGAAAAAATTAAAATACCTACCGTTGCTGAACTTGTTGCTAACAATGAATCACCTGATATATTATTTTGGGTTGGTTGTGCTGGTAGTTTTGATGATCGTGCAAAAAAAATTACTAAGGCAATTGTAAAAATTTTACATCATTGTAAAATAAAATTTGCGGTCTTAGGAACAGAGGAGTCATGCACTGGTGACCCAGCTAAAAGAGCTGGAAATGAATTTGCATTTATGATGCAAGCAGTTCAGAATATTCAATTGTTAAACGGTTATGAAATTAAAAAAATCGTTACCGGTTGTCCCCATTGCTTCAATACCCTGAAAAATGAATATCCTGAACTTGGAGGGAATTTTGATGTCATTCACCACACTCAATTAATCAATAAGTTAATAAGAGATGGTAAAATTAAAATGAAGGATGGAGAAACCTTTAGTGGTAAAAAAATCACTTTTCATGATCCTTGTTACCTAGGTAGAGCTAATGACGTGTATGAAGCTCCAAGAAATGTTTTAGAAAAATTAGATTCAGAACTTGCTGAAATGAAGCGTTCCAAAAGTAAAGGTTTATGTTGTGGTGCAGGAGGTGCTCAAATGTTTAAAGAAGCTGAAAAAGGGAACAAAGAAATCAATATTGAAAGAACTGAAGAGGCTCTTGAGTTAAAACCTGATTTCATTGCTACCGGATGTCCATTTTGTAACACAATGATGACAGATGGTGTTAAGCATTTTGAGAAGGAATCTGAAACTAAAGTTTTAGATGTTGCTGAATTAATTGCAAATGCAGCTGATTTATGATTTTCAATGAATTTAAGTCCAATTCAAAAGTTTGGATGTACATATCACCTTGTATTATTGATAAGCCCTCTAAAAGCCTTATCCGAGATGAATTTTTAATTTTTTCAAATACTTGGAAATCTCATGGTGATCAAGTTAACGGACAGTTATTATTTATGGATGGTTATGTGCTTATTATTGGTGCAGACTTCAAAGGAGATTCTATCTGCGGAAGAGCAGTGGACTCACAAGTTAAGTTCGTAAAAGATTTAGAACTTAAAACAGGACTAACATTAATGAACAGGCAAAACATTTGTGTTAAAGAAGAAAGTAATTCCTATACCGTTCCTTTTTCTAATCTTAAACAACTGGTTAACAACGGAAATATTGATGAAAATACATTGATTTATAATTCTATGATACAATCAAATAATGAGAGCCCAATTGTCAAAATGTCTCATTCTCCATTTGGAGGAATTGTTTTGTCGTAAATTTTAAAACCATCTAGTTTATAATTTTGAGTGTCTGAAATAGCTTCTGAACTACCAAATGTCTCACTTTGAAAAATAACTTGATCGATGTTATTCTTTATGAATTTCAGTTTCATTTTTTCACATTCAACTTTATTTGCATCACTTATAATTTCCTTTTTTTCATTTCCAGAAAAATAAATAACTTTTCCTCTACCATTGATATACATGGTTTTTAGTTCATTATCAATAAAATATGATTTTATATAATCTCCCTTTATTTGGTCATAATGATTGCTGTCTTTTTTGGTAATTATAAATGAATTATCTATTATTTCCATTTCATATATTCTCCCATTGTTCATCTTAAAATTTATTAGATCGCCAGTCATTTGACTTTCTTCAATCCATAAAACGGGATCATTATAAAAATACATTAGCGAATCCATTTCGTGATAATAAAGAGAATCACATGTTCCATTAAGTCGATTACCAATAATATTGACATTATTAAAGCAAAATAATTCGTAGTAATTATTAGCTTGTTTTGTTATGAATTTGTCTGCAAATATTTTTAAAGTATCATTCTTATTTATTTGTGTTAACATACTGTGTTCATAAACTGTTGCAGAATCTATTCGTTCATCATAAAATCCTCTTTCTCCAATCATTTCCCAGTGACTGGTGTCATCTCTCAAAACAACATTTCCAAAAACATCAGCTTGACCAAGATCTTCATTATAAAATAAGCTGTCTGCGCTTAATTTGTGAGTTTCACTTAAAATCACAATGCTATCTTTAAGTGAAGAGACCTTATTTTTACTATCAAACCATCCTTTATGACAATTTATTTTACTGTTCTCAGTAACAATTGTTGTTTGTCCAATTATTTGTGAAATCTCATTTAAAGTATTGTACACAAGAGTATCCGATTGAATTGTGTATTCAGCATTAGTTAGCTTAACATCATCTTTAAAAAATAATATATTATTTAAGGCATTAAACCTTCCTGATTTACTGTTGATCTTGTTTCCATTGCTTTTATTTTCTGTTATTTCTGCGCCTTGGTTGAAAAATGCTATTTTATTTTTTAGATTATAATCTAATGAGGGGGCATTTAGATTTATTTCTTTTGACTTTAATTTCACACTTCCTCTTATGTTGGCTTTTTGGTCATCTCCAAAATACTTTAAGCTATCACCAGTTAAAACAATAGACTCATTGTCTTCAATTAAAATATTTCTGTAAGCTAAAAATGAGTTATCAGATTTATATACAACGGCACTATCACAATGCATTATATTTCCATTGTGTTCTAGAACAACATTTTTCCAAAGAATAACTAATTTTTTTTTAGGATATACTTCGTTGTTACCTGCTTTCAAGATTTTAATGGTCTGAACTTGAGCAATAACTTGGAAATTGAATAAGAAAAGTAGTACTCCTAAAAACTTTATCATTTTCAATAAACGATTTTTTAGAAATAACATTGTTGTTGGTATTATCTAATAATTGTTTCAGACCTTTTTGGTCCGACAGAAACTATACTAATAGGTGTTTCAAGTTCTTTTTCAAGATATGAAATATAATTTTTCAATGCTTCAGGAAAATCTTTTTCATCTCTAACAGATGGTAAGTCTTGGTTCCATCCTTTTACAGAATGATACACTGGTTTTGTTGAATCGTCTAATTCAAAAGGGAAATAATCTATTTTTTCACCGTCTTGGATATAATGAGTACATACTTTAATTTCATCAAAATGATCAAGTACATCTGACTTCATCATAGCTAGTTCTGTAACACCATTAATCATTATGGCATATTTTAAAGCAGGCAAGTCAATCCAACCACATCTTCTTTCTCTTCCAGTTGTAGCGCCAAATTCATTTCCAACTTGTCTGATTTTTTCACCAGTTGCATTGTTTTCTTCTGATGGAAACGGACCGCTACCTACTCTTGTACAATAAGCTTTAAATATACCTATTACTTTGGCAATCTTTCCAGGAGCTACACCTAAACCGGTACAAGTTCCAGCTGTGATTGTATTGCTCGAAGTAACAAATGGATATGTTCCGAAATCAATGTCTAGAAGAGTTCCTTGAGCTCCTTCAGCAAGAATTTTTTTATTTTGTTTCATTGCACTATTGATATAATGCTCACTATCAATGTGTTTAAACCTTTTTAAAAATTGTATGCTTTCCATGAATGTAGCTTCCATTGAAGCTAAATCTTCTTCAACTTCAAATCCTTTGAGAAGTGCTAGGTGCTTGTCTCTTAATCGATTGTATTTTTCATCAAATTTTGCATCATTTAAGTCACCAACTCTTAATCCATTTCTTCCTGTTTTGTCCATGTAGGTTGGTCCAATTCCTTTTAAGGTTGAACCTATTTTTTCTTTGCCTTTTGCTATTTCTGAAGCTTTATCAAGGAGCTTGTGCGTTGGTAAAATCAGGTGTGCTTTTTTAGAAATTAAAAGTTTAGAAACTACATCAACTCCCATTTTCTCTAATTTTTCAATTTCTATTTGAAGAATTATAGGATCAATTACTACTCCATTGCCAATGATATTTATAACACCGTCTCTGAATATTCCAGAGGGTATAGTGTGTAAAACATGTTTTATACCTTCGAATTCTAAGGTGTGACCTGCATTGGGACCTCCTTGGAATCTTGCTATAATATCATACTCAGGTGTTAAAACATCAACTATTTTTCCTTTTCCTTCATCTCCCCATTGAAGGCCTAATAATACATCTACTCCCATTATTTATTATTTAAATATTCATCAATATTGTCAATGTTTTCTGTAATTGTAAAAACAGTATTCAACTTAGTAACTAAAACTAGATTCTTAACACTTTGATTCATATTACATATTGTGGCATCTCCACTTAAATTTCTTGTTCTTGTAAATAGTTTAATTAGTGAATTTAATCCTGAACTATTGATGTAGTCGAGATCTTTTAGATTTAGAATTAAAATATTAGTTGACTCTGATAAGTTTTCAGCAATTTTATTTTCAAACTGGTCAGCATCATCAGGGTTGACTAACTTACCTTTTAAATTTACCCAAATAACATTGGATTTATTTTCAAAATTAAATTCAAACATCATTGTTTTTTTTCTTTCCATAGAAATACAATTTGTGATCACTTATTTCTACATTGTATATTTCTTCAACAGTCTTTCTTATGTTTTGAATTCTTGGATCACAAAACTCTACAACTTCTCCATCATCTAAAATTAAATGATCATGCTGCTTAAATTGAAATGACTTTTCAAAATGAGAACTATTGTTACCAAATTGATGTTTTTTAATTAAATCACAATCTAACAAAAGTTCTATTGTGTTGTATAAAGTAGCTCTACTTACCCTGTAATTTTTATTTTTCATTTTG
>JBELEU010000139.1:0-5960 GCA_042093455.1 Crocinitomicaceae bacterium | reverse complement strand
TGTATGGTCCCATAAAACGTAAGTGTTTTCTTGAAATGGATTTACTGTAAATTTTTGTATCTGAATCATATTTTAATAGAATTGAATACCCAACAGAAAGATATTGTGGTACTAATTTACATATCTTTACATTGATACTATTTTCTTTTGAAGCAATTTTTGACCATAGCTCTAATTTTCACTGTATTTCACAGCCAAGCGCAATACTACAGTGGCTCTAATATTAACTTTGGGCAAAACCGTGTTCAATACAATACTTTTTTTTGGCAATCATTTGATTTTGAAAGATTTAAGATGCATTTCACCAAAGGGGGAAAGAAACACGCCATCTATGCTGCTCGTTCTGCACATAGCTACATGGGAGATTTAGAAAAATTTTTAGACTATACCATTCCAGAAAAAGTACATTTCATTATTTATAATTCACAAGGTAAATACAGACAAAGCAATATTGGATTAACGAATAACTTAAATTCTAATATTGGCGGAACTGCAAACATTGACGGCAATAAAATCTTCATATACTATAACGGCAACCACGACACTTTTAATGAACAAATAAAAGCAGGAATATCAGAGCTAATCATAAATAAAATACTTTACGGCAATGACTGGAAACAGACCATAAAAAACTCATCATTTACCAACTTACCATTTTGGTTTAAGGAAGGGTTAATTGATTACATGAGTAACGATTGGAATGCCGAAAGAGATAATCAACTTAGAGATCTAATTTTAAGCGGAGATGCTAAAAAATTCAATAAAATTTCTGATGATGAATCTAGGTTGCTTGGCCATGCTATGTGGATGTATATTGAAGAAATATATGGTAAAGCCATGATCCCCAACTTACTATACATGACTAAAGTCAGTAAAAATATTGAAAGTGGATTCATATATGTTCTTGGCGTTTCTATAAATATGATTCAAGACGATGTGTTTTCATACTATTCACAGAGATATAAAGAAGAAGAGTTAAATAGAATTTCTCCCATTGGTGAAAATGTAAAAATTCGTTCAAAAAAAGATCATGTTTACCGTTCATTTAAATTGAACGCTAATGAAACTTATATGGCCTATGTACAGCACTACATGGGTCAATATAAAGTCAAATTGTTAAATACGTTAAAAAACAGAAAAAAAACCATTCTTAAGGGAGATTATAAACTCAATAGAACACCTGATTTTTCACATCCTAATTTAGCATGGCATCCTGAAAGTAAAGTTCTTGCCATTATGGAAGAAAAAAAGGGTGAAGTTGTATTAAATTTATATGACACCAAAACAAGAAAAAAAAATAAAATTAAGTTACTTGACATTGAGAAGGTATTGAGTTTATCTTACAATGATAAGGGAAACAAATTAGTGCTATCTGCTGTTAAAAATGGACAAACTGATATTTTCACTTACTCTGTTTTAGGTAACAGTCAAATTCAAATCACCAACGACATGTGGGATGATTTAAATCCAAAATTTATACCAGGTACTAAATTAATTATGTTTTCATCTAACAGGAGTGATTTGGGGAATAAAAAACCTTCTTATCCGATTCATGAAAATTTTGATTTATATACAACATCACTTTCTGGAAACTTAACTGCTTTAACCAACACTCCCGCTTTTAATGAAATATTTCCAAATCCAATAAGCAAACTTTCATATCATTATTTGAGTGATGAAAATGGGATTTATAATCAATATTTATCTACTGTTGATAGCACTATTAGTCATATAGATACTGCTATTCACTATCGTTACATTAAAGTTCAACATAGACAATCAGATTTTGATAGAAACCCATTAGAATTCAACTTTGAAGCAAAAGCAAAGACAGCTACTCTTCTTAGGAAGAAAAATAGAAAATTTGAGTTTTACTCTTGCAAAGAGTCTAATAATATTATGTATGAAAACAATGTTTCATCTACTCATTTCAGAATAGAATCTGGCATTCAAAAGCCTATTGATGGAAATAAAAACCAATCCAATAAAGAAAAGGATTTGATTAATATTTATAACTATCAGTTTGAAAAAGAAAAAAATAAAGAAAGCCCAACTAACGAAAAGCAAAAAGATAGTTTAGTAAAAAAACATAAACTTCCTCTTCAAGAAATTTATGATGTAAATTTCAGTATTGGTGAGTTTGTCATGCAACTAAATCCAACTTTTAACAATCAAGCTTATCAAAGGTTTTCGGGGGGAGGATTTCAAAATGCAGGATTTGATGGTTTTACTATGATTGAAGCTAAAGATGTTTTTGAAGACTACAGAATTACTGGAGGATTTAAAGGTCCAGTACAGCTAAATAATACTGGATATTTAGTAATGTATGAGGATTTAAAAAACAGACTCGATAAAAAAACTTTGTTATCTAGACAAACATTTGAAGAAAGAGCTTCAGGTGATGAAATAATCAAAACAACGACTTATGACCTAAAGCATCAAATATCATTTCCTTTTAGTGATGTGAGTAGCATAAGATTAACCGGAAACATTAGATATGATCGTGGAGTTTTTCTAAGTACTTCACCTTCAACCTTAGCAAAAGAAAATGACAATTACTATAATGGTGGAGGAATATTAGAGTATGTATTAGATGCAACAAGACCTTTAGGATTAAATATATTAAATGGTTTCAGGCTAAAACTCTGGGGAGAAGCATACCATGAACTGAATAGGTCAAATACTGATTTTTTTGTTGTGGGTATTGATTTAAGAAACTATCAAAAAATCCATAGAAACATTGTTTTTGCTTCACGATTTGCAGCAAGCTCATCATTTGGAAGTCAACGACTAGTGTACTACATGGGGGGTGTTGACGGTTGGCTATGGCCTCAGTTTGACCCTACGATTATTCCAGATCCTAATCAAAATTTTCAATTTCAAACCATTGCAACTCCTATTCGTGGATTTTTTCAAAATGCTAGAAATGGAAATTCATTTGCTTGCTTAAATAATGAATTAAGAATTCCGTTATTCAGCTACTTTTCAAACAAACCTTTACAATCAGACTTTTTAGAAAATTTCATGGTAATTGGATTTGGTGATATAGGAACAGCATGGACAGGGAAAAACCCTTATTCAACAGATAACTCTTTCAATACATCTATCGTAAATGGACACAACTACAACATTACCATTCAAAGTCAAAAAGAACCATTGATTTACAGTTACGGATTTGGTATTCGATCTAGAATTTTTGGATATTACGTAAGATTAGATTGGGGTTATGGCATTGACGACCACATTGCGATGCCTTCATTAAAACAGTTATCTTTATCTTTAGACTTTTAAAATGGATGGTTCAACGTTTATAATATTACTTCTTATTGGGCTTTTTGCAGGAATAGCAAGTGGCTTTGTAGGAATCGGTGGTGGAATTATTATTATTCCTTGTTTGATTTATTTTCTAAAATTAGATCAGTATCAAGCACAAGGTGTTTCACTTGCCCTAATGCTTCCTCCAATAGGAATTTTAGCTTTTTACAGTTACTACCAGACCGGCCATATTTTAAAAGTCCACATCTATTATGCTATTATCATGGCACTTTTCTTTGTGATTGGTGGCTGGATAGGATCTAAACTTTCTTTCAGAACACCTGTTCATATTGTTAAATTAATTTTCGGTCTCCTCATGCTTTATGCATCCTATAAAATGATTTATAGCGGAATAACTCACTACTTTCAAAAATGATTTCAAAAATCAAACTTTTAGCTGATGATTATTTTGATGACATATTAAAAGTAAGACGTCATTTGCATAAGTTTCCTGAACTATCATTCAAAGAATTTAAAACTTCTGAATACATTCAAAGTTTTTTAACTGCTCATAATATACCTTTTACATCTGGTCATGTAAAAACAGGAATTGTAGCTGAATTAAGAGGTCTAAATCCTAAAAAAAAGAAAATTCTTTTGCGTGCTGATTTAGATGCATTACCCATTTATGAAGAAAATAAAATTGAATATAAATCAGTCAACAATGGAATAATGCATGCTTGTGGACATGATGTTCATACCTCATCACTATTAGGAGCAATACTAATTCTAAATCAACTTCGTGATTCATTTGAAGGTACTATTGAATGTGTATTTCAACCTGGAGAAGAAGTATTACCAGGGGGTGCAAAACTAATGATTGAAGAAGGACTTCTTTCTAACCCTCCATCGTGTTGTATTGCACAACATGTTTTTCCTGACCTTGAGGCTGGAAAAGTAGGTTTTAAATCAGGAATGTACATGGCTTCAACGGATGAGATTCATGTAAAAGTAAAAGGGAAAGGTGGACATGCTGCACTTCCTAATAAATTGGTTGATCCTGTACTAATGGCTGCTAATTTAATCACCAATATGCAACAAATTATAAGCAGGAACAATCATCCTACTGATCCTTCCGTATTGTCTTTTGGATACCTTAAAGCTGATGGTGCAACCAATGTTATACCAGATGAGGTACTCATTAAGGGAACCTTCAGAACGTTTAACGAAAAATGGAGAAAAGAAGCACATCTTAAAATGAAAAAACTAGCCAAATCTATCTGCAATGGTATGGGTGGTGATTGTGATTTTGAAATTAGAGAAGGATATCCGTTTTTAAAGAATGATGCATCAATTACCAACATTGCTAAAATCGCTGCTGAAAAATATCTTGGTAAAGAAAATGTCGTAGATCTTCCTTTGAGAATGACAGCCGAAGATTTCTCTTACTTTTCTCAAGTTTCTCCGTCTTGCTTTTACAGATTAGGAACTGGAAATGAAAATAATTTACAAAATCTGCATTCTTCAACTTTTAATATTGATGAGTCTGCTATTAAAACAGCAATGGGATTAATGAGCTATATAGCAATTGAACAACTGTTATAATCTATAATTTAAAAAAACGTTAATACTATTTTATTCCAATCATAATTAACGTATATTAGACAATAAGACTCTTATCAAAACTCAATGCAAGCAACTGAAGTTGACTTAAAGACCTCACTAAGCAAATTTTTTGGATTTAATAATTTCAAAGGTGAACAAGAGGCGGTAATTTCAAATCTTTTAGAAGGCAAAAATACCTTTGTTATTATGCCTACTGGTGGTGGTAAATCGCTATGTTATCAATTACCCGCACTAGCAAGCGAAGGCACAGCCATTGTGGTTTCTCCATTAATTGCATTGATGAAAAATCAAGTTGATGCAATAAGACAAGTAAGTGAAGAAGATGGGGTTGCTCACTTTTTAAACTCGTCCCTAAACAAAGGAGAAGTAACAAGAGTTAAATCAGATGTCAATAATGGAGTTACAAAACTACTTTATGTTGCCCCAGAATCTTTGACAAAGCAAGAAAACATTGACTTTTTAAAAAAAATAACCATTTCATTCTTTGCAATTGATGAAGCACATTGCATTTCTGAATGGGGTCACGATTTTAGACCTGAATATAGAAGATTAAAACCCATAATTAACGCGATAGATGATGTGCCTATTATTGCCCTAACCGCAACAGCCACACCAAAAGTTCAAGCAGATATTCAAAAGAACTTAGGTATGACAGATGCTACACTCTTTAAAGCATCATTCAATAGAGACAATTTATTTTATGAAGTAAGGCCTAAAAAAAATGTACAAAAGGAAATAATTCGATTTATCAAACCAAGAGCTGGGAAATCAGGCATAATATATTGTTTGAGTAGAAAGAAAGTTGAAGAAGTTGCTCAACTTCTTCAGGTTAATGGTTTATCTGCTCTTCCTTATCATGCTGGACTAGATGCTAACACTAGAGCAAAACATCAAGATATGTTTTTAATGGAAGAAGCTGATGTAATTGTAGCAACAATAGCATTTGGTATGGGCATTGATAAACCTGATGTTAGATTTGTTATTCATCATGACATACCCAAATCTCTTGAAAGCTATTATCAAGAAACAGGTCGCGCTGGAAGAGATGGTGGTGAAGGTCATTGTATTGCTTTTTACAG
>JBELEU010000138.1:0-6123 GCA_042093455.1 Crocinitomicaceae bacterium | reverse complement strand
AGGGCCAAGAATTTCAGTAACAAACTCTTTAAGTGCACCTGCTCTTTGGGGAAGTTTAATTAAAAAGTAATGTTTTAAATCCCCAAACAATAAAGCCTTTTCTTTAATCTCTGACATTCTTGTTATGTCATTATTGCTTCCACAAACAAGACAAACCACATTTTTGTCTTTAATTTTTTCTTTGTAATAATCTAAAGCAGCAATAGACATTGCACCTGCAGGTTCAACAACAATTGCATCTTTGTTATACATGTCAAGTATAGTTTGACAAATTTTTCCTTCAGGAACTAAGATGATGTCATCCAAGTATTGCTGACATAGTGAAAAACTTATATCTCCCACTTTTTTGACAGCTGCTCCGTCTACAAAAGGATCTATTTTGGCTAATGTTTCAATTCTATTGTTTTCCAATGATACCTTCATTGATGGAGCACCTTCGGGTTCAACTCCAATTATTTTAGTTTCAGGAGATAACTGTTTAAAAACACTAATGATGCCTGAAATTAAACCTCCACCTCCAATAGGTACAAAAATATAATCAATTTTATTTTTTATTTGTTTTAGAGTTTCTAACGCAAGTGTTGCTTGACCTTCAATCACTTTGATGTCATCAAAAGGGTGAATGAAACATTTCTTTTCTTGTTCACAATAGTTTTTTGCAGATACATATGCATCATCATATGTGTCACCTTCAAGTATAACTTTAATGTGTTTCCCACCAAACATTTTTACTTGTTCTACCTTCTGTTTAGGAGTAATAGTTGGCATGTAAATAACACCATTGATTTGTAATTTATTGCAAGATAAAGCAACTCCTTGGGCATGGTTCCCAGCACTAGAACAGACAACTCCCATTTCTTTTTCTTGGTCTTCTAATGAAGATATTTTATTAAAAGCTCCTCTAATTTTGAATGACCTTACTTTTTGTAGGTCTTCTCTTTTAAACCATATTGAAGAATTGAAAATTTCACTATATCTTAAGTTGTGTTGAAGCTCTGTTTCTAAAACAACTTCTTTTAAGTTTTCTTTAGCTAATTCAATTTTCTTTATTTCAATAGGATTTACTTTCATTTATACTATTTTTTTCATTGCAGTCATTGATGCTCTCAATTCTTTTCCGATGATTTCAACGGGATGGTTTCTTATGGAATCATTGATTTTAATTAATGACTGATTGTCAGCGTCATTGTTGTTGCAAAATTTATTTCCAATGTGTTTGTTTTCTATTGAATTAAAAAAATCACTTAATAAAGGCTTGCATGCATGATCAAATAAATAGCAACCGTATTCAGCAGTATCAGAAATTATTCTATTCATTTCAAATAGTTTTTTTCTAGCGATAGTATTTGCTATAAGTGGAGCTTCGTGTAATGATTCATAGTAGGCAGATGCATCTTTGATGCCAGCATCTGTCATCGTTTCAAAGGCTAGTTCAACACCAGCTCTAACAAATGCTACCAATAATAATCCGTTATCAAAATACTCTTGTTCTGGAATTTCTTGTTTTGTTGGTTCTGTTTTTTCAAAAGCTGTTTCACCTGTTTCTGCTCTCCATTTTAATAGATTAGAATCTCCAGCTTCCCAATCAACCATCATTGTTTTTGAAAACTCTCCAGTCATTATATCGTCCATGTGTTTTTGAAATAGAGGAGACATAATTTTTTTAAGTTCTTCAGATAAGTGAAATGCTTCAATTTTTGCTGGGTTGCTAAGCCTATCCATCATGTTGGTAATTCCACCATGCTTTAGTGCTTCTGTAATCGTTTCCCATCCAAATTGAATTAATTTTGAAGCATAGCTAGGATCTGTTCCATTTTCAATCATTTTATTGAACGATAGTATAGAGCCAGTTTGTAAAACTCCGCATAAAATAGTTTGTTCTCCCATTAAGTCTGACTTAACTTCGGCAACAAAAGAGGATTCCAAAACACCAGCTTTATGCCCACCAGTTGCAACTGCATAAGCTTTAGCGTATGCTAATCCTTTTGATAGTGGGTCATTTTCTGGATGTACAGCAATTAAAGTAGGAACTCCAAACCCTCTTACGTACTCTTGACGAACTTCTGTTCCTGGACATTTTGGAGCAACCATTATTACTGTTATGTCTTCTCTAATGTTGATTCCTTCTTCAACAATATTGAACCCATGTGAGTAGGATAGAATCGCATTTTGCTTCATCATTGGAACTAACTTGGTGACAACTGGAGTATGATTTTTATCAGGAGTTAAGTTAATCACCAAATCAGCAGTTGGAATTAATTCCTCAAAAGTTCCTACATTAAATTTGTTTTCAGAAGCATTTTTAAATGAATTTCTTTTTTCTTTAATAGCATCTTCTCTAAGAGCATATGAAATATTTAATCCTGAATCTCTCATGTTTAAACCTTGGTTAAGTCCCTGAGATCCACAACCAATTATAACAATATTTTTATCTTTAAGTTCAGTTACTCCATTTTCAAATTCTTCTAAATTCATTAACCTGCATTGTGCAAGTTGAAGTAGTTGTTCTCTTAAAGTTAGTTGGTTAAAATAGTTTGTCATTATTTTGAATTTAGTTCTAATATTTTGGTAATTTTCATTGGTTCTTTTGTTACAGAAATTCTTCCAGATCTTACAAATTGAAGAATGCCGTAGTTTTCTAATTCTTTGTAAAGTTGTTCAGTTTCCTCTCTTCTACCGGTTTTTTCTATTACGAAGTATTCAGATGTTACAGTAACTATGTTAGCATGGTTTTTCTTAATGATAGCTTGAATGTTTTCTTCTTCAAATAAAGAACTGGATTTTAGTTTAAACAAAGAGGTTTCAAGATAAATTGTATCCTCATCTGTATGGTAATAAGCCGCAATAACTTCAATTTGTTTTTCTATTTGAGTTATAACTTTGTTAATTAGTACATCGTCTACTTTAACAACAATAACAAAACGAAAAATATCTTTTATCTCAGACTCTGAGCTGGTAATACTATCTATACTCAGGTGTCTTTTAAGAAAAATAGCAGAAATTCTATTTAATAATCCAAGGTTGTTTTCCGAGTAAATCGATACTGTATATTTTTTTATATTTTTCATTTTAATCTAATCTTATGTTTGAAACTGATTCACCTGTAGGAATCATTGGAAATACATTGTCTTCTTTTTCAACACACACTTCCAGAAAAAATGGTTTGTCAGATTGAATCATTTTTGAGACAGCACTTTTTAAATTTTCTCTTTTTTCTACTTTTTCCGCTTCAATGAAATATCCTTTTGCAATGGTTACAAAATCTGGATTCGTCATTTCTGTAGATGCGTATCTTTTATCAAAAAATAATTGTTGCCATTGTCTAACCATTCCCAAGAAATTATTGTTCAAGACAACAATTTTTACAGCCGTTCCAGTCTGAAAAATAGTTCCAAGTTCTTGAATGGTCATTTGATAACCCCCGTCTCCAATAATAGCTACTACTTCTCTTTCAGCTGCACCCATCTTGGCACCAATTGCTGCAGGAAGTGCAAATCCCATTGTTCCTAAGCCTCCGGAAGTTATATTCGATTTGGTTCTATTGAACTTTGCATATCTGCAGGCTACCATTTGATGTTGGCCAACATCACTAACAATAACAGCATCACCTTTGGTTGCATTATTAATTTCATTTAAAACTTCTCCCATTGTAAGGTTGTCTTTCTTTGGGAATAAATCATCTTTGATTACCTTTTTATATTCAATTTCCATATGGCTGTTGAAGTTTTGCAACCATTTCTCATGTTTATTTTCTTTTACTTTTTTTATTACCAGAGGCAAAGTATCTTTAATACTGCCTAAAACAGGTACATCAACATCAACATTTTTATTGATTTCTGCAGGGTCTATTTCAAAGTGAATCTTTTTAGCTTGTTTTGCATAGAAGTCAAGATTTCCAGTAACTCTATCATCAAATCTCATACCCATAGCAATCAGTAAATCACATTCATTGGTAAGAACATTTGGTCCGTAATTTCCATGCATTCCTACCATTCCAACATTCAAGTAATGATCGGTTGGTAATGCAGATAGTCCTAGAATTGTCCAAGCTGCTGGAATTCCTGTTTTTTCAATAAACTTTTTGAATTCTTTTTCTGCTTCAGCAATTATAACTCCTTGTCCAAAAACTATTAATGGCTTTTTTGCGTCATTAATTAAAGTTGCAGCTTCTTCTATTTTTTCATTGCAAGGTTTTGGATAAGGCTTGTAGCTTCTAACATTTTTACACTTAGAATAGCTATAGTCTAAAAGTCCAAACTGGGCATCTTTTGTAATGTCTACAAGTACTGGACCTGGCCTTCCTGATTTTGCTATGTAAAAAGCTTTTGCAATTATTTCAGGAATTTCAGATGCTTTCGTTACTTGATAATTCCATTTAGTAATAGGGGTAGATATACCAACAATATCCGTTTCTTGAAATGCATCAGAACCAAGAAGATGCGAAGAAACTTGTCCTGTAATGCAAACCAATGGAGTTGAGTCTATTTGTGCATCAGCAATTCCTGTAACAAGGTTTGTTGCCCCAGGTCCTGAAGTTGCAATTGCAACTCCTACATTTCCAGTTACCCTAGCGTAACCTTGCGCTGCATGTGTCGCTCCTTGTTCATGTCTAGTTAATATGTGTTTAAGTTGATCTTGATACTTATATAATTCATCATATATAGGCATAATAGCTCCTCCTGGATAACCATATATTAAGTCTACACCTTCTTCAAGTAGACATTTTATTACTGCTTCTGATCCTGAAATTTTCATTCTATTCAATTAAATCTGTTACGCATCCTTTCGATGCTGATGAGACACAATGAGCATATTTTAGTAATGCTCCTTTTTTAACTTTAAGTTTTGGCGGAGTCCAAGATTTTAATCTATGGTTAAACTCTTTTTCAGTAATTTCAATATTAATGCTGTTTTCTTCAGCATTTATTGTGATTAAATCTCCATTTTTAACTATAGCTATCCCGCCTCCATCTTGTGCTTCTGGAGTTATATGCCCGACAACGAATCCATGAGTTCCACCAGAAAATCTTCCATCTGTTATTAATGCAACATCTTTTCCTAATCCAGCTCCCATGATTGCTGCCGTTGGTTTCAACATTTCTGGCATTCCTGGACCTCCTTTTGGTCCTTCATATCTAATTACAACAACATCACCTTTTTCTACTAATCCATTTTTAATGCCATCATTTGCGTCATATTCCCCTTCAAAAACTTTTGCTTTTCCTTGAAAAATTAAGCCCTCTTTTCCCGTGATTTTTGCTACTGATCCTTCAGAGGCAATATTTCCATACATTATTCTTATGTGTCCCGATTGTTTAATCGGTTTTTCAATAGGTTTAATCACTTTTTGATTAGCTGTAAGTGAAGGAATATCTTTAAGGTTTTCAGCTATTGTTTTTCCAGTTATTGTCATACAATCACCATGAATTAATCCATTTTCATATAAATATTTTAATACTGCAGGTGTTCCTCCAACTTTGTGAATGTCTTCCATAAGGTATTTCCCACTAGGTTTTAAGTCAGCTAAAAATGGAGTCTTGTTACTAATGTCTTGAAAGTCTTTTAAATTAAAATCAATTCCTGCAGTATGTGCTATAGCAAGTAGATGGAGAACTGCATTTGTTGATCCTCCCAATGCAGTAATTAGTGTCATTGCATTTTCAAGAGATTTTTTAGAAATAATATCCAAAGGTTTTAAATCTTGTTTTAAAAGTTTTAAAACAGTTTTTCCTGCATTTTCAGCATCGTCTTTTTTATCTTTAGATGTTGCTGGATTTGAAGAGTTGTATGGCAATGCAAAACCCATTGCTTCTATAGCTGATGCCATTGTGTTTGCTGTGTACATCCCTCCACAAGCACCAGCTCCAGGGCATGCGTTTTCAATAACACTTTGGTATTCTTCTTCATTTATTTTTCCAGAAACTTTTTCACCCCAAGCTTCAAAAGCTGAAACAACGTCTAATTTTTTACCGTTATGTTCTCCTGAATCAATAGTCCCACCATATATTAAAACACTTGGCCTATTAAGCCTGATCATTGCCATTAAAGCACCAGGCATATTTTTGTCACACCCCACAACTGTAACTAAACCGTCATAGCTCATTCCTTGGACAACTGTTTCCA
>JBELEU010000137.1:0-6144 GCA_042093455.1 Crocinitomicaceae bacterium | reverse complement strand
AGGTATATCACAATTTAATTGAAACATATCTGCACCTTCTTTTTGACCAATCTTTAAGTACTTGTTGATTGTTGCCAATTGTTCTTTGGAATTAATTGCTCCAATATCTGTATTTTTGTCTAATGGATCGCCCAAAACAAGTGACTGTATTCTATCTTTAAGCTTTCTAAGAACAATATCATAAACTGATTCCTGAATAAATAATCTCGAACCTGCGCAACAGACATGTCCCTGGTTAAAATATATTCCGTTGATTACTCCTTCTACGGCTTGATCAAGTGGAGCATCTTCAAAAATTATGTTGGCTGCTTTTCCACCAAGTTCCATTGTTGATTTTTTATCCGTTCCAGCAATGGATTTCATTATGATTTTACCCACCCCAGTTGACCCAGTAAATGCGATTTTATCAATATCAGAATGATTTACAATGGATGCTCCTGTTACCCCGGCTCCGGTAACAATATTTACAACACCTGGTGGGAGTTCTGCCTCTTGTATAATTTCAGCCAACTTTAAAGCCGTTAATGATGTTGTTTCTGCTGGCTTTAGGACAACTGTATTACCAGTAGCAAGTGCTGGAGCAATTTTCCATGCTGCCATCATCAAAGGGAAATTCCATGGAATAATCTGTCCTGCAACACCAACTGGTTTTGGTGTTTGATTAGGGAAGGCATATTCCAATTTATCTGTCCAACCTGCATAATAGAAAAAATGTGCTGCAGCGATAGGAATATCAATATCTCTTGCTTCTCTTATTGGTTTTCCGCCATCCAAAGACTCTATAACTGCTAGTTCTCTGGCTTTTTCTTGAATTAGCCTTGCTATTCTGAATATGTATTTTCCTCTTTCTTTAGCGCTAATTTTTGACCAAGTACCATTGTAGGCTTTTCTTGCTGCTTTTACAGCTCTATCAACATCCTTTTCATTTGCTTCTGCAATCATTGACAATTGCTTTTCATTTGCAGGGTTTATTGACGGGAAATAATTTCCAGAACTTGGTTTTGAAAATTTTCCATCTATAAAAAGTTGATATTCTTTTTTAATTTCTACATGGTCTGTGCTCTCTGGTGCGGGAGCTAAATCCCATTTTCCAGAAAACTGAAGTGATTCACCTTTAACATTATTTTGCTTCATAAATTAATCTTTTGAAAAATAGTTAGCTGATTGATATGACCCTGTTTTTTGTTTCATGATTTGCATAAGCAAGTCATTGGCTAAACTACTTGCTCCGAACCTAAACCAGTGATTATCTAACCAATTGTTACCTAGGGTTTCTTTGACTAAAAGTAAGTACTGAAGAGCCAGTTTAGCATTTGAGATTCCTCCGGCTGGCTTCATTCCAATCATCTTCCCAGTTTTATAATAATAATCTTTAATGGCCTCAAGCATAACCAACGTTACTGGGAGAGTTGCAGCTGGCTTGATTTTACCTGTAGATGTTTTAATAAAATCTGCTCCTGCTAACATTGCTATGTCACTAGCCTTTCTCACATTATCTAAATTTCCTAACTCACCTGTCTCTAGAATCACTTTGAGTCTAGCTTTTCCACAAATTTCTTTTATTGCTGCTATTTCATCATGCACAAAATTAAATTCTCCGGAATGAAATTTCCCCCTGCTGATAACCATATCAACTTCATCAGCCCCACTATCAACTGCCAATTTTGTGTCAGTTAGTTTTATATCTAAAGTAGAGTGACCGCTTGGAAAAGCTGTGGAAACACTTGCAACTTTAACACCAGACCCCTTGAGAGAATTAACAGCTAGTTTTACAAAATTAGGATAAACACAAACCGCTGCTACAGTTGGTAATCCAGGATACTCATCGTGCAAATGCATTGCCTTGTAGCACATTTGTTTTACTTTATTATTTGTATCCATTCCCTCCAAAGTTGTTAAATCTACCATATTAAGAGCCATTTTAAGGCCCTCCATTTTAGCTTCTTTTTTTAAACTTCTTTTGGTGATTCTTGTAATTCTATCTTCTATTCCTACCTTATCAACCTTTGTTACATTAATCATTTCCATAAGCATTATTCTTAAGTGAAAAATTATACTACTTACTCAAATGTAATAAATCAGAGGTTATTATAAGAATTATTATTAAATCTTTATAGCTTTGAATTCTTAAAATCACCTAGTGAAATCTTCAAATAAACACCTTTTCTCCTCTTCAAAAGATTTACTTTCAAGACAAGAAAAAGAAAAATTACTAAATCAAAAAGGGATAGTATTGTGGCTTACAGGCCTTTCTGGTTCAGGAAAAACTACAATTGCTAAATATGTTTCTGAACATCTTCATAAAAATGGTTTTTTAACTCAGGTATTAGATGGAGATAATATTCGACTAGGTATAAATAATAACTTATCATTTTCTGAAGAAGATAGATTAGAAAATATTAGACGAACTGCTGAAATGGCCAAACTATTTGTCGATTGCGGAATCATAACGATATGTTGCTTAGTAAGCCCAACTGAAAAAATAAGAGCTATAGCTAGAACAATAATTGGTGAAAAAGATTTTTTTGAAGTATTTATAAACACCCCTTTAGAGGTATGTGAAGAGAGAGATGTCAAGGGGTTATATAAATTGGCAAGAAAAGGTGAAGTAAAGAATTTTACAGGAATTTCTTCCCCATTTGAAAACCCCAAATCTCCTGCTTTGGAAATCAAAACTGAAGGCGTTAATATTGCAGCCTCAACAAAAGAAATGATAAATACTATAATTTCGAAAATAACATGCAATGAATAAATACAACTTAACTCATCTTAAAGAACTTGAAGCTGAATCAATTTATGTTTTAAGAGAAGTTGCTGCCCAGTTTGAAAACCCTGTGCTTTTATTTTCTGGTGGAAAAGATTCAATAGTTTGTTATCATTTGGCTAGAAAAGCTTTTTATCCTGCCAATGTTCCCTTCCCTTTAATGCACATCGATACTGGGCATAATTTTAGCGAATTATATGAATTCAGAGATGAACTTATTGAAGAAACACAGGGCCGTCTAATTATTGCTTCCGTTCAGAAATCGATTGACGAAGGAAAAGTTATTGAAGAAAAGGGCATTAATGCAAGCAGAAATAAATTACAAACTACTACCCTTCTTGATGCTATTGAAGAGCACAAATTTGATTGTGCAATGGGCGGAGCACGAAGAGACGAAGAAAAAGCTAGAGCAAAAGAAAGATTTTTTTCTCACAGAGATGACTTTGGACAATGGGACCCTAAAAATCAACGCCCTGAGCTTTGGAATCTTTTTAATGGTAAAAAACATTTTGGAGAACACTTTAGAGTATTTCCAATCAGCAATTGGACAGAAATGGATATATGGCAATATATATTAGCTGAAAACATTAAAATTCCAAGCCTATATTTCACACACAAAAGACCCTGTTTTGAAAGAGACGGTGTTGTTATGGCAAAAACTGATTTTGTTGAAACCAAAGACTCTGAAATTGTTTCAGAAATGCAAGTGAGGTTTAGAACAATTGGTGACGCAACATGTACAGGAGCTACTTTATCAAATGCTGATGATTTAAATAAAATAATTGATGAGGTTGCTGCATCAAGAATTACTGAAAGAGGAGGAAGATCAGATGATAAAAGATCTGAAGCCGCTATGGAAGACAGAAAAAAAGAAGGATATTTTTAAAAACTAGTGATGGAAGACAATTACTTAAACATGGATTTGTTACGATTCACTACTGCTGGTAGTGTTGACGATGGAAAAAGCACTCTTATTGGTAGACTTTTGTATGACAGTAAATCCATATTTGAAGATCAACTTGAAGCTATAGAAACAGCTAGCCAAAAAAAAGGCGAAGAAAACATTAATTTGGCTTTGCTTACTGACGGACTAAGAGCAGAAAGAGAACAAGGCATAACCATTGATGTTGCTTATCGATATTTTGCAACGCCTAACCGTAAGTTTATTATTGCTGATACTCCAGGGCACATTCAGTACACAAGAAATATGGTTACTGGAGCTAGCACAGCAAATCTTGCAATCATATTAGTAGATGCAAGAAATGGAATTGTAGAGCAAACCAAAAGACACTCTTTTATTGCATCTCTTTTAGGTATTCCTCATATTGTTTATTGCATAAACAAAATGGATTTAGTTGATTACAATCAAAAAGAGTATGAAAAATTAAAAACAGATTTAGTTGGATTTAGTTCAAAACTTAAAACTAAAGATGTACGATTCATTCCTATTAGTGCATTAAATGGAGACAATGTTGTAAACAGGTCAACAAATATGAATTGGTATGAAGGCAGCACCCTTCTTCACACTCTTGAGAATATCCATATAGCTTCTGATCATAATCATATTGATTGCAGATTTCCTATTCAAAATGTTATAAGACCCCAAAAAACTGAATTTCATGACTACAGGGGTTATGCAGGTAGAATTGCTGGTGGAGTTTTTAAAAAAGGAGACAAAGTCACCATTCTTCCCTCTGGTTTTAAGTCTATCATTAAATCCATTGACACTTTCAGCGGAGAAATCAGCGAAGCCTTTGCTCCAATGTCAATTACCATGTGCCTAGAAGATGACATTGACATTAGTAGAGGAGATATGATTGTAAGAGAAAACAATCAGCCAAACACGTCACAAGATATTGAACTAATGGTGTGTTGGATGGACGAAAAGCCTTTACAATCAAAAGGTAAATACGTAATAAAACACACTTCAAAAGAGGTGCGTTGCATGGTTAAAAACATTCAATACAAAATGGACATTAATACCCTTCACCGTTTAGAGGGTGAGGCAACAATTGGAGCAAATGATATTGCTAGAATATCAATTAGAACTACTCAACCTTTACTGTTTGACAGTTACTCAACCAATAGAAATACGGGCAGTGTTATCATCATAGATGAAGGAACCAACAATACTGTCGGAGCTGGAATGATCATCTAACTAATTTTAAATTTTATTGGTAAAGTAAACCTTGTTTTCACAGGGACACCTCGTTGTTTCCCAGGAACCCAATTAGGCATTGATTTAACAACTTTCAAAGCTTCATTATTTATTGAAGAATGAACTCCTTTTACAACTTTAGCACTTTCAATTTTACCATTCTTACAAATTACAAACTGCACAAACACTTTGCCCTGAATACCATTTTCTTTTGCAACTTCAGGATAAATAATGTTATTGCCTAAATATTCATAGAGCTTTAACATACCACCTACAAATTGAGGGTTTTGTTCTACCACTTCGAAGATTTGTTCAATAACTGGTTCAGGATCTATAATATGTAGATCTGGCACATTCTCGAAAATAGAATCTACTTTTTGAGGAACTATAGCCAGGGGGAGTTGCTTTTTATCATCTACAACTTTAACATGATCAGGCTTTTGTATCGGCTCTATTATTTGTTGTGGCTTAGGCGGTGAAACTTCTTTAAGTTCAACAATTATTTCATCTTCAATATGGCTTAATGATGAAGTTAGAATTATATTAGAATTATCAAAAGTTTTATATTCAAGCACACACAATACACTGGCTAAAATTAAAATAAGACCAGTTAAAGCATAAACACTTCTTGAATATAAATCATCGGATTGAAGTTTGTTAAGTTTTTTATTTTTCATGGCTATTGTTTTGTTTATAGAAAACAACAACCGTACCAAAAATAAAAAAAATGAAATATCGCTTAGCTAATCCTAAACTTAATGGGAAGAGTAAAACGAGCATTTACTGCTTTACCTCTTTGTTTTCCTGGTGTCCACTTAGGCATAGATTTTACAACTCTAGTCGCTTCACTATCTAAGGTTTTATGCACACCCTTAACCACTTTGACGTCTTTGATTGTACCGTCTTTCCAAACAACAAATTGAACGAAAACTTTTCCTTGAATTCCATTTTCTTTAGCCATTTCTGGATATTGAATATGTTTACCTAAGTATTGATATAATTTGGCCATACCCCCTTTAAATTCAGGGTTTTCCTCTACAACATCAAAAATTTCTTCAACAACTGGCTCCTCCTCTTCAACTTCAACAACAATTGTAGTTTCAATTTCTTGTTCAATAATAATGTCGTTTGTTTCCTCCCTGTCATCTTCTTCATCTAAAACTTCAACTTCTTCAGGTGGTGCCGGTGGTGGGGGTGGTGGTGGTGGTGGTGGTGGTGTATT
>JBELEU010000136.1:0-6145 GCA_042093455.1 Crocinitomicaceae bacterium | reverse complement strand
CAACATTATCTAATCTTGTTTCACATAGTTGTAGTAAAATCTCACCAGTAATACCAGATTTAGAAGAAGCCTTCTTAAACATATTAGAAAATTGCTTTTCTAAAATACCGTAAGTATATTTTGCTTTTTGTTTTTCTGCAAGCTGAACAGCATATTCTGAACGCTTCATTCTCCTCTTGTTAGGACCATGCATTCCTGGAGGATAATTTTTCTTTTCTAACGCTTTGTCAGGGCCGAATATTGGCTCTCTGAACTTTCTAGCTATTTTTGATTTTGGACCCTTGTATCTTGCCATTTTTATTTATGTTATAGGAAAAGAATCATGAATTAAGGTCTTAATCCTTCGATGTAAATCTTTTCCTGATTATACAATTAATTTATACTCTTCTTCGTTTTGGTGGTCTACATCCATTGTGAGGCATAGGAGTAACATCAACTATTTCAGTAACTTCTATTCCGCTATTATGGAGACTTCTGATCGCTGATTCTCTTCCAGCTCCAGGACCTTTAACATATACTTTAACTTTTCTTAATCCAAATTCAAAAGCTTCCTTAGCACAATCTTCTGCTGCAACCTGTGCTGCATAAGGTGTGTTTTTCTTTGAACCTCTGAATCCCATTTTACCTGCAGATGACCAAGATATTACTTGACCATTTTCATTACATAATGAGATGATTATGTTGTTGAAACTTGCTTGAACATGAGCTTCACCAACTGGATTAATCTGTACGTTCTTTTTCTTTTTTGCTTGCTTAGCCATAAAATTATTGCTTTATGATTATTTAGTTGCTTTCTTCTTGTTAGCAACAGTTTTTCTCTTACCTTTTCTAGTTCTAGAATTGTTTTTTGTTCTTTGTCCTCTTAATGGAAGACCATTACGATGTCTAATTCCTCTTTGTGAACCAATATCCATTAAACGTTTGATGTTTAATTGAACTTCAGATCTTAATGAACCTTCAACTTTATAAGTTTCAGTTATCACTTTTCTGATTTTCCCTAATTGGTCATCATCCCAGTCTTGAACTTTAATGCTTTCGTCAATACCCGCTTCTGCTAGTATTCTTGCTGCAGTGCTTCTTCCAATGCCATAGATGTAAGTTAAACCTATAACACCTCTTTTGTTTTTTGGTAAATCAATACCTGCTATTCTTGCCATAGTAAATAAATATTATCCCTGTCTTTGTTTGAACTTAGGGTTCTTTTTATTGATTACATAAAGTCTTCCTTTACGTCTTACGATTTTGCAATCAGCGGATCTTTTCTTAATTGAAGCTCTTACTTTCATGTTTTTGTTATTTGTATCTAAATGTAATTCTACCTTTTGTTAAGTCATATGGAGACATCTCTAATTTAACTTTATCTCCAGGCAAAATTCTAATGTAATGCATTCTCATTTTACCAGAAATATGAGCAGTAATGATGTGACCATTTTCTAGTTCAACCCTAAACATTGCATTTGACAATGCTTCTGTGATGGTACCATCTTGCTCTATTGATGATTGTTTGGCCATATTACCTAACTTTTATTTTTTAATACTTTTTCAATTTCTTCAAATGAAGATAAAACTTCTGCTTTTCCTTGCATAATAGCGACATCATGTTCAAAATGTGCTGATGGTTTTTTGTCCTTGGTTACAATTGTCCATCCGTCAGATAACTGAGTAACATTTTTGGTTCCTAAGTTAATCATGGGTTCGATAGCCAATACTAAACCAGGCTTCATTTTATGACCTCTTCCTCTTTTCCCATAATTAGGAACTTCGGGTTTTTCATGCAATGATCTTCCTAAACCATGCCCAACTAGTTCTCTTACAACACCGTATCCATTGGACTCAGCGTGATTTTGAACTGCATAACCAATATCACCTATTCTATTTCCAGAACAAGATTGATCAATCGCTAGGTTTAAACACTCCTTAGTTACTTCTAAAAGTTGTTTGATCTCTTCTGAGACTTCACCCACTTCAAAAGTGTATGCAGAGTCACCATAAAAATCATCTAATAAAACACCACAATCAATAGAAACAATATCTCCATCAATAAGAGGTTTATTATTAGGTATACCATGAACTACAGCTTCATTTACAGATGTACATAAAGAGTTTGGAAACCCTCCGTAACCTAAAAATCCAGGAACAGCACCATGGTCTTTTATAAACTCTTCAGCAACTTTATCTAGTTCAAGTGTGGTAACACCTGGTTTTATAGATTTAGCGACTTCAGCTAAAGTTTTACCAACAAGCAAAGAACTTATTCTAATTCGTTCAATTTCTTCTCTAGTCTTATAAAATATCATATGACTAGCACTAATTTAAAGAGCTTGACTCATTGTCACTGCTGACGATGAAGACCTACCCTTTATTCTTCCACCTTTAATTAGACCATCATAGTGTCTATTTAATAAGTGACTTTCAATTTGTTGTAATGTATCTAACACAACACCTACCATAATTAGCAGAGATGTTCCACCAAAAAAGTAAGCAAATCCAGTTTGTATGCCAGCGTTCATTGCGAATGCAGGCATAATAGCAATTATTCCTAAGAAAATAGAACCAGGAAAAACCAATCTTGAAATTAATCCTTCAATAAAATCTGATGTTTTTTTACCAGGTTTAACACCAGGTATAAATGATCCATTTCTCTTTAATTCATCAGCCATTTGAACTGGGTTCATCATGATTGCAGTATAAAAATAAGTGAATATAACTATCATTAAAAAGAATACTGCATTGTACCAAAAACCTTGAACATTAGAAAAAGTAGCTCCGAATGATGTTCCTTGAAACATAAGTGATGGAACAAACATTAGTGCTTGTGCAAAAATGATTGGCATAACTCCAGCTTGGTTAATTTTTAGAGGAATATAACTTCTTTGGCCACCAGCCATTGCTTGTTTAGAACCTCTACCTATAACTCTTTTAGCAGTATGTACAGGTATTCTTCTAGTGCCCTGCACCAATAAAATAGTAAGTAGAATTACAAAAAGGAAAACAACCAATTCAACTAATACTATAACCATACCTCCGTCTGAAAATTTAGTTGCAATTTCTTGAATAAATGCACCTGGAAGACCAGCAATAATACCAATGGTAATTATAAGAGATATACCATTCCCAATTCCTCTGTCAGTAATTCTTTCCCCTAGCCAAGTAACAAACATTGTACCAGCAGTTAAAATTGAAACAACTTGAATCCACCATAATGTGGTATTGCTAATTATTGCTTCAGCAGGAACATAAGCTGCCATGTAACTTGGAGCTTGGAAAAGACAAATACCGATAGTTAAGACTCTAGTATATTGATTAATCTTTTTTCTACCGCTTTCTCCTTCACGTTGAAGTTTTTGAAAGGTAGGAACAGCCATTCCTAATAACTGCATTACAATTGAAGCAGATATATAAGGCATGATTCCTAAGGCCATTATAGATACTCTAGAAAATGCTCCACCAGCAAACATATTGATAAGACTTAAGATTCCACTATCACTCGCAGACTTATCTAATTCAGCTTGGTCTATCCCAGGAAGAATAATAAAAGAACCTATTCTATAAACCAAAACTAAAAGTAGTGTATATAAAATTCTTTTACGCAATTCCTCAACTGCCCAAATTTGTGTTAATGTTTTAATTAATCCTTTCATCTTTCAATAAGGAGTTATTTCTTTAAAATTTCAATTTTACCACCAAGTCCTTCAACAGCTGTTTTAGCTTTTTCAGAAAATCCGTGGGCTGTAATATTTACCTTAGCAGTTAATTCACCTCTACCTAAGATTTTAACTAAATCTTTCTTATTGGCTAAGCCATTTTCAATTAAAATAGAAGGATTAATTTCTTTTAATTTAGTCTTATCAACAAGTTCTTGAATAGTATCAAGGTTAATACCCTTGTATTCAACTCTGTTGATGTTTCTAAAACCAAATTTAGGAACACGTCTTTGTAATGGCATTTGACCACCTTCAAAACCGATTTTACTTTTGTATCCAGATCTTGACTTAGCTCCTTTGTGACCTTTTGTTGCAGTACCACCTTTTCCAGATCCCTGACCTCTTCCAGTCCTTTTCTTAGTTTTTGTTGAACCTTCAGCAGGTTTTAAATTGTGTAATTTCATAATTACTAATTTTTCTAATTAATTATTTTTCGACTTTTAATAAGTGTCCAACTTTCTTAACCATTCCTAAAATTTGAGGAGTAGCTTCGTGCTCAACTGTTCTATTTAGCTTTCCTAAACCTAAAGCTTGAATTGTAAGCTTTTGTCTCAGTGGTCTGTTAATTGCACTTTTAACTTGTGTTATTTTAATTTTTGCCATGATTTAATTTTAACCATTAAAAACTTTATCAATACTTACTCCTCTTTGTCTAGCAACGCTATTAGCATCTCTTAAATTTTCTAAAGCTTTCATTGTTGCTTTAACAACATTATGAGGGTTAGAAGAACCTTGAGATTTAGCCAATACGTTTTTAATACCCGCACTTTCTAAAACTGCACGCATAGCACCACCAGCTATTACACCTGTACCATCAGATGCAGGTTTCAAGAAAACTTGTGCACCTGAATACTTTGATTTTATAGTGTGTGGAAGAGTATCATTAACTATTGAAACTTTAATTAAATTCTTTTTTGCATCTTCAATTGCTTTTTGAATTGCTTCAGTAACTTCATTAGCTTTTCCTAAACCATGTCCAACAACACCAGCTTCGTCTCCTACAATAACAATTGCTGAAAAACTAAAATGTCTACCACCTTTTGTAACCTTAGTTACACGGTTAATTGCAACCAATCTATCTTTTAATTCGATATCTGTTGCTCTTACGTTTTTTCCTGATTGTACCATCCTCAATTATATTAAAATTTTAAACCGCTTTCACGAGCTGATTCAGCTAATGCTTTAACACGACCGTGATATAAATATCCATTTCGATCAAAAACAACCTCAGTAACACCTGCTTTGCTTGCCGCTTCAGCAATTTGTTTACCAATTAGTTTTGCTTGATCAGTTTTTGAAATTTTTTGAGCCTCTTCTGTTTTAAGAGAATCTGCTGAAGCAATAGTTACACCCTTAATATCGTCAATCAATTGGGCATAAATTTGTTTGTTGCTTCTAAAAACTGTTAATCTTGGTCTAGAAGTTGTTCCACTTATGTTTTTACGAATTCTTCTTTTAATTCGTATTCTTCTATCTGATTTTGCTGAACTCATTTCTTATCGTATTATAATTATTTAGCAGCTGTTTTACCTGCTTTTCTTCTAATAACCTCACCTTTGAACAATATTCCTTTTCCTTTGTATGGCTCTGGCTTTCTAAAAGATCTAATTTTTGCTGCTACCTGACCAATCAATTGTTTATCATGAGATTCTAATTTAATAGTTGGGTTCTTACCCTTCTCAGTGACTGCAGTAACTTTAACCTCTACAGGCAATTCAAAAATAATAGGATGTGAAAATCCAAGAGATAATTCAAGTCTTTGACCTTGAGACTTAGCTCTGTAACCTACACCTACTAATTCTTGTTCCTTAACATAACCTTTAGTTACTCCAACAACCATGTTGTTAATAAGAGCTCTATAAAGACCCTGCATAGATCTATTTTCTTTCATGTCATTAGGTCTTGAAAGTGTTACAACACCTTCAACTATATTAACCTTAATGTCTTGATGAACTTTTTCAGAAAGTTCACCTAATTTACCCTTAACAGTTACTTGGTTATCAGCTGAAACATTTATTTCAACGCCTTCAGGTAAATCTATTTGTGCATTTCCTATTCTTGACATCTTAATTTTTTTTAATCAACGTAGCAAAGAACTTCTCCGCCTACGTTTTGTTTAGTTGCTTCTTTATTAGTAATTACTCCTCTAGATGTAGATAAAATAGCAATTCCTAAACCATTTAATACTCTTGGCATAGTTTCAACACCTGAATATTGACGAAGACCTGGCTTACTAATTCTTGTCAAATTATTTATAGCTGGTTGCTTTGTTTTTGCATTGTACTTAAGAGCAATTTTGATTATCCCTTGTTTATTATCTTCAATCAATTTATAATTAAGAATATAACCTTGATCCATAAGGATTTTAGTTATTTCTGTTTTTATGTTTGATGCAGGAATTTCAACAACTTTATGCTTAGCGCCTAAAGCGTTTCTCATTC
>JBELEU010000135.1:0-6149 GCA_042093455.1 Crocinitomicaceae bacterium | reverse complement strand
TTTAGATGCCATTTTTAATGTTGGACCACTGGCGTAACCCCCTACTCCAATTACAACATTAGGATTGAATGATTTTACAATTGATTTTGCCTTTTTCAAACTTTTTAATAGAAGAAATGGGAAAAAAAGATTTTTATAGGTTAGTCTTCTTTGTAAGCCCACAACATCAAGACCAATAATTTCATATCCAGCTTCAGGAACTTTTGTCATTTCCATTCGTCCGTTTGCACCTATGAATAAAATTTCAATATTTGAAAACCTAGTTTTGAGTTCATTTGCTATGGCTAAAGCTGGGAAAATATGCCCCCCTGTACCTCCTCCGCTAATTATAACTTTAAGCTTTTTCATTTGACATCATCTTTATAAACCGTTCGACTTATATTCAGTATAATTCCTAAGGCGACACAAGTAAACAAAATGGATGTTCCACCCATACTTATTAATGGAAGAGGCTGACCCGTTACTGGAAATAAGTTAACACCAACACCCATATTAATTATTGCTTGGAAAACCAATAAAAAACTTAATCCAAAAACCATATATGCACCAAATTTGCTATCAGTTTTATTCATAATTCGAATGGACCTAAAAAATAAAATTAGATAGAGGACAACTAAACCAATGCCACCAAATATTGATCCGAATTCTTCAATTGAAGAAGCATAAATAAAATCTGATTGAGCAGAATATAAATCATTTTTTACATTTCCTTTACCAGGCCCCTTTCCAATTAACCCACCTGTTGCTACAGCTCTTTTTGCCATTTCAGCTTGGTAATTCTCAGCTCTTGTCCCTGTTTCATAACTAGTCAATCTTTTTTGCCAGGTATCAACTCTTGGCAAAAACCCTGGAAAAGCCAAGTTCAAAACAATCATAAATAAAAATAAAGCCACTGCTCCCCCAATCACAGAAAGCAAATGCTTTACTTTGGCTCTGCCAATAAATAACATTGTAAAACAAACAACAAACAACAATGCTGCTGTTGAAAAATCTGCAGGTAATATCAGAGCACACACAATGCCTATTGGCCACAAAACAGGCAACAATCCTATTTTAAAATCTTTAATAACAACTTGCTTAAAGACTAACATTCTAGACACGTAAATAATAAGAACTATTTTAGCTAAATCAGAGGGCTGAAAACCCATGATCCATCTTGATGCATTGCCCTTATTGACTCCAAAAACTAATGTTATCAACAATAAAATCATCGAAACAAACAAACCAATTTGTGATAACCTAGAAAAGTATCTGAAATTAAAAAACTGAAGATAAATTATTAATAAAATACCCAAGACCATAATCAATACATGCTTCATTAAATAAGGGGTAACATTTCCACCAGCTATTCTAAAGGCAAGATTAGAACTTGAACTGTAAGCCATTACAATGGAATACAGCGATAAAATGATGATAATGGTCCATATAACCTTATCTCCCTTGATGTATTTATCTATTAAATTTTGCACGAACTACAATGCGTTTACTATTGATTTAAAATGATCACCTCTTTCCCTAAAATCAGTATAGTTTTTAAAACTTGAACAAGCTGGAGCAAATAAAACAGTAGCATTATTAATTGCACAATCATAAGCAACCTGTACAGCTTCTGCTAATTCTTTTTTGTAAGCATATTTAACTTTTCCACCAAAACCATATTTCAAATCAGTTTCAAATAAACCAAAACAAATGATTTTTTTCACTTTTGAAACAACCAAATCATTAACCATTTCTATATCTCTGTGCGATCCATCGGAACCAACTATCCAAATTATTGGTCCATCTAACTGTTCCAATGAAAAACTTACAGATCCAATATCAGTTGACTTTGAATCATTGATCCATTGGCGATTATTTTTTAAACCAATCACTTCTAACCTATGAGCAATAGAGCCAAAATCACCTAATGCTCTTTTACGATTTAATAATATGGAGTTTTGCTTAACTTTTTTTATTGCTTTGCTCATATAATTGTGTTTTATAGTGACCTTACAGCTTTTTTAAACTGATGTCCTCTGTCTTCAAAATCTTCAAATAAATCAAAACTTGCACATGCCGGAGAAAGCAATACATTGTAACCCTTTTTAGCAAGTCTATAGCTTAATCTCACGGCCTCACTTGCAGAACTAGCTTCATGAATTGGCTCTACAATATTTTCAAATGATTTTTTAATTTTATCATTCTTTGTGCCTAAACAAATGATTCCAAGAACTTTTTGCTTAACTAACCCTTCCAACATAGAATAATCATTCCCCTTATCTATACCACCTACAATCCAAATAGTTGGCTTCTGCATGCTTTCTAAAGCATACCAAGTTGAGTTCACATTTGTTGCTTTTGAGTCATTTATAAAGTCAATTCCATGAATTTTTGCAACATGTTCTAAACGATGTTCTACATTCTGAAAATCTGATAAACTATCTCGAATTATTTCTTTTCGAATATCTAAAACTCTTGCAGCTATTCCAGATGCCATAGAGTTAAATAAATTGTGTTTGCCCTGCTGAGCCAGTTGGTGTATTGACATAATTGATTGTTTTTTTTGATTTATATTGATTTGGATGTTTTCATTCTCAATCCATGCTCCATTTTTAAGTGTTTTTAAAATTGAAACTGGATGACTTTTGATGTCTGGTTTTTTTTTCGCTAAATAATTTGTAATCACTTCATCGTCTTGATTATAAATGAAGTGTTCATTTGATGATAAATTTTGAAGAATTCTAAACTTACTATTGGTATACTCTTTAAAGCTATTGTTGTATCGATCTAGATGATCAGGAGTAATATTCAAAAGCAAACTTATATCTGCCTTAAATTCATACATTCGATCCAATTGAAAACTACTCAACTCTATGACATAAAAATCTTTTGGATTTTCTGCAACTGACTGAGCATAACTGTACCCAACGTTTCCAACAGCTGCTACATTTAATCCTGCCTTAGATAGGATATGATTAAGCATTAATGTAGTAGTAGTTTTACCGTTACTTCCCGTAACACAAATTTTAAACCCCTTGCAATACCTTCCTGCAAATTCAATTTCACTTATGACAGGAACTTTGTTTTCATCTAACAACTTTACAATACTTTGATCATCAGGAATACCTGGACTTTTAACCACCAATTCAGATGCTAATATTCGCTGCTGACTGTGTCCATTTTCTTCCCACTCGACTCCAATTTCATTCAATGCTTCCTTATTGATTTTACTAATAGAATTAGAATCTGAAACCAACACATTATATCCCTTTTTCTTTCCTAAAAGAGCAGCACCATAACCGCTTTTACCGGCACCCATTATAACAAGTTGTTGTTTACTCATTCCTATCTTAGTTTTAGAGTAACAATTGACAATACAGCGAGAAGGATACCAATGATCCACATTCTTGAAACTATTTTAGATTCATGAACACCTTTTTTCTGATAATGATGATGAATTGGAGCCATAAGAAAAACACGTTTTCCTTCTCCATACTTTCTCTTTGTAAACTTGAAATAGGTAACTTGGATTATTACACTAAGATTTTCAATCAGAAAAATTCCACAGAAAACTGGGATGAGCAATTCTTTTCTAATGGCTATTGAAAATACTGCAATGATTCCACCTAAGGCAAGACTACCTGTGTCACCCATAAAAACTTTTGCTGGATATGAATTATACCACAAAAACCCTATACATGCACCTACAAAAGAACTTATGAAAATTACCAGCTCACCAGAGTTTGGTATATAAATTATGTTTAGATAATCTGCAAAAACTATATTTCCAGACAGGTAAGCAAAAATTGCAAGAGTTGTACCAATTATAGCACTTGACCCTGTAGCTAGTCCATCTAAACCATCTGTAATATTTGCTCCATTAGAAACTGCTGTAACAATAATTACAACTAGAGGAATAAAAATTAGCCAAGCATATTGGGCTAAATCTTCACTTATCCACGTTAACATCCAGGAATAATCAAACTCGTTATTTTTAACAAATGGAATGGTTGTTTTCAATGAGTCAAAGTCATCGCTCAAATACATTGTTATACCAACAATAAGGCCTACTCCAATTTGACCTATTACTTTAAACTTACCAGCTAAACCTTTTTTATTTTTTTTAAAAACTTTAATGTAGTCGTCTATGAACCCAATAGTGCCTAACCAAATGGTAGAAATTATCATCAACAGGGTGTAAACGTTATTTAATTTTGCAAATAATATTGTAGGAATAAGGATGCCTGCTATAATTATTACACCACCCATAGTTGGGGTTCCTGCTTTTTCAATTTGCCCTTCAAGGCCAAGATCTCTTATGCTTTCTCCAACTTGTTTTCGCTGTAAAAAACGAATTAGTTTCCCTCCAAAAACAAGAGTTATTAATAAAGAAGAAATAACTGCCATTCCTGCTCTAAAAGAAATAAAAGAGAATAATCCTGAACCTGGAAAATCAAAGTTTAAATCTAGATATTCAAATAAGTGATATAACATTATTTATTCATTTGGTTTAAAATTTCTATTGTTGTTTCCATATCATCAAAATGAAATGTTTCATCTCCGATAATTTGATATTTCTCATGCCCTTTTCCAGCTATCAAAACAATGTCTCCGCTTCGTGCCATACTACAAGCGGTTTTAATTGCTTCTTTTCGATTTGAAATGGATAGTGCATTGGCTTGTTTTTCTTCGGAAATACCATTGCTAATGTCTTCAAGAATTTTTTCTGGATTTTCTGATCTTGGATTATCAGAAGTTACTATTACTCTATTGCTGTAGTCAGCAGCTATTTTACCCATCAATGGTCTTTTACCAGTGTCTCTATCTCCACCACAACCAAAAACTGAAATAATTGATTCTCCACCTTTTTTAATGGCATGAATTGTTTTCAAAACATTTTCAAGAGCATCAGGTGTATGAGCGTAATCAACTACAATAATAACATTCGATTGAGAAGTGAAATATTCAAATCTTCCTTCAGGAGCTTTTAAACTACTTAATGTTGTTAAAACGGTAATTTTATCTTCTCCTAAACAAGCTGCAACACCGTAGGCTACCAATAAATTATAAGCATTAAAATCACCAATCAATCTAGAAATCATTTCTTTATCATCCACCTCCATGGATAATCCACTAAAATGATTTTCAATTACCTTACCTTTTATATCTAAAGCACCATTTAAACCATAAGATTTAACTTTTGCAGAACTATGTAAGCCCATTGTCTCCCCATGTTTATCATCATAATTCAAAAGAGCAAAAGCATCTTTAGATAATCCGTCAAAAAACATCTTCTTTGCCTGTATATAATTATCAAAAGTGGAATGATAATCAAGGTGATCTCTAGAAATATTAGTAAACACCCCCACTTTAAAGTTCAAGCCAGAAATGCGATTCTGGTGAACAGCATGTGAACTCACCTCCATGAAAACATGTGAACACCCTTTACTAACCATTTCACTTAGAGTTTTGTTAATTGCAATAGCATCTGGAGTTGTGTGTGTTGCTTCAATTGTATGATGAAGAATTCGTATAGAAACAGTAGATATCAACCCGGTTTTATAACCAAGCAACCTGAAAAGATCATAAAGAAGAGTAGCAGATGTTGTCTTTCCGTTTGTTCCCGTAATACCAATCAAAGTGAGTTTTTCTGATGGACTGTCATAAAAATTCGAAGCAATTAAGCCTAGAGCCTTGGAACTATCAGACACTTTTATGTAGGTAACACTGGCATTAAGATGATCTGGAAAATTTTCACAAACAATACAACATGCTCCGCTTTCAATGGCTTGCGAAATATAGTCATGACCATCAGATTGTGTTCCTTTTGTTGCTATAAATGCAGTTAATCGGGTAACTTTTCTGGAATCAAAAGTTATTTGCTCTACAGCGATATTAGTCAATCCTTTTACCTCTTGAATTCCAACACCGTATATTATATCCTTTAAAAGTTTCATCCGAGTTCAAGTATTATTTTTTGACCTACAAGAATTCTTAGGCCTGGATTAATTGATTGGTTCCTAACAAAACCACTACCTTCGGACTGAACTACCAATCCATTTTTTTCCAATAAATACAATGCATCTTCTAAACCCATACCAACAACATTTGGAACTAGAGCATCAACAATGTTTCTGTTTTTTATTTTTATCCCCTCTGAACTTGCTCTG
>JBELEU010000134.1:0-6168 GCA_042093455.1 Crocinitomicaceae bacterium | reverse complement strand
GGGGATGTAGCTCAGTTGGCTAGAGCGCTTGACTGGCAGTCAAGAGGTCGTGAGTTCGAATCTCATCTTCTCCACATCTGTTGAAGAGTCATTTTAATTAGTGGCTCTTTTTTTATTTGCAATGGATTTGCAATATCATTGATTTTAATCTTGTTTTTTATAACTAAAAAGTTGTGGGCAATTGGGCAGTTGGGCAGTAAGATTTTACTTATCTAATATTGATGTATGAGTTTTAACCACCAACCACCTATTCTGTTTTTAGTATATTAGATTTATAGTTTAAAATTGATTTTATGAAGAGGGGGGTAATTTCTTACCTTAATGCTTTAAAACTTACAAAATGAAGAAGCTTGTAGTATTGATGTTGGCAATAGTGTTATTGGGAAGTTGCACAAAACAAAAACAAAAAAAAATAGAAGGTTTATGGACTTGTCAAAGTATTAACAATGAACCGCCAGCTGAATTTTTTGGTTCAACCAGCTTAAAGTCATTAACCATAGATTTTTCGGATAATTTGACTTTTATTATTTCAGAAACATACATAGACTCTAATGAAGTTATAATAGTACTCGTTGATGATGAAGGAGATTATACCATTGATGGTAATGAAATTAACCTTATTTCTGATATTGATTCAGAAACATTTAATCTTAGAGATGTAAGATTGAAAAGAAATGAATTAAGTTTTAAAATGGATTATGAATATTATTTTACAAAATGATAAGAGAACATTATCCTCGCTGGGTCAAATACACTTGTTGTTTATCAAGATGAAATTTTTTTAAATATTAGAGGTGAAATTGCAACTAATTATCTCCTTTCAAATTTTGAATTAAATCCTGAGCAGGAAAAAGTTTTAGATGAGGAATCCAAAAAAATCGAATATGATAATAATGTTAAGGTTTATGGTAAACTAACGGCTGACTGTATTAAAAATAAAAAGATAGAAATTGGAATGGTCTATAATGGGGTTTTTGATATTCTTGGTCAACCAAAGTCAATAAATACAACAAAAACAGCCAATGGGTTAAAGCAACAATTTGTTTATCCGATATGAATATATACACTGAAGGTAATTTAGTAACAGCTATTCAAACTCATAATGAATAAGGGTAACCTCTCTTTGGATTCTTAACTAAGTCAACTTTTTATTTAAATATCACTGATTTCAATCTTTTTTATAACTAAAAAGTTGCGGGAATCTGGGCATTTATTATCGTTTTTTACTTAACTTTTAGCTAATATTAATTAACTAAAAATTATACTATGAAAAAAACCTTTTATTTAATTGCAATTGCTGGAATGTTTACAGCTACATCCTGTGGAGGAAATGCAGATGCAGATGCATTTTGTGATTGCTATTCTCAAGCGATGCAAGGAGAAGAAACAGATGTTTGTGAAGAGAAAATGGAGCAGCTTGAAGATGCATTTAAAGATGATGAAGCAAGGTATGAAGCCTTTGCCAAGGCAGCAAGAGCAACTTGTCCTGATGCTGAAAAGTTTATCAAAAGGATGGACTAATGAAATAGTCCTAATTTAGCTCTGTTTCGTAATTATCGAAGCAGAGCTTACATTCTTTCAAAACAACACCCCATTGCCACAACCCTCCTTTTCTATTAGTGCGTTTCCTAACTATCTACCCATTTTTTTAAAAAATTAATATCATGAAAAAGTTACTTTCTTTACTGATGTTTGTTCCCGTTGTTGGTTTTAATCAGTATACTTTAATACCAGACAATAATTTTGAAAGTTATTTGATTACTTATGGCTTAGATACAATTCCAGATGGTAAAGTGTTAACATCCAACATCAACACAATTCAACATATTGATGTTTCATATGGAGGTATAACAGATTTAACAGGAATTGAAGATTTTACAAGTTTAATACACCTAGAGTGTTACGAAAATCAACTAACTAATTTAGATGTTAGTAGCTGTATCAACCTTCAGTTTTTAGATTGTGAAACAAATTTTTTAACAAGTTTAGATCTAAGTCAAAACACATCACTTATAACTTTATGGTGCTATGAAAATCAATTAACCAATATAAACGTTTCAAGTTGTGTTAATTTAGAGGACTTTGAGTTTGATAACAATCAACTAAGCTCGATTGACATATCTTCAAATACAAGCCTTATACATATAGATGCCTGGGACAATAGCTTTACTTCATTTGACGCAAGTAATCACCCAGTTTTAGAATCACTTCAAATACACTCAAACAATTTAGAATGTTTAAATCTAAAAAATGGAAACAATACATCTTTGAATGAGTTGACAATTCAGAATAATCCTAATTTAACCTGTGTTCAGGTAGATGATTCTATTTATTCAGCTAACAATTGGCTTCCCGATCCTGGTATTCCTGGTTTTTCCACAGACTTTAATTACGATTCAACTCAATTTTTTAGTCAAAATTGTAATTTCAGTACAAGTTGTTTCGCACTTTCAAATGATTTGGAAAAATTATCTTTAATTCATGTTTACCCTAACCCAACAAATAACTTATTGCAAATAGAAGTCAAGAACTACAACGGAGCTATTTATTCTGAACTCTATGATTTTTCAGGAAAGCTTGTAAACTTTACTAATAAAAATTCAATAAGTTTACTGGATTATCCAATTGGAATATACTTACTTAAAGTGGTTTATGGTGATAGGATTACGCAACTTAAAGTGGTAAAAATTTAACTACCAAGCTGGTTATCACCAACCACCTAATCTGTTTTTTGTATATTAGTTATATGAAGCAAACACTATTAATCGCATTTACTATAATTTCATTAAGCTCAATTAGTCAGAGTTTTACAGTTCAAGACAACAACATGTCTTTATCTGGACAATATACAGACAATGATTTTTCAAAAAACACTTTTCTTGAAGCGCTTTTAGACGACTCTTTAACTTGGGAAATAGTTGTTGATTCAATGCCGTCAACATGGGAGTTTTCAAATTGCTTTCCCAATTGCTACAATATAGGTGTCACAAGTGGAGATTTAGTTGTTTTAAACGGACAAAGTTACTATCTAAATTGTCACATTTATCCAAATAATACTGCAGGTGAAGGGCTAATTACAATGAAAATTAGCAATGGTGCAGGTACTACAGAGTTTGTTACTTGGCACGGTATTGCAGGAAGTGTTGGTATAATTGATGATTTTTTTAATAACAAAGATAAAATCAAACGCATTTACAATTTAAATGGGCAAATCGTTAAATATTTTAAGCCCAATACTATTTATATAGTAGAGCTCCAAAATGGAGTGGTTTACAAAACTTTTATAAGCAATTAATGCCGTTCATCCATTCTGTTTTTAGCAGCTTAGATCGAGCTTAAAACAAATAGTTGTCAACTAATATTATTTAGTTTAAATTTGTAGCGTTGCTATTCACGTAGCGATTGTTAAAAGGGTGTGTGAAGTATGGTTGCTTTACATATCCTTTTTTCTTTTAAAAGCATCATAAAATTCACTAATGGAATTCAAAAGGTTCAAAAGAAAAGGGCTTATTTTTAACAACAACAGCATTGGGCTTGGTTTAGAAGTAAGGATGGTTAAGAAAATTAAGGTTTTTAGAATTGAAAGATCTGATTCTGAAAAAGCGGGCATTTTTAAATATTCAATTTTTGATGGGGCTAAAATTGTTGAAGGGTCAATAAAAAAAGAAATAGTTAATTTTTTAGAAATCAACGATACTAAACATTCATTTTTTGACGGTGAGGTCAAGGTGTGGGAGAAGATTAGTTAAATCTGGGTTTTAACTGAATCATTCCAATTTTCTTGGAAACATAATTTTTCTTATCTTCTAGGGAAATAAATTTATGGAAGCAAATAATTTCATAAACCCATCCATTGAAATTTTTGGAATTCTTGTTCAAGAACCAATAACAACATTAACTGATTTTATTGTCACCATTATTTCTTTATATGCATTTTATAGAATTCAAAAATATCCCATTAAAAATAGAGTTGTAAGTTTTTTTAAATGGTATTTTTTATTGATGGGAATAGCAACTTTTTCAGGAGGTGTCTTTGGTCATGCCTTTTTGTATTATTTCAATGAATATTGGAAAATACCAGGTTGGTACATAAGCATGGTGGCTATAATGCTAGTAGAAAGAGCTGCAATTATGTATGCTAAAAACCTAATAAGCGCCAGACTGTCTCGTGTTTTTTTATTTATCAATGCAGTAGAGCTGATTACAATAATGGTTTTATCAGCGTATTACTTGAGTTTTAAATTTGTTGAATTCCACTGTGTATATGGCTTTTTGGTTGTAGTGTTCAGCTTCCATCTTTTTATCTACATGAAAACCAAGAATTCAGCAAGTAAGATTATTCTTTTTGGAGTTGGTGTTTTAGCAACAGCTATGTTCGTTTTTAATTACCCTATTGTTATTGACAAATGGTTCAATCACAAAGATTTTGCTCATACCATTATGGCCATTAGCTCAATTATATTTTTGAAAGGAGCATTGCTTTTAGAAGATCCGCCTATTGAAGTTAAAGATTAATAAATTGTTGTTATTCAACTTTTACAAAATCAATTTTAAGCTTAAAATCTTCTTCTTTTTTATTTGAAACCAGAAATCCAACTTCTTCAAGAACTTTATTTGGAAAAGAGGGCATACCCAATGTTCTTCCTCTAAATGTTGGTATTAACTCATCAAAAGGGATTTCAATTATTTGCCAATCTTTATTAGTCTTAAAGTCAAATTTATAGGAGTAGTAGTTGTTTAATTGTGATTTAACCCTAAACTGATAGCTTTTGCCGTCTCCTTGAACTCTAAGTATAAAACGTTTTGATTTAGACATATCAACTGTTTTAAATTGATGTCTTACAGATGAAAATCCTCCGTTGTTTTCTAAAGATACATGCCCTTCAAATATTCCATTCCCATCTTCGTCTAAGGTAATTACACTTTTAGAAATGCCTCCCATAACCCCATCGTCAACAATTTTCCAATCATTTGTTTTGGTATTTTTGTTGAAATCAAAAATTACGAAGTGGTTTAACATGCCTAAAATTAGAAGAAGTAAATAATTCATGTAATGATTTTATTTAAAAAATCTAAAGTATTTATAGGGAACTAAGAGCATTCCAAAGCACTCTCCTTTTTCTTTCCCCATGTGCTTGTGGTGTGTTTTGTGACCCCGCCTTATACCAAGTAAATATGGATTTTTTGTTTTTTTAAGGACTTTAACTCTCTGATGAATAAATAAGTCGTGTACAAAAAAATAAGCAGCTCCATAAATGGTAATTCCAAGTCCTATCCAAAAAAGTGGATATATGACACCTATTTGTGAGCCATATACTATAAAAAAAGAACCAGGTGCAGCAAATATTAAGAAGAATAAATCATTGAGTTCAAAAAATGTATTTGGATTTCTGACATGATGATCTTTGTGAACTTTCCACATAAATCCATGCATTACATATTTATGGGTAAACCAAGCTACACATTCCATAAAAAAGAAAGTAGCAATACAGATTGATATGTTAATCCAAATCATTTGCGAGTAATCTTAATTTGTAAAATTAAATAATTTAAGGACTTTAATCAATGAGTGTTTAACTAGACATCAAAAAGTAAAGGAAAGGCCCAACAACCAATATTCCATAAATTGAAGCCGGGGTCCTGTTCTTATAACAAATCCATCGTAGTCGTAGTAGTAGTCGTTTGCATTAAGGTTGTCATCATACACATTGTATGGTACAGGGTCGCCATTACTATAAAATGTATTGGGTTTAAGGTAATAATCAGGGAAACCATTTTGATCATAAAGTGGTATTTGAATATCATGATCGTAAATCATGTAGCTTGAAAAAGTAATGCTGAAAAAATCCCTAAGTTGATAGGAAATCAAAGCCTCCCATGTTATGTCAATGTTTCCAGGTGATTCAATATAGTTGCCAAAGGCAGTTAGGTCAGAAAAAAAGGAAAGTCCCTGGGTGTTAAAAATGCTGTCATGAGAATAAATAAGACTCGTATAAAACCCAGCCTCAGTTCTTACTCTTTGACCAGGATTTAATCCAAAAACACCTTGACTAGAAAGAGTACTGTCTAATACAATGGTAGATTTTATCGTCATAGGAGATACGTAACACGTTAAGTGATTATTGGCATGATAGTCTAATCCAAGACCGGTTATTGGATAAATAGGAG
>JBELEU010000133.1:0-6172 GCA_042093455.1 Crocinitomicaceae bacterium | reverse complement strand
GGTATGTTTGAAGAAGTAATGGTATGCACCATTGAGGGGAAATCTAAAGGAAGCCATTGAACGGTATCACCAACATTGACAGAATCTAAATTACCCTGAGGCAAAAACTGCATATATCCGTCCCAAACTAAAATTTCATGAATCGTAGCTTTAAATGGATTAATGAAAGAAGAAAACATACAGATTACTAGTAACTTTTTAAGCATAATAAATAGGGTTTGATTCATTTAAAGTTAACAAATAATACTTAAAGCTGTTTGATGCTTAAAAACTGAATTTAAAAACATAGTTAACTCACAAAATGATTTACCATTAAATTTAGGCTGAATAACTTTCAATATAATTAGTATCAAACAATGGGTAACCAAGTTGTTTTGCAATCAATTCATACTCATTTAATATTAAAATTTTATCACTTGAATTAACAACATTATATTTTGAAATCAAGAAAAATATATTGATAAATTGTTTGTAAGAATTGGATACTAAATCGAAACTAAAATTAGTTATTGATTCGTTAAAAAGTTTTTTTTCACCAATAGCAGAAAAATACAAAGATTTCATTAAAACAAAATGTTGTGAATGCCTGATCTGATAAAGATATATCTCATCTTCAAATTTTTCAATTATTTTAATTATGAAATGCATAATTGATAAGTCTTTACATACCATAGATGTTATTATTAGTTCATAAAAATGCTCTATTCTTAAATTAGAATAGCCAATATTTTGGCAATAACTACTAACTAATTCAACTCTGTTGTGTTTTTTTTGTAAAAGATTTTGAGAGATAATCCTACTTTTAAGTATTGGGTGAAAATTATCATTTAATTGAATATTGTTGTTCATCGGTTTTTTATTATTCAAAAAGACATGCAAGTTCTGAATACACTTACAGAAATCAACAGTTGAATCTGTATTACTTGAACTGCTTATATATTCTATTTGAGCAATGTAATAACCGTTAAGATGAGAATAATCAACAAAAACAGACATCACTAGATCTCTATAATTTTTTAGATCTAAAAGATTAGTTATTTTACTGATATCAATATTTTTATTTCTTAAAATGTTTCCGATACCATTAGCAAAATGAATAACCTCATCGTAATTGAAGTTTTTCATTTTAAGTTCATCTAATTTAAAGATATCAATAATTATTTCTATTTTATCTTGAATAAAAAGTTCTCTAATTACTTGAACAACTAAGGATACACCATCGTTGTTATTTTTAAGAACAAACTTTAATTTTTCAATTAATAAACAAGAGTTTTTATTATCAATTAATTCATAAATATCGTTTTGGACTTTCCATTTATTTTCAAATTTGAAAAGTACAGAAAAACTATTGTAGTCTTTATAACCATTGAACTTTGATAAAATATTCAATGTATTTAATGAAGGTTTAGAGTCATTGTGAATAACACCAAAAAACCTTCTTAAGGTATTATAACTAATGAAATCATCTTGAAATTCTAAAATGTGGTTTGACAATTTTTGACAATCTCCCAATGAATTCATTGAAAAACCACATTTTTGAATAGTTTTCTTTTTTAAAATTTCAATCACTTATTTAAAGAGCTATACGATAACATAAGTATTTGAAACTAACATATTTTCCTAAAGATACCCTTTCTAGGAATAAAAAATATCGTTTATAAGCAATTAATATTAACGATCTGTAAGAACTTTGAATGATTTTATTTTTTCAACTGACTGGAGTGTTGCTTCCTTATTGATAGAGAAACTTTCCATATCAAAAACACTTCCAGTGAAAGTGAAAGTTGATTTACTTCCAGGATCACCCATCATGAAATCTAAAAATTGACTCCCATCTGAATCATCAGTTCTCATCTCTCCACTAGTTACAGTTGAAAATTCAATTGTTTTATTTTTTTCATCTTTAGCAACTATTGATACAAAAACCTGATTGTATTTTGCTTGTTCGGTAAAAGTTTCAACAACTTCAAATTCACAAGAAACTTCTAAACGACCATCATTATTAATCACAAGCTCTATTTCAGCTCCTTCAGTTAATTTAAAATATTTTTTATCCATATTAGATACTTTAAATTCACTGCTTGATATCTTATTAAAAGTCTTTTCAGCTGGTTCTTCAACTGCATCTCCTCCGCAAGAATGTAACATAATAGCTACTAATGCAAATAAGGTTAATTTAATTGTTTTCATATTTTGTTTTTTAAGTTTGGATGAACCTAAGAATAAATTTATTCGGCAATAGTACACGAATAGTACATTTAATAAATAAGTAAGAAATAACAGGAATAATAGATAAATAACATGCAATACAAAAAATTTCAAAAAAATAAAATGACAAATAGAAAAGGTTGGGAATCAATAAATGCAATTAAAAAAGGCAACAAGCCTTAAGATAATTAGCAAAAATAACCAACTATTACTTAAATGCAACATTGTTGCGTTTAAAAAAGAAAAGTAGTTCTTTATAAAAATGCTACAAAGAGAGAGAGGACTAAAAAAATGGTTGCAGGTAATGATTTAACAATTGGATCTTTGACTTTTAGGTGCATTGCTATTGCACCTAACATTAGAAACCCCATTCCGCAAGCAGCTGGGAAAACCAAATAAATCATGATTGGAAAAATTCCAACAAGCAGCATTGTAGCAAAGCTTACTTTAAGAAAACCAACGACCCAAACAAAAGAGGCAGGCAAACCATAAGAAATAAATTCCTGTTTCATATCAGAAGCATCTTTACCTCTGTATTTAGTAGATTTATTAAATCTAAAAAACCAAACATTATATATAGATAAAGCAATGACTACTTGTGCAAATATTTTGAGATAATATATATACATAAAATTACTTAATTATTGATTCGTAAAAGATATATGAATTTAAAACTAAAAAGAAAAGAGCGGGTACAATAAGTTCAAAATTATCTCTGACCTTTAATCTTGTAAAAACACCAAGTAACATGAGAGTTGCTAAACCAAAAGAAGATATAGTTAGTAAAATTTCAAATACTATTCCTACTATTAATCCGAGCCCTCCTAATATTTCTAATGCTCCAACAAGGTTGGTATATTTTTTTAATTCAAACCTTTCAAAATCACTCTTCATTTTTTTAGAGATGAAAAGGGAAACACCATAGCTAAGGAATGAAATTCCGGATATTAAAACCAATAGCAAATAAAAGAAAGAGAATGTCATTTATAATATTAAAGCTGTTCAATTGCTAAATTAATTATTAGATATGATAAAAAGTCATCTGTTTAATCAATCATTAAAACCATCAATTTTTAATAAACTTTATGATTTCATTTTCAATTTTTATGAAATAAATATTTGGGGTAAGTCCCGAAACATCAATGTAATTAAAACCAAAATCAACTTTGCAAGTATGAACTGTTTTTCCGATAATTGATATTACTTCACATGTAACCTGATAATCTTTTTCTAAATTTAGAAAAAGTACATTATTTACTGGGTTAGGATAAATACTGAATTTGATTTTATTTGGTTTAAGATCACTGATACCATTTACCAAAAAGTCTTTTTTAAAAATCCATGCCATGTTTGTTGATTCATTACTATTTGGATCAAAACCTCCATAATACATAACATCTTGCTCATTATCAAATGGAGATTTAACATAACACCTATTGGCGACCAAAGCTGGATCATTGACAGAAATTGGACCATTTATTTCTTCAATTGTGTATTGCATATTGGTTTCACGCTTTGCAAATAAACCACCTTTATAAAATCCATTCCAAGTTAAAAACCCTCCACCACTAATATCTGCTTCAAACCCTATTAAGTGAACTGTATCATTGGTTATTGGATTTATGTATTCATAAAAATCATTGTATGCGCCCAAAAGGTAATTAACGCTGCAACCCGGCAAATAACTTTCTACAAGCATTGAAATTTTTGTTTCGTAAAAGCGATTAAAACCTCCTTGACCGTCTGACTCAAGTCTGTAGACTACACCATTTGACTGTCCATTAGGGCACCACATCATAAGCAATGCTTCATCATTTGCATTTGGGTTTTGAATGGTTGTTAAACCTCTAATCCCCCCAACAGCTGAGTTTATAGTTGTATTGAGATCGCTAAAATCATGTGCAACACTGTAAGAAACAATTGAACCATCATTTCTTCTATAAAGCTTGTTTCCGGATGAAAAATACATCGTATTATTTGCAGTTGCAATACCAAGTGACCTTATCCCAATTGGACCCATCTCTGGAATTGACACCCAGTCTATTTTTCCTGGACTTGATGGGTTATATGTTCCAACAAAAATTCCTTTTGTACCCACTGACGCATATACTCTTTCTAAACCAGTTAATTGATCGGTAAAAACTTCTACATCACGAATTGAATAATTTTCACCAGCAGGGAAGCCTCCTTGTACAATTTGACTTTCTTTCCAAACATTGTTGATGTCATCTTTGACAAAACTTTTTACTGTAACTGTACTTGTTAGGTAATTAATAGTATAACCTGCAGTTAATAACAAAGTATCTGGGATAGACAATAAATTTCCTGATGTATTTTTTGTGAAAATAATTTGCTTTAAAACTTCAGGACGAAGATAGCTAGACCCTAAATTTAAATCTTCTTTCCATTGTCCATTTGGACTATCAAGACATATTATTTGACCCCATCCAATGTTATTGTTTGTACCACCATACCAAATGTTATTTTGATCTTGCCAATACCCAATTGAAGCGTACAGCTTCTTTTTATGATCTATTAGCTGTAATACTTCTGAACCCCCTAAAAAATTACCGTTAATATCTGTGTTTCCTGCTGTGAATGACTTGCTCCAGTTTTGAGAATTCCCAAACAAAACACAAGAAATTAAAACTAAAATTAAACAAGATTTATTTATTTTTCTATTCATTTTTTTTATCAATACCACTCTTTGATGAGGAGAAACAAAAAAGGTTTAATTCTAAGTAATCAATATCACACCAGCATCTTCCATCTTTAAAATTTTCAATTGTTAGTATTGACATTTAAATTATAATTAAACTCAGAATATTATCAGTCACTTATTATTGAAAATACTGACACTCGTAAATACCAGTTCTTTCTAATTTTAGAGTAGTTAAATCAAAAATCAACTTTTCAGAATATCCGATTCCATATCCAATATCAAGTAATTCCTGAGGACAGTCTGGTTTATCCTTTTCATTAGTAAGCTCAACCTGATCTTTAAATTCAATTTTAGAATCGTTAAATTCTAAAACATCAAAATACCCACTCTCAAAAACTATGTTTTGATTTTTTAAATCGTAAATAATCATTGTTCTATCTGGACCTGTTCCTTCATCTAAAATCATATAATTATCGATTAATTCCTCAAAGTATATTGCCCCATCATCAATTGTAAAAGAAGTATGGTTTAGTTTATCATACACGTTTATAATACTTCCAACATCGTCCCTTTTATCAGTTAAAGTCACTTTATATAATTCATAGTCATAAACTTCACTATTTTGATCTAAAGCATTGCTTTCGACTTTCTTTTCAATAATTTCCTCGCTATTTGACTCACTTTCTAATTCGGTTTTTAATGATTGATTTGTATTAAAGAAATAGGCAACTCTTTCTTGATTATCGGGAATTCCAATAATATTATTCATGTAATCTTCTTTAAAATTTAGTACACCCTTTTTGATATAACCTTTACACTTTGGCATACATGCTTTCCATGAACCCGATTGCTGACAATCGTCCAAACTTTCAATTTTAACAATGGTATGGTTGGCTGTAACAATCACACAGGATGTATAATCTCTTGAGTTTATTAAAACTTCCTTTATATTTTCTTTAGTGAAAACAATTTTATCATTGGCTATTCCATCAGCCAAATTTTTAAAAGCAACTATTGGATTTATATTTGTATCACTTTCCAATGTATTTACATCTCTAATAAATTCAGAAACTACATTCTTGACCTCAATGATTTTTTCGTTTGAAGGGGTTGTGTTATTACTACACGAATGAAAAACAAAAATTAACAGAAATGTAATCGAGAATATCTTCATCTTTATTGAGTTTAAATAAATAACATTATTAAAATTGATTTAAATTTATATGATCATTTTCATATGAAATGAATAAAAAATCAAAATTCATTAAAATATCAATTGGCATAGTGCTTTTGTTGAGCATT
>JBELEU010000132.1:0-6180 GCA_042093455.1 Crocinitomicaceae bacterium | reverse complement strand
AGGTTATTTTTGACACTATGGCCATTCCCCCTACCTGGACCAATTTTAAAGTAAAGTTAGACACTACATTAAATGGAGCCTTGATTAATATTGCATTCAGACATTATGCAACAGATAAATTCATTTTGGAACTAGACAACATTAGAATTGAGACCAACGACTTAACGGATATTGAGTCACCTGCTGACCAACGTATTAAGGTATTTCCAAATCCATGTGTTAATCATATACAAGTTGAAGGAATCAAAACTGGAGATAAATATGAAATTTTTCATATGAATGGCAGGTTAATAAAAACTGGATTTTACGATAATAACATAACAGTTGATTTTTCAAGTGGAATGTATATGCTAAAAACAGAAGGCTCCTTCAATACATTTATTGTTAAGTAACATTATTGGCAATTGAATTATGAACTGAAGAATATTATTCCTAAGCCATTAGCTGGTACTGATATTTCAAAATCTGAAATATGGGGAAAGGATGTTCTACTAGAAAGCTCAAAAAAGTACATTGTAAAATCAAAGTCTGGTAAGGGAAAAAGCACTTTTATTTCGTATTGTTACGGAACAAGAAACGACTTTACTGGACAATTAACATTGAACGGGAATAGCTCTTTAACTTTTAACCACGAGAAATGGGTAAATTATAGAAAAGAAAACCTTAGTATAGTTCCTCAACAATTAGAATTAATTCCTTTTTTAACTGTTTGGGAGAATTTAATGTTAAAAAATGAACTAACTCATCACCGAACAGAAAAACAAATAATTTCATTTCTTGAAAATCTAGATATCTCTGATTTTATAGATAAAAAATGTGAAAAATTATCTCTAGGTCAACAACAACGAACAGCAATTGTAAGAGCTTTACTGCAACCTTTTGATTGGATATTTCTTGACGAACCCTTCTCTCACCTTGATAAAGAAAACACAGAAAAAGCTTCTGCGCTAATTGATCAAATCACTAAAGAACAAAATGCTGGATTAGTTATCACTTCTCTAGGTGAAAACCACTCCTTCAATAACCTAGAATTACTTCGACTATGAAAACCATACTTAAAGTAATTAAACATCACAACAACAAGAAATCAAAATTAATTTCAATGGTTGGCTCAATATTAGGCCTAACCATAATGCTACTAAGCATTGAATTGTATCTTGACATTCAATCCATAACACAAAAAAATGATTCATCCATAAATGAGGACTTTATTGTTATTTCAAAAAAAGTTCCAGATTTATCCATTCTAAGCACAACCAATAACACATTTTCTGAAAACGATTTAAAATCTTTAGCTAACAATGCATTTGTCAAAGACATGGCTTCATTTAAATCTTGCAACTATCAGGTTTATGTTGAAATAGGCGATCAGCAAACTGGACTTCCTGGGTTTTACACCTTGGCATTTTTTGAATCTATACCTTCAAATTTCATTGATGTAGAAGCTGATGACTGGAATTGGTCTACAACAACTGAAACAGTTCCTGTTGTACTTCCTCAAAATTATTTAGATGCTTACAACTTCGGAATAGCTGTTAGTGTTAATGCTCCTCAGATAAGCGAAAACATCATCAAGAAAATTAGATTTAAATTACATGTCAACGGAAATGGCAAAAGAAAAACTTACATAGGTAAAATAGCTGGTTTATCTTCAAAAATAAACAGCATTATGGTACCTGAAAGCTTCCTTGATTATACAAATACAATGTTTGGAAGCAATGAAGAAAGACAAGTTAACAGAGTAATCATAAGCACTGCAAATGCTCAGGATCCATCTATTGAAAAATACCTTTCAGCAAATAACCTAACTACAAACAAAAACATATTGAAAGAAAATATCATTCAAAAATTAGCTAGTGGGGTATTGTCCTATCAACTAATAATATGCTTGATAATTATAATTCAAGGAATACTTCTTATTCTGTTTTATACCAAAATGGTACTTTATGAAGCTAAACATGAAATAAAAAAGTTAATGTTAATTGGTTATTCCAATACAATTATTGCGAAAGCTATTCAAAAAACTCTTCAAAAAACATATGTAATAATTTTTGGCACATGTCTATTATTAACCATTTTGGGAGAATTTATAATTGGTCAGCAACTGAATAAATATTTTCAATTGGCAACCAATCAAATGATTGATCCGTTAACATTGCTAATATTCCTTCTTTTTTTAATTCTATTTATACTATTAAACAGACAAAATTTAAACAAGAAATTATCCGATTTTTCAACCAAATAAATACAGCCCAATAATAATTATTTAAAAAATGTTAAAATTAGTACGTAAACAATATTTTTTTTTGAATTTTGGTACAGCATTTGATTATGCTCAATGAATATATTACAATATGAAAAACATTACACTTTTATTATTATGCTTTTTTTCAGTTTTCAACACTGTAAACGCACAACAAAATATAAAATTTCACATTGATGAAATGCCTGATGATACCATATACTTGGCACGTTATTTTGGAGATCGACTGTACTATGCTGATACTGCTGTAGCAAAAAATGAAACAGTAATTTTCAAAAAGAAAGAACTTATTGAAGGAGTTTATGCTTTAGTTTGTCCAGGACCTAAGTATTTTGAATTCATAATGAGTAAAGAAGACGTTGAAATGTCTACCAAAATGAGTGACTTTATTGGCAACATGAAAGTTATAAAATCTGAAAACAATAAAATATTTTACGAGTACATTACATTTTTAAACGACAAGAAAAAAATTGCTCAAGAATATCAAGCCAACAAACAAACGGATAAACTAACTGCGCTAGACAAAGAAGTTAAAGCCTTTCAACAAAAAATCGTATTTGAAAACAAAGATAAGCTGGGTGCTAAAATACTAGCCATGTCAATTGACCCAATTCTTCCTGAAGAATTAAAAAATAACGACACTTTAAAATATAGGTTTTTCTTGGATCATTATTGGGACAACATTGATGTTACTGACAAAAGAATTGTACACTCCCCTGTTTATCACAATAAATTAAATCATTTTTTCAAAAAAATGATTCCTCAGCAACCGGATACAATATGCTATCATGCTCAAAAATTAATAGATCAAATGGATCCAACAAGTGATTTATTTAAATACACTGTTCACTACGTAACTTACAATTACGAAACTTCAAACATTATGGGTATGGATGCTGTTTTTGTTTGCATGGCTCAAAAATATTATTGCCCAGCCAATGAATCAGGAGCATTTTGGTTGGATTCAACCAAACTTGTTGAGTTATGTGACAAAGCAAACAACCTATCACCATTGTTAATTGGAAAAAAGGCACCAAGAATTATTTTAGCTGACACCACTGAAGAAAACTGGATTGATTTTTATGATAACACTCAAAAATACAACCTGTTGTTATTTTGGGACCCAGATTGTGGACATTGCAAAAAAGAAATTCCTAAACTTTTAAAACTTTACCATGACTTCAAAGATATGGGTGTTGATATAGAGTTTTTTGCGTTTGGAACCAATTTAGAAAATGAAGATTGGATAAAGTTTATTTCAGAAAATAAACTTGATTGGACTAACTTATCTGATTTTCCTGCTGCTAATGAAAACCCAAGAGTTTACTTGTATGAAAAAAAGGTGACGGATTTAAAAAGTTTAAATTTTAGAAAAACATATGACATTTTCAGCACACCTCAAGTCTACTTACTAGACAGTGAAAAGAAAATAATCGGAAAAAGATTAGACGCTTTAACCCTTGGAAAAATGGTAGAACACCTTGAAAACATTGAAATGTATTATGTTACTACTTTAGAAGAACAAGAAAAGAAAGACGCTGCTGAGAAAAAGAAAAAAGAAGAAGAAAAAGCAGCTAAAAATTAGCTTTGGCCTAATTATTGTTTTAAGTATAACCAACATTACTATACATTTAATATATTTGATAACCGAAATTTAAAATTCAAGAAAAACAAACAACATCATGAAAAAATCAATACTAACATTAACCTGGATTTTCGCTACAGCTTTTGCATTTAACGGAACATTTGCGCAAGAAGAAAAAGCAGTTGCTATAGGCGGTGCAGAAATATCTTTTGACAAAGAAACTCACGATTACGGGAAAATTGAACAACACGCTAATGGTGAATGTGTATTCACTTTCACTAACAACGGTACAGAACCATTAACTATCTCTAATGCAAAAGGATCTTGCGGATGTACAGTTCCTCAATGGCCAAGAGAAGCTGTTGCACCAGGACAAACTGGAGAAATTAAAGTAAAATACGATACTAAGCGTATAGGTATAATTAACAAGTCGGTTACCATTCAGTCTAACGCTGTTAATTCACCAACTAAAATCATTAGAATTAAAGGTGAAATTAAAGCACCTAATGCTACAGCAACCCCTGTTAAGCCTGTTCAAGGCCCAGTAAGTTCACCAGCTGAATAAACATTAACTTAATTTAAACCTAAAAGGCCACTTCAATGAAGTGGCTTTTTTTTTGAATGATAAATCCTTGTTAATCTTTTACTTGAATTTCAGCACCATCATCTGTTTTAATGAAGAAAAGTGCATCTCCTTCCAATTGTAAGGATTTTGCAAATGCTTTGCCTTGAATTTGATCATCAGAATCTACATCTCCATCTGCATCCATATCTAAATTAAGCACTCTGGCTTGAGGGAAAACCCCAAAAAAATGAGAAATTGTCAAATAATTCACTAATGGATGATTAATATAAGAAGGTTGCTGATAAGTAGTTTGCTGTGGAATTATGACATCCGTATTATAATCCGGAACAAAACTAGCACTCCAATTACAAGGGTTAAACCAACTCCCTGTTGAGTATTGAGTAGTGTTGTCAATAGGGTCAGTAATTGATTCTGTTGGGCTTGAGACATCTCCTTGCCATTCATTTATGTTATCAGAAAGCGTAGTTGGGTTTCTACCAGACCAAAAGCTTGAGTTAAGATAATTAACAACTTGCGTATTGTTATACCCTCCAGTAGAACCTGTAAAGCCCCAATATACCATACCGTTATTAGAAGATGTAAAATCACTTAAAAGATCTCTAGATAAAGTTGCAACTAATTGATTGTCAAAATAAACTTTCAATTCTCCTTCTACGGTGCTTAAGTCATTATCTGGATTGGGATCCCAAAATATTGTTAAAGGATGATTGTTACCATCTTCAATGTCTAATAAGTCAACAGGACTTATTAAAGAATTAGAATGGTCAATATCACCATTCAATTGAATAGCTAAATGATCATTAGAAGTTGAATTAGTTGCAGGTGGATCAGTTGATGGATTAAAATGTGTGTCAAATTCAATTCCTAAAGAAGGGTTAAAACCAGGATTTAGATTTGAACTACCAACAGCATATCCTATTCCACCTCCATTGTGTGTCAAAGTATTCGAGCTTTCTTGAAGAACAAAAACTATCCCATCAGCACCATCTGTATTTTTAATTCCAAAATTTAATTCAGCAGAGATATGAAAAGGGTAGTTTAAATTCAAAGGAGATTGACTCCAAACAGCACCAACTTGAGAATTTTGGTTTGGAGTTACTTGATAGTTGTTATTTCCATTATCTATAGCACTACCAGTCACATTGAAATTAACAGTGTTACAATTGTTTGAGTTCATTACCAATATATTTTGAGAACTACTAGCAGGACATGCATTAGAACTAGAAGTCGCATATGTTACCGTATATGCGCCAGGGACTGAAGCATCTAAATCAATTTCTCCAGTTGTAGAGGAAATTGACAAACCAGTGGAAGAAGTATAGTTACCACCCGTAGTTCCAGAAAAAGTGGGTTGAGGGTCCGTAGCATCTGATGGGTAACAACAAGAAGAGTAAGAAAAAGTAGCAACATCGTTAGGCAAAACCGTTAATACTTGTTGTGCTGTTCCTGAACAACCTGTGGCATCTGAACCTGTAACGGTATAAGTATAGGTTCCTGCAGTTGGTGTTGCAACTGGTGTTGCACTTGTAGGATCATCTAACCCAGTTGTTGGAGACCAAGAATAAGTCACTCCCCCACTAGCACTTAAAGTATAACTTTCGCCTTCGCAAATTGAAAAGTCAGGTCCTGCTGTAACAGGTAATTCAGTTATAGTTACACTTAAAGGTTCAGGGCATGATTTTATTACTTCATAAACTTTTGCCTCTCCTGTGTTATTAACTCCACCATTATCATGATAAGGTGCTC
>JBELEU010000131.1:0-6233 GCA_042093455.1 Crocinitomicaceae bacterium | reverse complement strand
TAATGAAGCTATTCCTTACTGTAATGAAGCTATTCCTTATTATTACTCACCAGTATGTGGTTGCAATGATATTAGTTATCCTAATTGGGAAACTGCTGAATGTCATGGCATTACAAATTACAGAGAGGGTGAATGTGAAAATAACTAAAAATCATTATTTTTATATCAATTTTAATCCAACTTTTTTAGGTCACTCGCTGTGAAATATGTATAAAACCTTAGTGTTTTAATCTGCTTTTTTTAATTTGATTTTATAATCTTCAAGACCTCCTGTAATTAGAATGTTTACATAACGAACTTTTTCACCATCTTGAGAATATATTATTTCGTCTTCTTTTTCTTGATCTACATCATCTTTTTTCTTTCCGAAGAGTTTTGTTACTCCAGCTTGAGTTATCATTTTCCATGGAACTTTTAAATAATATTCGTACGTGTAGTCTGTGTTTTGAACACCAGAAATTTCTACAAATCCAAGTGAAGTGTTGATTTTCATATTTGGAATATTCAATACACCTCCCTTAATATCTATGTGGTTTTCGAGCGTATCAAAAATAACTTTAGCAACATTTTTGTCAGCAAAATATTCTGCCAAATATTCCATAGGTCCAAAGTTTTCCAATTTTCCAGAAAGAACGTTGAAGTCAAGATGAATTTCACTGTCATTAACAATGGGGACCATATCCTTATGCATATGAATTTTACCCCATAAATCACCACTTATTCTACCATGAAGATTTTCAGAAACTAAATAATCTTGACCAAAGTTTTCAAATTTTACAAGTAGTTCATCAAGATTTACTTCTGATAATTTTATTTTGGGACTGAAGTAAATTAGCTTAGGGTTTGAACCGTTAAAGTATCCATTCATTCTAATGTTTCCACCTGCTGTGTTTAAAGAAAGGGTATCTATATAAATGTAATGATTGGGCTGAATTCTAATGTTTCCTTCAAAGTTCTTGATTTTATAAAGATGATAGTTTAAGTCTTTAATGTCTACATCAACTTTTAAATTTGGAAAAGGAACTTCGTATATGTTAAACCCTTCTTCATGTTCTGTTGGAGATGAAGCATATTCACTTTCTGGCACTACATAGGAAAACAATTCATCAAAATCTAATTTAGAGGCTTTAAGAGAAATTAGATTGTTTTGATTTTTAAGAAGCGTATCTGTTCCAAAACCCAGTTTAGCATTAACCAAAAATTTACTTTTACCAAGTTGGCCTTTAAAATCTTCAATTAATACGTCACTGTTTTCTAAATGTATTCTTCCTCCAAAGTCTTGAAGTCTAAGGTGGTGAACCTTCATTTTAGCTTCAAATAAATCAAGATTAATATCTGATGAATACAGAGATTCTTTGAAATGAAGATCAGCAAAACCGTGAATTTTTAAGTCGTCAAACTCTTCGTGCCTATAATCTTCAGGTACATAGTTTTCGCCCTCATAAGTAAACAAGTCTTCCAATTGAAGCATTTTGGAAGTTAGATTAAATTCAACTTTTGTATCTCCTTGAGGGTTCTTTAAAAACCACTTATCGTAATGAGTCAACTCACCGTCAAAATGAAAGTCACTTTTGTCTATCATTCCAGAAAAACCTACCAGTTTTAGGTTCTCTTCTTGAATGAGAAGATCTGCATGAAAGTCATGAAAATTATGAGGATAGTGTTTCAATTTTGCATTGAAATCATCGATAAAGAATTCTCCAATTGGTAAATAGGGAGATTCTGTGAAATCTTTGGCAGAACAATTGAAAGATAAATCAAGACTCATGTTAGTGAGCGATTCATTTAACCCTGTTAAGGTATCCTTAGTTGGACTTGTTAGTTCAAGTAAATCAAGGTAGTTGGATCGAATTTCTAATTGAGATAAAACATCTTTATTGGTGTGATGAATGATTGCAGGCAAATCTTCAACTTTACCATTAATGTGCAAATCGGAGTTTCCAAAAAGCATGTCAAAGTATTCAATTTTAGCTTCATGTCCATCCATTACTACATACAGATCAAGATCTTTTAAAGGCAAATGAAAATCAGGGGTTTTAAAACTTAAGTTGGTAACTTTTAATTCGGTAAAATAAGATTCATTTAGCTTCTCAATGCTTGTTTCTGGATGTTCTAGATCAATTATATCATGAAAGTTCATGGTTAACTCAAGATCACCAGAAAGGTCTTTTAAATCTTCTATATTGAAGAACTTGGCAATGAAATCTAATTTAAAATTTGAAATCAGTTTTAATTTAATGTCGGGCTCAACAAAATTTGTTACGGTTAGGTCTCCGGTAAATACCCCGGCCTCAGGATTTACAGAAAAATCGTTTAAAGAAAACTCCATAGAACTTAGGTTTCTTTGACTTCCATTTGAAAAGTGACCAGTAAATATCAGGTTATCTAATCTTTTATCGGTTGATGTGTTTTCAACAAAAGCTTCAGAGCAACCAAATGCAGCGTTAACAAATGGTGTGTGCCCATTGATGGATGGACCTAGTATAGTGCCGTTAAAAAACACTTTACCCTTATTGTCGTATTTTTTTAAGGTAGGGGTCATTTCATCTGGTGCAAAAGCAATTAACAAATCAAAGTTTTGCTTCTCTCCATTAAAATTGATGTTCAAATCCATATCATTCTTAAAGTCAATGTCTCCTTCCATATTAAATACTGCACCTTCCAATGCTATTTCTGAGGGAACAATTTTTAAAATGTCTTTTTTAGCGATATAATCAATTTCTGTATGTATATCAAAGTGTTTGTCGTGAATAAAAGTGGTGTCACCATTATCAATGTAGGTAACAATGAATTTAGAATCTATAAACATTTGAACATCGTCACCAGATGTTTTGAAATTAGATTTCGCTTCATTGACATATAAATCAAAATACATTCCATTGGATTTGTTTAGCTTATTTACATCAACATCTGTTAAGTTTATGGACTTTAAGTTCAAATGAAATTCTTCATTAGTATCTTCAATTTCTTTATTAGTAGTTAATGCATCTATTATATTTAAACTTCCATCTTCATGTTGAACTATATTGATGGATCCGTTTTTCAAAACAATGGATTGAATTTCCATATTTTTAGAAAGAATATCCCATATGTTAAAACCAACATATACGTCATGGATATCTAAAATATGCTCTCCTTTTTTATTGTCGTTTTCAAAAAGGGTTAATTCTTCAAAATCTAAAGATATGTAAGGGAAGTTTTCAAAAGGAGAGATGTGACTGCCTTTAATCTCAAAATGACCTTCAAAATCTTCATTTAAAGTTTCAATAAGTTCTTGAACAAAGTAATCTTGATTAGAATAAAGTATACCAATTAGAGTTGAAAATAGAATTAAAGGAAGTAGGAAAACAATCAATATGAACCTGACCCAAAGTTTTCTTCTTTTTAAGAATCCTAATTTCATGATTACAATAGTATTAACTAATATTCACATAACTATAAATAATGACGAAAATTGATTTTTTAAATATGAATTAAAACAGTTTTAATTCAACACTATTTTTAGATCCTTTTAAGCAAATTGTTAATGTGTAACAAGACATAAATCTAGCTTTAATTTAAAGCTAATTTATCCAGCCATTTAAGTTTCTTCTATTTTTCTTAGTTGGTCTTCCTTTAATACCTGAATTTTTATTTTGCTTATTATTTAGCTGGTATTCATTCATTTTTAATAAATCTTCTTCGGATGTTATATCTATAACATAATCTGAAACTAGCTTATTTCCAACTCTAGATTTTGGCAAATCAATAATTTTAAACACTCTCCAAATAGGTGTTGATTTGATAGACAATAAATCATTTTCTTTAATGTTTTTACTTGCTTTAGCATTCTCATTATTTAGGAGAACTTTCCCATCATTACAAGATTTAGTAGCAATGGTTCTTGTTTTGTAAATTCTAACAGCCCATATGAATTTGTCTATTCTCAATATATTTAAATTAAGTATAAAGCTAAAAAATCTAACCAAATCTTTAAAAAAGCCACAACAACTACGGTTAAAGCTTGTTGCTTACTATTTCACACAATAGTGTAAATCTCAAAAGTTTTTTGTTATTTCAAGCTTTTAAAATTCATATATGAAAATTATACTAAATAATATCTGCATACTTTTTTTATCAAGTTTAATGATTGTTGGGTGTGGTAGTGAAACTGAGACATTACCAGAAGAAGAAACAATTGAAATTAACACAGTAAGAGAATTTTTAAGAGATGTAAGTTCTTTGGAAAAAGACACAAATGTAAATCCTATCGTTACATTCAAAAAATTAGCAAATGATTTAGCTGATAAAAAAATTGTTTTAACAAAAGACAACGTAAATGAGGTTTTAAATGATTGTGAAAATTTCTCCTCAAGCATTGTAGTAGTTGATGATCACACTATAGTTAAAATTAATTCTTTGGAAGATTGTCAACAGTCAGGCTCTTGGAAAGCTTGCATGCCAATGTGCACAGGTTATATTAAAAAAGGAGAATTAAATTACAAGGAAGACTATATGAATAATGTAATTGGAATTCCAGATGGGCAAGAAAGAATAGTATATTTCTTTGATCCTAATGGTAAACTAATAAAACAAAAAGCCATTTCTTATGAGCAAGCTCCACCTTTAGCTTATTATGAAAATGGCAAAATAAAAGTTACAGGACATGGTTTTAAAAAGTTTTACAGGTATTTTGTTTCAACAAAAGAAGGAATTAACCTTTTGGAAGGTGCTGATTTGAAATCAAAAAAAATAAAGAAAATCCCTTTTGGATATGAAGTCTTTTTAAAATCTAAATCAGCAAAAATGTTAACAGTTCTTGATACAATTAAAGAAACAAGTACTGTAAAATATATCGATGGAGAATGGGTTGAAATTGGAGTTGAATTGGATTTAGTTCCAGGTGATCAAGGTTATTATTACGATGAAATTGATGATGGTCCTTCAAAATTATTCGATGGATATGTTGTTGATGTATTTCTTGAAGAAAAATTGGATTCAACAAAAAAAAATGGAGTATGGTCTTATTTTTATGAATCAGGTACTATTGAAAAAGAAGTACTTTATTTAGATAATCAAAGTATCAAAGAAATTAAATACGATACTGATGGTGACATAACTCATATCAATGAAGAGCGAATTGAGGGTGAAGAAAGATACGTAAGTAACTCTTTTTATAAAAATGGAAATATCAAATATATAGGAGATGGAGATGAGTGGGGTGCTGTTGGAAAATCATTTAAGGAAAATGAAAAAAAATACGCTGAAAATTGGGATTATAAGTCTGCAGGACACGACCTTAATAAGATAGTTTTGTCAAAAAATATTGGCGATTTATTCCTATATGACAATGAATTAATTGGTCAAAAATTAAAGATTTCTGATGATAATGTAGAGTTAATTTCACTTGAAGCAATAGGGAGTGTAGCTGAAATTATAGGACCTAAAGTAGTTGATAAATCATTTTACTTTAATGGGTTAAATGATAGGATTGTTATTGATAATGATAAAACTAATTTTGAAAATAAGTCTTTTACCATTTCGTTAAGTTTGAAAACAGTACAAGAAGGATACTCTGGTATATTATTAAAAAGCGATGAAGATAATGTTTGGGAAGAAGGTGAATTTCATTTATATCTTGAAAATGGCCATATCGCTTTTGTTGGTTTTGATAATGAATACATAAAATCATCTGAAATTAAGGTCAATGACGGTAATTGGCATAATATAGTTATTACAAACAAAGCACCAATTAGCTCTGATTCAGAAGGAACCTTAAAACATTCATCAATTGCAAATGTTTACATTGATGGGAAAATTCATACGAAATTCTATCCTCACACCAATTACAGAAGTGATGACATAACAAACTCAGATATTTTAGAGTATTCAATCAAATTAGGTGTTGCAAACAATGCTGAGAGTTTTGAAAACTTTAAAGGTCATATCAAAAACCTTTCTTTGTTTAATACTGATATTTCTTCAAACAATGCTTCTTTAATTTCTACTGGAAAAGACCCTCTAACAGATTTATCTCTTTCTAAAATAATCTCAGGTTATTGGAAGTTAAATGATTTTGACAACGCCAAAGAAAATAATATGTTACCTGGTTTTTCAGGCGTTTATGGATATAAATATGAAAATGGAGGATCCGGTGAAATCAGAATTCATCCTGATTCAGATACTTCAGCTCTTTTTCATTTAGATGTTTACAATGGGCCTCCTGCTTATAATTCAGGATCATTGTATGGTAG
>JBELEU010000130.1:0-6235 GCA_042093455.1 Crocinitomicaceae bacterium | reverse complement strand
GTGCACCTTTCTTCAATCATGTCAATTTCGTTGATGTCTCTAATGTAAAGTTGAATATCACTGTTGTAAATGCTCATTACTCCAGTAATTGATCCATTTAAAGATGGAATCGTGTCTTTTGCAAAGTTTGCATAGCCACTAGTTCTAACTAAAACACTATTGCCGCCACAATCTGTTAAATTTCTATTGGTTGTTGTGAGATTAACTCCGTCAGCAAAAGTTAGGTTTAGATCACTAGTCGCAAATTCTACATTGTCTAATCTGATTAGCTTACTTTGATGTAAAGTGGTATTAAGTTGTTGCATTGTTAGTAGTTCAGGTTCTACAGATTTATTGGTAGCAATTTTAACAACATTAGTGTAAGGGTCTATATTGTCAACTTGAATGAGAGATCCATAGTCATTTAGAATGGTACCATTTACATTAAGCCTGATACTATCACCGATATATAATCCACAAGCCGAGCTAAAAACAAGTTTTATTGCTCCGGAGGCATCCTGAATAAATGCTTCTTTGTAAAAATTACCATTGGTTTCTTCTGTAGTTACATTAGCATACAGGCTGTAGTCTTCATTAATTTCAAGATTAGACCCTGGGCCAGAATACATATCTTTTAAATCAGCAATGGTGATTACGTTACCAATTGGCAGTTGATTTTCTGGTGGCTCTTCGTATGTTTTTTTACAAGCACTTGTACTTGTAATTATTACAGTTATAAGTAATAGTTGTTTGATTGTTCTCATAGTTTAAAATAAATAGCTAAGCATTATAAAAAAAGTTCTCCCATACATGTAACCGTACTTATTTGGGAATCGATTAATGTTGGTTACATCATATCTTAGTTGTTCAAAACCACCAGTTCTAAAACTAGTATTGTTTAGTACGTTATTGATATTAATATTTAATCTCAAGTAAGAATTGTTTTTGTATATCTTCCAACTTTTACCACAATACAAGTTAACAGCATCACCATTTTCTAATAGTGTTTGATCTAAAATTTCATTGTATTGTTCATGAGAAGTTGCATAACCTGAAATGGATTCAGAAGTTCTTCTATCTGGATTAGGTGAAAGGTAAATATTTGCAAAATAATTATAGTTTACACCAGCGTACCAGTATTTTGGTGCGTTGTATTTTATGCCAATTGTTGATGCTGTTTGAGGCATTCCTCCAATTTTAAAATTTTGCAAGTAAATGTTTTTATTTTCAGCTATCATTTCTTGAGAATTGTCTCTTGTTATTGTAGCTGTGGGATTAGAGTTAAAAAGGTAATCACCCGTTGTAAATGCTCCTGATAGTTGTAAAGAGGAATTTATATTGCTTTCAAAACCAAACTCAATACCAGTGAATAGCTGATCAACATTAGTCATCATGTAATTAACAAAGGTTCGGTATTCGTCATGATAAAAAGACCTCGACCAAGTTTGGTCATTAATTTGTGTGTAAAAACCAGTAATCCTTGCTTTTAAAAAAGGATATCTAATTATATAATTTACATCACCAGAAATTATTTCAATAGATTTTAAGTTGTCCACGAGCTGATCTCTTGTTCTTGGAGATACATAAGCATTTCTTGCATAAGGTGCCTCAGTTCTATATGTGCTGTTAAATGAGATTAGGTGTCTTCCAGTAATCTTGTAAAGAAGACCTAACTTAAGTCCATAGTTTGAAAAATTTTGTTTTTCAGATTCTCCCAAAGAATTTTCTGAAAAACGACCATTTTGCATATGTCCATTTCTCCAAAATGAAGTATTAGATAAGGTTAAACCCGCAAAAGATTCAATGTGTTTTTTATTGAAATTAAGTTCTCCAAAGACTTCATTTTTGTTTATATGAATGTCGTAGTTGTATCCAAAAACATCACCAGTTTTAATTACATTATTTATATTTTGTAGATCATTTTGTGAAAGATTGGGGTCTGTAAAGTCTCTTTCTGCAAACTGATCAATATCAACCCAAAAATCTCCACCAAGTAAGTCATGCATGACCTTGAAGTTTTTGCTTTTATACTTGCTAATGTTTAATCCGAAATTTAGTGTGCTAAATTCGTTAATAATGTATTTTCCAAATGAATTTAGGCCGTAGTGTCTAGGGTCCAATCGATACTCTTCCATTATATACTTAGATCGGTCAGCAGTGTAAGATTCTCCACTTCCATTGGCATTATTGAGAGTGTATATATTGTTGTAGTTTGCATTGTAGAGACCGTCCCAGTCAAGTTGTGTTACGGATGGGTCATTTTGTTGCCACAACTGAGTCAGACTGTTGTATTCATTGAAGTCAGTTATTATTTGATTTCCGGAAAGTGTTCCTTGGTCATTGTTTAGATAACTTGGTAAGTATTTGTAGTAGTCAGGTCTTGGATCTTTTGCGTTGTACCAATTTAAATTAGTATTTCCGGTTCGCCCAGTAATGGCATATAGATTAGTTTGTAAGTTAAACTTTTCTGATTTTTTCCAGTGATGAGCAAGCGTTAAATAAGGTTTGTGATTATCTCTCAGTCTTGCATTTCTTTTCTTTTGTGATCCATCAGACTGTGTTTGATATCCCCAATATGGGTTGTAAAATTGATCACCAGTTAAATCATAGGTTTCTTGAACAGCAATCCCTTGTCTTGCTTGTACAGTGGGTGCACCAAAACCAACAAGGTTAAGTGTGTGCTGATTATTAATCTTTTTTTCAATAGAAAGCAAATATCCTCCAGAACTGTATGAAGAACCACTTACATACCCTTCATCAGACCAACGAGATGAAAAACTGGCCATTACTGCCCATCCTTTTTCATTTAATCCTGAATTGTAGGTATACATCAGTCGATTTCTGTAGGAACGATTTGTTGCAGCATAGGAAAAACGTGTTCCCACTTTTTTGTCAGAGGGCAGAGCTGATATATAAGAGTAACCTCCAATACTCCCAAATGTTGCATTTGATGAAGAAATCCCAAATTTATTCTCAGGATATCTAGTTACGTCATTCAATCCACCCCAGTATGCCCATATTGTCCATCCATTTTCAGGGTCATTTACAGGAATACCATTGAAGGATATTCTAGTATGTTCCGAACTGTATCCCCTAAGTCTAAATCTTGCAGCGCTAAAATTAAATCCAGCTTGATTGACATAAACATCTCTTGACGATTGCAAAAGACCACTAATGTCTTGAGATTGTGATTCATTGTCAAGTAAATCAACTGTAGTTGTAAAAACTGGTATTAAATTTGCGGTAGTGTCTTCAACACTTGTAGAATCGGTTTGTGCGAAGCTGGTTATATTAATAAATAACAAAACTGGCAGTGCCAATGAAATTATATTTGTCCTCATCTAAATAAATTAAAAATAATAATGATGAATTTTCAAATTGTCCACCAATTAGTTCGTAAAAGTAGTATTTATCCATATATTTATCGGCATGCATAACAATATTTATCTTATTTTTTTTCTTTTACTCTGTAAATTATCCTTTTCACAAGACCTTGAAAAGGTAAAATATGAAGTTGAGTGTATTGCTTTTTACAATCTTGAGAACTTATTTGACACAATAGTAGATCCAGATACCAATAAAATACTCCAAGAAGATTTCACTCCTGAAGGTAATCACCATTGGAATACCAATAAGTATCACAAGAAAATTGGGAATATGGCTGAAGTTATTTCTAAAATTGGAAAAGAAGTAACTCCTCTTGGTCCCTCTGTTCTTGGGGTTTGTGAAATTGAAAATAGATTGGTTCTAGAGGACTTAGTAAAACACGAACTCATAGCAAATAAACATTACAAAATTGTTCATCAAGAAGGTCATGATAGAAGAGGTATTGACTGCGCTCTTCTTTATGATCCTCTACATTTTAAGGTTTTGGCTTATAAATCAATTCCTTTGACCATGCCAAATGATCCAGATTTTGCATCAAGAGACCAATTGTTGGTTTCTGGTGAATTAATGGGTGAATTGACTCATTTCATCGTTGTTCATTGGCCTTCTAGAAGAGGAGGCGAATCCAAGAGTAGGCCTAAGAGAATTCAAGCAGCTAAGCTAACCAAGTCAATTGTTGATTCCCTACAAATAGAAAACCCAAATGTTAAAGTTGTTGTTATGGGTGATTTTAACGATGACCCTATATCGCCTAGTATGAAAGATTTTATGAAGGCTCATGACAATAATGGTAAATTTAAAGAGCATGAAATGTTTAATGCCATGATGGGACATTACAAAAAGGGTATTGGGACTTTAGCATACAGAGACAATTGGAATCTATTTGATCAATTTATTTTAACACCTTCTTTCATAGATGACGAAAGAAAATTTAAAACTTTTAGCTTTTATAAATCTGCAGTTTATAATAAAACGTTTCTTAAAAATCAAAAAGGAAATTTTTCAGGATATCCTTACAGAACCTATGTAGGCTCAACATTTATGGGGGGCTATAGTGATCATTTCCCTGTATATTTATATTTGATTAGACAGTCAAGACAATGAAAATTTACTTTTTTAGATTTTGTTTATTCTTCATAGCAATTAGTCCTTTAAAACTATTAGGTCAAGATACTATAAAAGTTACCTACTATAATTTACTTAATTTTCCTGTTCAGCAAGCTGATAGAGTTGATACGCTAAAAGAAATCTTAAATTTCATAAAAACAGATGTTCTCGTTGTCAATGAGTTGACTTCATTCAATGGTGGGGCTTTAATCAAAAATAACGCCCTTAATGTAAATGGATTATCTAATTATTCCAGCGCTATTTTTTATGATGGTCCTGATACTGATAATTTACTATTTTATGACAATACAAAACTTGGTTTACACAGTCAAAAGCAAATCCCAACTGCTCTTAGAGATATTAGTGAGTATGTTTTATTTCACAAAGATCCAAATTTATCAGTAACTCATGATACTACTTTTCTTAACTTTTATTCAATTCACTTGAAAGCTGGAAATGATCCTTCAGATGCTAATTTGAGAACTGTTGAGGCAGAGGTTTTTAAAGATTATTTATTTAATGAAGGTAAAAATAAGCGGCTATTTGTAGGGGGAGATTTCAACTTTTATAACAATTCAGATCTGGCTTGTCAAGAAATTTTAAATGGGCAAGGGGTTAATTTATATGATCCAATTAATAGAATGGGAAGCTGGCATAACAACGCTGGCTATAAAAAATATCATACACAAAGCACAAGAGCATCAAATGGTGGATATGCAGGAGGGGCCAATGGTGGAATGGATGATCGATTTGATTTCATTTTTGTATCAAATGATGTTTTATATGGTTCAGAAGGAGTACACTACATAGATGATTCTTATGAAGCAGTTGGTCAAGATGGTTTAAGGTTCAATGATGATATTCATATTCCGGCAAATACGGCAGTTTCTCAAAGTATAGCTAATTCGTTGTTTTATATGAGCGACCATTTGCCTGTAAGTTTAGAATTTGCTGTTGGTGGAACCATCAATGTGGAAGAAATTGATGATGATGTCAAATTGATTTACAAAAATAACAGTAAAGAATTAGTTCTTATTTCTGACGATGCAATAAATGAACTTAAACTACAAGTTTTTGATATTAATGGCAAGCTGATTAAATTTGAAAAACAAATCAATACTAAAGAATTTATTTGGTCTTTGCAGGCTCTTCCTAAAGGCTTCTACATTGCAAATGTTAGTTTAAATCATAAAATAAAAAACCTTAAATTCGTTATTAATTAAAAGAGAAAAAAATGAAAACAACAAAAATTACGTTAATACTATTTGCTTTATTGGCCATTACTTACTCATGTAAGAAGAAAAAAATTGCACCTACTTTACTGTTAAATGGTGAGTCAACTATATCAATTTGTTTGGGTGGTGAGTTCACAGATCCTGGTGCAAGTTCAATTGATGCTTATGATGACGATATAAGTTCAGATATTGAAGTTTTAGGAGTTGTTAATTTAGATTCAGTTGGAAGTTACTCAATAGAGTATACTTCAACGGATAAAAATGATAATGTCTCTGTGTTGTCTAGAACAGTTAATGTTGTTGTTTGCGTTGATAATCTTTTAGGAGATTACAATGTAGATGACGATTGTGGAAGTCAATTGGCTGACACACATACCATTTCTGCAGGAGCCAGCGACAATGAGATTATTATTGATAATTTTGTTACTCTAGCAGGGGGGCAAGTTACCGGCACACTTTCTGGTTCTACCATTACTATTCCTCAACAAGATTTTAGCATAACTGTTGGTACATTTACAGATCGGAAG
>JBELEU010000129.1:0-6263 GCA_042093455.1 Crocinitomicaceae bacterium | reverse complement strand
GTCAACTAAGATGACCTCACTACATGCTATAAAGTTTGCTTTAAAAGACATGTTAGAGGCTAAATCTGTGGTTATATTAGGGTTTGTTGGATTAATCGAAGTAACTGAATTATTATCCCAATGGGTAAAAACAAAACCACTGTCAGCAATTGCAGATATAGTGATCGGACATCCTCCAGAATAATCACCATTCCAAGGGTATGAATTTGGTGATATAGAATTTAAATTAATAAACCCTGAATGAATTGGATTAACATCTAACGTAACCTTTCTTTTTCCATTCAACCCTAAAGATTGATTTAAATGATTTGCTGCTGTTGTCAATCTACTATTGTTGTATTGAACAAATGTATTTATTGCATTTTCCCATTGATTGACAGAGCTTATAGTTTGAGTTCCAGAATTTAACCACCTAGTAATATGATCAGGCATTGCATTATACAATTGACCTTTGATTTTCATAGCCTCGTAAGAAACATTATCAGCTTGAAAAATGGTGTTTACAAGATCATTATACCTGTTGTTAAATTGACACTTAAATTGAGGATTCAATAATACCTTATTGAAAATTTGTGAGTGCTTATTAACTACAATTGGACTTCTAGCCTTATTCATATAATTCTCGTAAATACTTTGTCCAAAATATCCGTATGAAGCATCTGTATCGAATAGCATATACCGCCACTTTCCATCATCTGACTGAGGTCTCCAAAGCTTAGTGTTATTAAGCCCCCACTGAATTCCCATCCAGTCCATATTTTGAATGAAAGTTTGAATAGTAAAATAATCTATGTAATTATCGACATCGAATCTAGATTGAAAAAGATTGTAAAAATCAATATCATTAACATTTGCTGACATTATCAGGTTGTATGATTCAATAAAATGATCATTAGAACCGGCTAAAGCAGCCTCTCTACTGATTAAATCAACACTATCCGCATCAATTCCATGATTATCCTCAACATAATGTTCATCAAATTTCTCTCTTATTCCATATATACCCCAATAATCTCCATTCAAATAGACTATACAAGGTTCATATGCCATTCTATCTACATTTGTAGATTTTGCAATTCTAGAAATTACCGCATCTTGAATTTTATCGGACCAAGTATGTTGACCACCATTTCTTATGTTTAGATTATTAAAATCAGGAATAAATGGTTTTTCAGGAATAACCGGCCAATCTATATCACCAGAATATATAGACTTAGCATCTAAACGAAAAGACCTTTGAGGCTCTGCCCTTGACCATCCACCATGAATCTCTAAATCTACTTGAGCCTCTACCCTTTTAGTTTTGCTAGAATCAAAATACTCTAATCTTGTATATTTAGACCAAGGCTGCCAAAAATTACTTCCAAAATAGGGATAATCGGTTGATGCTCCAGGGCCAGAAACATAAATTCCAGTATTGTAATCCCATAAATTGGCCTCATCTGTAACTAAAGAAAAAACAGAAAGATTGTAATTATCTTGATTGAATACATAAGTACGATCAACAACTTTACTAGGGAGCATATTTACACCATTATTTGGAAAAGCTTTAACACTTAAAACACCAGAAGATGAAATCATAATTGGAGTTGTAAACTGTTGATCATTAACATCTGGAATATCCCCATTTTGAGTATAATAAACAGAGGACAATCCATTGGTGCTTTTACTTGTCTGAAATGGTGTTGAATACCAACCCGATGAAACGGATATTGAAGGGGGGCTAATTATTCCTTCATAGCACCAGCTGAAACCATTTGTTGTTTTAGGTGAAGGATTATCAAAATAACACCAAACCCCGTTACCATCAGGTGATCGTCCAATACTTAATCCATTGGTTAAATCATTAGGCACGCTAATACTATCTAAAACATTTACATTAGGGGAACTCAAAACTATTTTATCTCCTGAAGACAACTGAAAATTAGAATGGGGATTAATTTGAGGTGGATTTAACCAAGAAGGTAAATTTTGATAATTAAAATTTGAAGATGAAATACCAGCAGATAAAAAGAAATTACTACTCATATCAGAAGAAGTGGTGGATGTATTATGAACTTGAATAGCTAAGACGTTATTACCTTGAAAAACTAAAGAAGACAATTGCCCATAGTTTAAAAGTAAACTTTCGGGAATGCCACCATTATAAAGGACAGCTTCATGATCACTATTGGTCAATGAATTATACAAAGGTGTTTGTACATCAAAATTTGAAGATCTCATGATTTCACTACCATTTAGATAGGCAACAAATCCATCATCATAGTCTGCATGAAATAACAAATGAGTTAAATCAGCTATATCACTTATTGAAAATTGAATTCGTAAATAAATTGAAGTTGCATTAGAATTTGTAGTGGTATTGTCATCGTTATCCCCATACCCAAATCCACCGATTCCACTGTTCCATAATTGATCATCAAAACTAGTTTGATTCCAGCTAGAGGGTGGTTCTGAGAAACCAAGCCAATATTTCCAAGTATTTTGTGCTTTAACTAAACTTTCCCAATGATTTGGGACGTAATTGTTATCATTTCCTGAAGCACAAATAAGAATCTTCTCATTTGGACTAATTAATTGATTTCTAAACTTCCATTTCGTTAGATTATTAACATTATCAGAAAGGTAGTAATCATTTAAATCTTGGACGTTGTTACCAATATTTACAAGTTCAATCCAGTCCACATTTTTTCCATTTTCGTCAATAAAGCCTTTTGATGAAGAGAATTCATTTATTTTAATTTGGGAATAAATGGTTAAACTTTTAATAAACAAAAGGGTAAAAAGCAATCGAAGAACCATGAAATAATATAAAATATGTTTTCCTAAAAATAATCAAATGACAAATAAGTTGAAGCCTATTCTTATTTTTTTTAACTAATGATTAACATTTATTAAGAAACAATATTTTCAATTCAAAGAAACAAGTGTTATATTAAAATATTATTATATGAACTATATACTTAAAATATCATCTTTTAACAAGCTAATATTAGCTATATTATTGATTACGACAGTTGCTTTAATAAATCTACCAATATCTAACTTAGTAGAACTTTCTAATCAGGAATTATTCATGGACTTTGAAAACGAACAAAACAACAATGAGTTTGACAATGAATTAGATGAATACATTAATTCTTCATTGTTTTCAATATCAAATCAAACCCATCTAAATTTAAATATCAAAAATTTAAACAATTATTATCAAATTTTATTTTTAGATATTGACTCTCCACCACCAGATTTGATTTAAAAATAAAATCAGAATAATGAAGAAAGTTATCTACAAAAAAAATAATTAATTAAAAATCAAATCATGAAAAAATCAATTTTATTTATAGGATTAATCACATTTCTCTTTTCATCTTGTGCAGTTGTTATTAGGCCTGGGCAAGTTGGTGTTAAACAAAGACTTGGTAAATTGGTAGGAACTCCAAAAACACAAGGAGTTATGCTACTCAATCCATTTACAACAACAATAGTAAAAGTACCAACAAGAACAGTTAACAAGGAGGTGAAACTCAATCTACCATCAAAAGAAGGTTTAAATGTAGCCTCTGAAATATCAATACTTTATCATGTAAAACAAGAGAAAGCATTGGATATAATCAATGCAGTTGGACGAAACTACGAACAAGTACTTATTTTAAGTACGTTTAGGTCCGCTGCCGCTGATGTTTGCGCAAGGTTTTACGCAAAAGATATGCACTCTGGAAAAAGGGCGGTAATTGAAGCAGAAATAAAAAAACAAATGGCAGTGCTCTTAAAAGACAGAGGCTTTGTAATTGAATCTGTATTACTTAAAAGCATTAAACTACCAACTGGCTTATATGCAGCAATTGAGTCAAAATTAAGAGCTGAGCAACAAGCACAACAGATGGAGTTTGTTCTTCAAAGAGAGAAGAAAGAAGCCGAAAGAAAGAGAATTGAAGCAGAAGGCATAAGAGATGCTCAATTGATAATCAAAGAAGGAATTTCGGAAGGGAATATTGAATGGAGAAGTTTAGAAGTTCTTAAGGAAATATCAACATCACCAAATGCTAAACTGATTATTACAGACGGAAAAACTCCAGTATTGATAAATGGAGAATAAATCAAATTAGTTCAAAACAAAAAAGGCCTGCAAATGCAGGCCTTTTTTGTTTACACTCATGAAACTATTTAATGAGTTTGTACTTTATTCTTTTATGGACAGCCTGAATCTCAAAGTCATCAATTATAACCATCACATCTGGATGGATTACTATAGCTTCAGAAATATCGATTTCAACTAAACTTTCAGTTTCAATATTGTTTAATAATTTAACTAATTTAGGTTTGCTAAGAAAAGTTACATTGTTAATCATTTTAATATGATTTAAAGTTTTTCCACTTACATCCTTAGTAGTTAAAAATATTGATTTTTTTAGATTTTTTAATTCAAAATTACCATCCTTAACATTTATGTAAATTATATAAATTAAAGCAATTACAAACCCTATAGTTACCCCTTTTAGTAAATCTGTTAAAATCATAAACAAAACAGTTGCAATAAATGGTAAAAACTGAATCATTTTCTTTTTAAACATCTCAACAAATATTTGAGGTTTAGCCAGCTTATATCCAACAATAACTAATACTGCAGCCAGTGTAGCTAAAGGTATCATGTTAATGATCTTTGGAATTACAAATACTGCAACAATTAAAAGTAATCCATGAAAAATAGCAGATACTTTAGTTTTACCCCCAGCCTGAATATTTGCAGAACTTCTTACAATAACCTGAGTTACTGGAATCCCTCCAATTAAAGATGCAATAACATTACTTGCTCCTTGCGCAACCAATTCTCTGTCTTTAGGAGTAACTTTCTTGTGATATGGATCCAAATTGTCGGTTGCCTCAACACACAACAAAGTTTCAATACTAGCAACAATTGCAATAGTAACACCAATAATCCAAACCTGTGGATCAGAGATAAAACTCCAGTCTGGAAAAAAAAGCTTTTCAGATAATTCACTGTAGTTTTTCATAAGAGGTATATCAACAAAATGTTCTTTATCAATTTTAAACAATGAAGATGTTTCAAAGACTTTTGCCATTACAATACCTGAAACAACTGCTAATAATGGACCCGGTATCAAAGACAAAACTTTATTTTTTTGAATGATTTTAAATTGCCAAAATATTAAAATAAAAAGTGAAACAATTGAGACAAGTATCGCTCCATTACTAACATTATATCCCCATATGCTTGTTATTTCTGAAATAGTGTTTTCGCCATTTTGTTGAATAAATGATAGGTCACCTTCAGCAACATCATCTAAACCAACTAAATGTGGAATTTGCTTTAAAAATATAATTAAGCCAATACCAACTAACATCCCCTTAATTACACCAGATGGAAAAATCAAAGCTACTTTACCTCCTTTTAAAATTCCAAAAACAATTTGTAAGGCTCCAGCAATAGCACCGGCAACAAGAAAAGCTTCAAAACTTTTTAAATCATTAATGGCTGTTAATACTATAACAGCTAATCCTGCTGCAGGACCACTTACTCCAAGAGAAGAACCACTTACGATACCAGCAACAATTCCCCCAACAATACCAGAAATGATTCCGGAAAAAAGTGGTGCTCCACTAGCTAAAGCAATTCCTAAACAAAGAGGAAGCGCAACGAAAAAAACTACCAATCCAGCTGGTAAGTCGTATTTTAAATTTGATATGTAACTGTTTGATTTCATGAATTATTTTTAAAAAAATGAGTAGATCTAAATAGAAAAAAAATCTAATTGAAATACTTTTAAAATTCTGTATGAATACTATACGATTATAAAAGATATTTGTTACCATATAGATAACAATTCAATCATTGGAGTGATTGAAAAAGCCTAGTCAAAAAACTTTTGGGGGCGGTATAGGGATATCAATAAAAACGGATAAATTGACTTGATTTAAGTCATTTAAACGAAAATCGATTCGATTAAATTTTACTAATTTTTTGTTAGCACCAAAAATAAACTCATCGAAAGAATCAGTTTCTTCAGTTTCTGTTTCATTTTCTGATTCTTTTTCAGATTCTGGCTCCTGATCACTGTTGTTTTCAGATTCAAAATTACCGACATATGAACAAATATCATCGTTATTTTCAAAACAAACCAATTGAACAAAATTATATGCATAGTGCAATAAAAACAATGCAAATAGAAACGTAAAAAAAAGTTTAGGAAACTTTAATTTTGATAGATAGGAATATGAATTTTTAATAGTCACAAATTATTTTG
>JBELEU010000128.1:0-6380 GCA_042093455.1 Crocinitomicaceae bacterium | reverse complement strand
TGGTTTAGGTATAAAGGAAGCCGACCAAGAAAAAGCTTTAGGTGAATTAAATGGAAAGCAGAAGGTGAGGGTTTTATTAGCTCAAGCTATTTTTGGGAATCCTGATTATCTAATATTGGATGAACCTACCAATGATTTGGATTTGCAAACAGTAACTTGGTTAGAGGATTTTTTATTAAATTTTAAAAATACTGTAATCGTTGTTTCTCACGATAGGCATTTTTTAGACACTGTATGTACTCATATAGTAGATATCGACTTTAAGAAAGTTAAAATGTATACTGGGAATTATACATTTTGGTACGAAAGTAGCCAGTTGGCTTTAAGACAAAGAAATTCGGCTAATAAAAAAGCTGAAGAAAAGAAAAAAGAACTTCAAGAGTTTGTGGCTAGGTTTAGTGCCAATGCCTCAAAGTCAAAACAAGCAACAAGTCGAAAAAAGTTACTTGAAAAAATTAACCTTGATGATATTGAACCCTCTAGTAGAAAATATCCAGCAATAATTTTACAATCTGAAAGAGAGGCTGGAGATCAAGTATTGCACATAAAAAACATGAGTAAGTCTTTGGATGGTGAAGTACTATTTTCTGGTCTTGATTTAAATGTTACCAAAGGAGATAAAATTGCATTACTTTGTTCAAACAGTTTGTCTACTACAGCATTATACAGTATTTTAAATGGTGAAGAACAACCTGATAGTGGTGAATTTACTTTCGGTCAAACCATCACAACAGCTCATTTACCAAATGAAAATGAAGAATTTTTTAAAGATAAATTGAATTTAATTGATTGGTTAAGACAATTTTCAGCCAATAAGGATGAAGTTTATTTAAGAGGATTTCTTGGTAAAATGCTTTTTTCTGGTGAAGAAACATTTAAAATGGCAGATGTCCTTTCAGGTGGTGAAAAAGTTAGATGTATGATTTCAAGAATGATGTTAAAAGGAGGCAATGTTCTTATGTTAGATGAGCCTACAAATCATTTAGATTTAGAATCAATACAAGCTTTTAACAATGCTTTAATGGATTTTCCAGGCACTGTTATTTTCACTTGTCATGATCATCATTTTACTCAAACTGTGGCTACTCGAATAGTTGAATTAACACCAAACGGATGTTTGGATAAATTAATGACTTTTGATGAATATATTGCTAACCCTAAAGTCAAGCAACAAAAAGCTGATATGCTACAGTTAGCTTAGTTTTAACAGGCAGGGTCAGGTATTTGCATGTGAATTTTTTGAATTCCATTTAGAACTTCTTGAGATAACTCAACTTCAATAGAATCAATGTTTTCTTTAAGTTGATTTAAATCAGTTGCCCCAATAATATTACTTGTTACAAATGGTCTAGAATTAACAAATGCCAAAGCCATTTGAGTTAAGGATAAATTGTGTTTAGTTGCTAAATCATTGTATTTCGTAGTTGCAATTTTGCAGTTTTCATTGCTATATCTTATGAATTTTTTGAATAGGTTTAATCTGCTTTTTTTATTATCTAATCCCATAATGTATTTAGCAGTTAACTCACCGCAAGCTAATGGAGAGTAGGCAAGAAGTCCAATGTCTTCTTGAATAGAAATTTCAGCATTTCCTATTTCATAGGTCCGATTGAGAAGAGAATAGGAGTTTTGAACAGTTATCATCTTGGGGAAACCTTTTTTTGAAAGATCATTGTAGCGCATTATTGCCCAAGGATTCTCATTTGATAGCCCAATTTGTCTAATTTTTCCAATTTTGATCAATTCATTTAACGATTCTAAAACCTCGTGAAAATTATCAGCCCATTTATTTGATGTTTTAGGATTAAATCCTCTTATTCCAAAAGTGTTGGTATATCTTTCAGGCCAATGCAATTGATATAAGTCAATGTAGTCTGTCTGTAGTCTTTTAAGACTGTTGTCAAGAGCTTCATTAATTGCTTGTTTTTGAAAACCAGTGCTTCTAATGTGTTTCGTGTAGTCTCCAGGACCCGCTATTTTACTCGCAAGTATTATGTTTTCTCTATTGCTGTTTTTTTTAAACCACGTTCCAATTATCTCTTCTGTTCTACCGTATGTTTCACCTTCTGCAGGTACTGGATACAGTTCAGCTGTGTCAAAGAAATTAACTCCATTGTCAACCGCTAAATCCATTTGATTATGACCCTCCTTTTCAGTGTTTTGTTTACCAAAAGTCATTGTTCCCAAACATATTTTACTGATTTTAATTTTAGTGTTTGGAAGAGTCGTATACTTCATTTAGATTAAATTTTAATGTAAAAGTTCATGAATTTAGCTAATTATTAAAAGATATTTAGTCAAAAGCCTCTGTAATTTCCATTACTTAATTTTTTCTCGTATAATTATACAATCAAAAAATTACAATGGGAAGATCACAGGAAACATTCAACAAAAAAGAGAAGGAAAAAAAGCGTTTAAAAAAACGTGAAGAAAAACAAAAGAAAAAAGAAGAGCGTAAAGCTAATTCTAAAAAGGGAGAAGGTTTTGAAGAAATGTTTGCTTATGTAGATGAGAATGGTCAGATTTCTGACACTCCACCAGATTTAACCAAGAAAAAAGTTGAAATTAAAGCTGAAAATATTGAAATAGGAGTGCCTAAACGAACTGAAGAGGAAAACGATCCTGTGAGAAAAGGTAAAGTTGTATTTTTTGACTCATCAAAGGGATACGGTTTTGTAAGAGATACTGCAGATGATGAAAAATATTTTGTTCACGTTAGTGGATTACTTGAAGATCAAATTGTTGAAAATGACTCTATCACTTTTGAATTAGAAAAGGGAATGAAAGGACTGAACGCAGTCAGAGTAAAAAAGGTTTAAAATATTCTTTAGTCAATAAACGTATACGCTTTTCCAATTTTTCCAGCTCTGCCTGTCCTTCCAATTCTATGAATGTACGTATCAAAAGTCAGCGGTCTTTGGTAATTTATAACATGTGTGATGTCATTGACGTCAATCCCTCTTGCTGCGACATCAGTAGCTACTAACACTTTGATTTTCCCTTCCTTAAATGCATTTAATGCTCTTTGTCTTGCATTTTGACTTTTATTGCCCTGAATTTGATCTGATTTAATTCCAACTTTATTTAATTTTGAACACAATTTGTTGACTTTATGTTTAGTTTCTTCAAATACAAGGACTTTTTCAAAATCATTTCTGAGTAACATTTCATGCAAAATTTTAAATTTATCATCATCTTCACCAATAGTGATAATATCTTGATCAATGTTGTCACCAGTACTTTCTCCACTACTTAGTTTTACTGTGACAAAATTATTTAATGTTTTATTGATCATTTCCTTCTGACTTTTATTTACGGTTGCAGAAAATAATAATGTATGCTTTCTTCTTTGCATACCATAGATTATCTTTTTAACGTCATGTATAAAGCCCATGTCTAGCATCCTGTCAAATTCATCTAGGATCAGAGTATTGAAACCTCTTAAGTCTAGTGCTTTTCTGTTAACTAAGTCTAAGATTCTTCCAGGTGTTCCAATAACAACATGACTTGATCTTCTCAATAATTGTAAATCTTTATTTATGTTCGTTCCTCCTATAAAACAAAAACTAAACAACCCCAATCCTTTTGTCATGCTTTTAAATTCATCTTGAACTTGAAGTGCTAGCTCTCTAGTTGGAACCACCACTAATGCAAATGGATTCCTTTTTTCATTCAATAGTTGATTAATGATTGGAATTAAGAAGGCACCTGTTTTACCAGTTCCAGTTTGAGCAATTCCTAAAACATCTCTTTTATCAAGTATCGATTCTAACGTTTTGTCTTGAATTTCTGTGGGTTTCTCAAATCCTTTGTTTTTAAGCGTGGCTTTTAGTCTAGAATCAATGGGCATTTCATCGTAGATTCTTTCAGAAATATATTCTTTTTCTTCAGACAGAACACCTTTGTTTACAAACAGAGAAGGATCAAGTGTTGATTTTTTAAAACCAGATCTTCTTTGATTACTTTGACCTTTATTATTTTTTGAATTTGGTTTTCTATTTGGTTTATTATTTCGGTAGTTCATTGAGTTTTTTTTGTCCTTGACAATAAACAGAATAGCTTATTAATAAAAGAGTTGTTGTAAAGTTAATGGCTTTATTTATCATTCATCACTTTAGTTTGTCTATTAATTGATTCTTGATGAATTGCTTTTAGAAGTTTAGTCATGAATTCTTCACTCAGATTATATTTAGCACCAATTTTTATTCTGTTTTCAAGTATTTTGGACCATCTGTCAGTTTGTAAAATTGTTACCCCATTCTCTTTTTTGTTTAACCCAATCAGTTCTGCCACGTTCATTCTTCTTTTTAAAACTTCTAATAATTCAGAATCTAAATCATCAATTTGTGTTCTAAGGCCTTGCAAAGAGTTGGTAAATTCTTCATTGTCGGTAGATTTTTGCCTAACTACTAACTTTTCTAAAATAGAATTTAATTCTTCAGGTTTAATTTGTTGTGCTTTATCACTTAATGCCTTTTCAGGATTAATATGAGTTTCAATCATTAGGCCATCAAAATTTAAATCAATTGCTTTTTGTGAAACTTCTCTGATTAATTCTCTCTTTCCTGAAATATGACTAGGGTCACAAAACATTGGAATCCCTTTTATTCTTCGTTTAAGTTCAACGGCAATTTGCCACTGAGGAATGTTTCTGTATTTAACAGATCCATAAGAGAAAAAACCTCTATGAATTGCAGCAAGTTTAGTAATTCCAACTTTGCTAAATCTCTCAATTGCCCCAAGCCACAAGTCAACATCAGGATTCATGGGGTTTTTAACCATAACAGGAATGTCTACGCCAGATAATGCATCTGCAATTTCTTGAATTGCAAATGGGTTAACAGTGGTCCTGGCACCTATCCATATTATGTCAATGTTGTTTTTAAGAACTTCTTCAACATGTTTTGCATTGGCTACTTCAGTAGTGGTTTTTAAACCTGTTTCTTGCTTAACTGCATTCATCCATTCTAAGCCTACTGGTCCAATTCCTTCAAAACTGTTAGGTCTAGTCCTAGGTTTCCAAATGCCTGCTCTGAAAATAATGTTACCTATGTCTTTTAGTGCTTTTGCTGTCTGAAGCATTTGATCTTCTGATTCTGCGCTACAAGGCCCAGCAATAATAACAGGTTTTTTTTGTTCAATTGCCCAGTTTGAAAGAGGCTCTAGTTTGATTTCCATGTGTTTATTTATTTTCTAATATTTTCTTTATTCCGTTTGCTTCAATTATAAGAGACGATAGTTCATTTTCGTTTTCATGAATTATAGCTTCCTTAAAACATTGGAGTTGGTGAATGTAGTTGTCAAGTACTTCGGATATGTTTTTTTTATTTTCAATGAATATTGGGGTCCACATATCGTGATTCGACTTGGCAAGTCTTACAGTGGACTCAAACCCACTTCCTGCCATGTTTAAAATGTTTTTTTCATCTTTCTCTTTGTCCATTACACTTAATGCTAATGAAAAGGAGCTAATGTGTGAAATATGTGAAACATAAGCACTGTGTACATCATGATCTTTTGATGACATGAAAATAAAATTCATCCCAAGAGATTCATACATTGAGGTAGTTAAATCGTAAGCTTTTTTTGAAGAAAGTTCTTTGTCACAAATTATGGTTACTTTGTTGTTGAATAAGTCTTTTTGTGCGGCTTTAGGTCCAGAAAACTCTGTTCCTGCAATTGGGTGCGTAGCTACATAATTACTTCTCTTAGGATGTTTTTCAAGTTGTTTGGCTAATTTACTTTTTGTAGAGCCAACATCTATTATTGTTTGCTTATTGCAGTGCTCTAAAATTTCATTGATTACTTTTCCTGATTGGTTAACAGGAATGGATACAATTATTAACTGGCTCTTTTTTACTGCTGTTCTAAGGCTTTCAATATGGTCAATGATTCCAAGATCAAGTGCTATTTTTTGATTTAATGGATTTGAATCCACACCAATAACGGTATTGGCAAAACCATTTGCTTTTAAATCTAAAGCCATTGATCCTCCAATTAAACCTAAACCTATTACTGTTACTACCATTTTATTTTAACCTTTCTTTTACTTCAATCAATGTTTCTTCATTGTTACATAAAGATGGTCTAATGTAGCCTTTTCCGTTGGATCCAAAAATATCTCCAGGAGTTATAAATACACCATATTTATTTAATATTTTATCAGAGAATATTAGAGAATCTTTTTCATGCTTAGGAAGTTTTGCCCAAACAAACATTCCTCCAGATTTTTTTGAATAGGTACAATCTAAAAGGTCTAGAATGTCCCAGATTATTTTTCTTCTAACTAAATATTTTTCATTGATTTTCTTATACCATGAACTCGAAAGTTGTAAAGCACAAACTGCGGCTTTTTGTATTGGGTAAAACATTCCTGAGTC
>JBELEU010000127.1:0-6394 GCA_042093455.1 Crocinitomicaceae bacterium | reverse complement strand
TAGCTTTGACTGGATGAAGATCCTGAAATTTGCACAGGTTTGGGAGATGAAACCGTTTTATCAACAACTGGCTTTGGCTCAGAAACAATTTTTTCTACTGGCTTAACTTCTTCTTGAGTTTGAGTTTCTTCTTTTTCAGCTTCTTTTAAAAGCTCAGAAACATCTTCACCTTTTTCACCTAAAATTGCCAAAATAGAATCAACTGGGGCAGTTTGACCTTTATCAACACCGATATGTAGTAAAACACCATCTTGAAAAGATTCAAATTCCATAGTGGCTTTATCGGTTTCAATTTCTGCTAATAAATCTCCACTTTCTATTTGATCACCAATACTTTTATGCCATTCAGCCACAACACCTTCGGTCATGGTATCACTTAATTTGGGCATTCTAACAATTTCAGCCATTTAAATCTTTTATTTATAAGTAAATTTTATTCTTTAATGAAAGGATAATCTTTTTGAACATAAACATCCTCATATAATTCTTCGGGCTTGAGTTCTGGTGAATTTTCAGCAAACTCTACAGACTCTTCTACAATTGCCTTAACTTTTTCTTGAATAGATTGTAGTTCGGCATCAGAAGCTATGCCATTTTCAGTTATTGTTTTTAAAACTTGAACAATAGGGTCTTTTCCTTTAAAATTCTCTACTTCATCCTTGGTTCTATATTTCTGAGGATCAGACATTGAATGACCTTTATATCTATAAGTTCTAACATCAAGAAGAGTGGGACCATCTCCGTTTCTTGCTCTATCACATGCTTCAGCTATAGCATCGTGAACTGCCTCAACGGACATGCCATCAACAACAAAAGAAGGCATATGATAGGATTTACCCATCTCACTCATGTTTTCAACGTTAGAAGATCTTTTTAAAGAAGTTCCCATTGCATAATTATTGTTTTCAATAATAAATATCACTGGTAATTTCCACATCATTGCCATATTAAAGGTCTCATGCAAAGACCCTTGTCTAGCTGCACCATCACCAAATGAACAAAATGCTACATTTTTAGTTCCTTTGTATTTTTCTGCAAATGCAATACCAGCCCCCATAGGAATTTGAGCTCCAACTATTCCATGACCACCCATTAAGTTAGCTTCCTTACTGAACATGTGCATAGAGCCTCCTTTACCCTTTGACATTCCTGTAGTTTTACCATACAGTTCAGCCATCATGTATTTTGGATGTATTCCAAGTGCTATTGGGTGTGCATGATCTCTGTATGCAGTTATATGTTTATCTTCCTTTTGACAAGCCGAAGCCGTTCCTGCTACTAAAGCTTCTTGACCAATGTACAAGTGGCAGAAACCTCCAAACTTTTGTTGAATATAAAGGTGTCCTACTCTTTCTTCAATTTTTCGCATCACCAACATATCTTCGTACCATTTGAGATACTGCTGATTAGAAAAAGGGAGTTTACTCTTTTTCACTACTGCTTTTTTAGTTTTTTCGATTGTATTACTTGGCATTAAAAAACAATTTATTTAAACAAATATAAATGAAAAGAATTGTTCTTTCCAATTAATTAAAGTTAAAGACGATTAATGGCATTTGTGTTAAACGCTAACGGTAGTAGATCACTAACTGATTTAATTAAATAAACTGCTCCTGTTTCACCTTTTAATAACACTTCAATATTATTCTCTTGCATTCTTTCATACTCTAGCATAACCTGACGACATGAACCACATGGTGATATAGGACTATCTATTATTTCAATAGATGATTTTACAGAAATAGCTATTTTTTTAACATTTTCTTTAGGGAAATTAGCTTTACAATAATAAAGCAATACTCTTTCAGCACATAAAGAAGAAGGGAGAGCCATATTTTCTTGATTATTAGCTGACATCATTTCTCCATTTTCAAGATAAAGAGAAGCACCAACATTAAAACCTGAATACTTAGCGTAAGCCTGTTTAAGGACCCGATCTGATTCTAACATTAACTTTCTATCTTCTACTGTTAAATCATCAATTGAAGAAAATACCGTGTATGAAAATTTGACCTCTTTAATCATTTCTTATTTAATAAAGTGATCCTAAAGTTAAATCAAAAAATGAAATCTTCAAGAAATTTAAGGGTTAACAGCGGCTTCTGCTTCCGCTCCCATATTAAATTTAATAGAAAACCTTAGTGTATTTGCTAGAGGACTCTGCTGAGTAAGTGCTAAAAGATATGATATATCTAGTTCCAACACCTTGTATTTAACACCAGCTCCAAATGATAAATATCTTCTATTACCTTTTGTAGGGTGCTCATGAAAATATCCAGCTCTTACAGCAAACAAATGGCTGTATAAATATTCAGCTCCAACAGATAAATTTATTTCATTTAATTCTTCAACGAACCTACTGCCTTTCTCTACTCCTATTGTGTTCCCATTATCATCCATAACAACATTTCCTGGAGCATCAGTAAATGATCCGAAAATTCCTGAAGCAACTCCAACATTGGGGTCTCTTCCTGAATATATTATTGGTAAATTATCGACACCAAAAACAACAGCTCCGTTGGCTTGTTGATAAACAGGTTGAGTAGGGACTAGTAATTTATTAGCATCAAATGAAAATGAAAATTCGTTGTATTCGTCAAGCTCCATATTTAAAGCAGTACCCATTCTTAAATTGGTTGGAATAAAATCTCTATCTGCATTATCAGTATAGGCCATTTTAGCACCAATATTAGAGATATTCATTCCAAATGTAATATCTGATGAACGATCAGAAATGTCAAATTTATTTGAAACATAGTATAAAGATAGGTCGGTAGCAGCACTTTGACCAGGCTTAGTATCAGCACCACCAACATTTGTACCTCCAGTTAAATTTGAATAAATGTAACGGGCAGACAATCCAGCTGATAAATGATCACTTAACTTTCTAGAATATACTACATCAAAAGAAAATTCATTTGGTTTGAAGTCTCTGATGATTCCACCAAAATTATCAGTAAATGTGATACTACCCAATGAAAAATATCTTAAAGATGCACCAATAACTGAATTCCTATCTAATCTTTTATACCCTGAAAGGTAGGCTAAGTTAATGTCATTCACCAAGGCTCTTAACCAGGGTGAGTAAGACATACTAAATGCCATGTCCTTCGACTCATCTATGAATGCTAATTTTGCTGGATTCCAATATACTGAATTAACATCTGGCTTTATAGCCACACCAACATCTCCCATAGCACCAGATCTAGAATCCGGTGAAATCATAAGGAATGGAACCGCAGTTGTAATGGTGTTGATATTTTTCCCAGATAAATTTTGGGTACTAATTTGAGCTTTATTTGATGAAATGATCAACATCAAAAACAACGATACAATTAACTTTATTCTCATCAACTTCGTTTTTAGTTTTCTAAATTAATATTGGTAAACGACAAATATATGTATTTAGTACATATGAATAAGATAATTATAAGATGAATAATCTTTCAACTTTTTCTGCTTGTTTACCTTGTTCGTTTGTAACTTTAACTTTATAAACATATACACCCTTTCCTAAAAGCTCTTGAAAATCATCTTTTCCGTCCCATAATATTCCGTTAGACCTAAAGCCTTCATTGAGTATTCTTTCATTTATATTCTTAACTACTTTACCAGAAACATTAAAAACTTGAATAGAAACATCTAGAAAATTACAAACTTGATTGTGCTCAAAGAAAAATTGTGTTGATGTTGTGAAAGGATTAGGGTAATTTAACACTTTTTCAATGGTTATTTCTTCTTCGTTGACGACAGTAAACAAAAGTTCTTCTTCACTAGAATTGTTGTAAACATCCCAAACTTTTAATTTAATCTTATGCTCCCCTATTGAAAGGTTTGAAAGAGCATAATTTATCTCACCACTTTGATATGTATCTAAATCTGCTTCATAATAATCGTTTAAAATTATAGAAGAAGCATAATCATCATCAATGACTGCTTCAATATCATGGCCAATACCATTACCCACAGTATTTATACCGTTTTGATCAAAAATAGTAGCTCTAAATAAAGGATGATCATTTGTAACCCCTCCTGAAACAAAATTTTCATCGTTTAAGAACAAATGTATCTGAGGACCATTATTATCAGCTTCGGCATTGGAATCAATTCCACCTATATTCAACGACTCTTCATAACCTGAACCATCTTTCATTTCATCTTCTGTATAATAACTGATTCTGACTTTACCAACTTGAAAAGAAATGTCTTTTGGGACTCTAAATTCACTACTAAACAAACCATTGTTTACAGAAACTTTACCCTTATAAATAACATTTTTCCAAACTTGAAATGGTGATGAATATGAACTTGAATTAGTTCCTAATGTGTTTAAAGAAGATTTTTTATCGTAAACAGTAACATAAACGGTTCCAGAAAAATCAGTCATACTCTGGCCGGATCTGTTTTGTACATGACCTGAAATTCTAACTTTACTTAGTGCATTAATGGTATCCGTGTAATTGGAAATTAATAGACCATTTACAGAATCAGTAACAACGCTAATTTCAGGAAGAGCAAACTTTAAAGCAGGATCTCCTAATAATGCAAACTTCCTGTAATTCGGGTCAGCACTGTTAAGAGCAAATTTGTTTTTTGTCCCCATGTAGATATCCCCCAATCTCTGAGCTTTGAGGTTGACATAATCAAAAACAGTATCGTAAAAATACCTATTCAACCATTCGTTTGGTGCGGCATAAACCAATCTTGTTGTTGTGAATAAACCAACGCCACCACCATTTGGGTTTAAAACCACATATTCGCCTGCTGAAATTCGATCGTGATCATCAAACCTTCCAAATTCACATGTTGCAGTCATAAAAACTGGCATTTTATTGTAGTTGGTCCAATCTTGAATTGTTGAAAGAGTAAGTATTTGTTCATGAGCCCAACCAGTCTCTCCGCCATGACCTATGTAATTTACAATCAATGATCCGTCCTGAACTTTTTGTTTGATATCTTGAAATGCGCCAGGAATTCTTTCTCCTACTGCAGAAGACTCTTGATTGTATGCATCAGCATGAATTTTAATAATGTTCATTTCTGGTTTTTGCTGCTCTATTTTTGAAGACATTATTTCAATATCTGTAAAATATGCGTTATTGTCCTCGTCATCACTAACTAAAACCACCTTATTTCTCCAGTCACCATAAACACTTTCCTGACCTCCAGTTGAACACTGAGCCATTTGCTGACCAGAAAGATCAGAAACCATATAATTTTTAATTTTATCAACCATTTCTTGAGCTTCAACAGCATTGCCAATGGGTAACCTTCCTAGAGAAATATTCAACAAGTCTGTTGGCCTCATCGCAGAACCATCAGACAAGATTGCACAATAATCATCAGTAGCATAAGTATTAACAACGCTCAATGACTCCCAAGACTCGTAAACAGGTAAAAAATTGTTTCCATGACCTAATCTATTTCTGTTGTCATAACTGCCATCACCAAAAAACAAACAGTATTTGGGAATCTCTGATTGATTTCCGGATTCTCTAACATAAAACATTCTTAAAAATTGTTTTATGGCAGTAACATCTCTAGATCCAGATGAAAACTCATTGTAAATTTGTTGATCAGTAACGCACACAACATCAAGTCCTTCATTTTCGTGAAGTTCTTTCAATTCATTGGCTTGAGACAAAAAAGAACTTGGTGATACAATTATCATATCAGGCGTTGGTAAACCGTGTAAGTTTTGATTAGAAACCTTTCTAATGAATGTTGGAGAGGGGAAATTATCACCACTTATAGCAACAAAGGTTTGAGTTGTATCATGTTCAACATTAAAACTTAATGAAGAGCCAGTTGAATTTTTTGGTATAATTATGATGTTCTCTAAATCTGTAATATTCCAAATCATATTTACATTTGTAGCATTGGCTAAATTGAATTTAGGAATACTTCCTGGAAAATTCGATCGAGGATCAGAAAAAACAAAAGCATTACTATTTACATATAATTCTCTTTGACAATTGACCTCAATGTAATCTAAATAACCTTTTGAAGATGGTGAACCATTTTTATTAAAAGAAATGGTCAGATTAAAGTCACTTTCTAGACCGTTAACAAAATCAAACTCACCAATTACAGCTTTTCCAACAGGAGAGTAATATCCACCACCTGTTGAGGAAATGACAATAGATTTTTGCTGATTGTAAAGGCTTATATCAAACGAACTGTTAACAAAGGAAGATTTACCTACTAATTTTGTTTTAATGTGACAAGAATCTCCAATTTGAGGGAACGAAAAAGGATAATTGTATGTTGTTTCTAAATCAAAAACATCACCTAACCATTGAGAACCTGACTTCAAAAGATTCAAAACATCATCATCAATATACTGAAAATCAAGATAAGAAGAAACTTCATGTGTGAAATTTAAAGGGAGATC
>JBELEU010000126.1:0-6541 GCA_042093455.1 Crocinitomicaceae bacterium | reverse complement strand
GTAGTTTTTCACGATTTAAGGCAAGCTTATCTTGTATAGTTTTTACATCCATTTTTTTTAATAAATATGTATTGGTTCTAAAAAAACATGCATTTCAGATAAAAACATAATATATTTGTTAGGCTAGCTGGGTAAACCCTACCCTATTAGTAACAATAACCCTCTTTGAAGGGAAAGGGTAAAAACAAATATTATGAATGATAAAAACATTCTAAATTCTCGTCAAGTGATGAAAATGCTTAATATTTCTGAAAACACATTATTGAAATATGAAAAAGACGGGACTGTGAAAATTGGATTTCGTTTAGGTAATAGAAAAAGATATTATGGAAATGATTTTCTTGACATATAAATATTCTTGAACGAAAGAACATGGTAGAAGAGAAATTAAGAAGAAAGTTCTTAATTCCAAAAAAAAGAAAAGGAGCTTATTGCTCCTTTTTTCTTATCTTTCTTTTATAATTGATTTTCATGACCTTAAATATCAAAATTCTTACGCTTTTTCTTGCGAATAAAAAAATAACCCCATGCAAATAACTGATTCACAGGGGGTTTATCATTTTTTTTGTTGTCCCACTAGGGCTCGAACCTAGACTCTTCTGTACCAAAAACAGACGTGTTGCCAGTTACACCATGGGACAATTTTGGATGCAAATTTACTGTCATTTTTTATACTGTCCAAATTTTTTATTAGCTACAATTCATCATATCTAATATTTTTGAAAATTACCCCTCTTATATATATTCGTAATTAACACAATTTGTCATTCTATTTTTTTATTTTCGCTGATCACAAAATTTACTCATGAACTACAAAAAACTCAATAATTTAACTGGCTGGTTGGTTTTTGCTATTGCAACTGCTGTCTACTTACTGACTATGGAACAAACCACAAGTCTTTGGGATTGTGGTGAATACATTACAACTGCAAACAAGCTTGAAGTTGGTCACCCTCCAGGTGCCCCACTATGGATGATGCTCGGTAGATTGTTTTCAGCTTTTGCAAGCCCTGAAAATGTAGCCATGATGGTCAATTCGATGTCTGCACTTAGTAGCTCGTTCACAATATTGTTTTTATTTTGGAGCATAACTATGATGGCTAGAAAACTAGCTTTAAAAGATGGTGAAATTGACAATAACAGTACCATTGCAATTCTAGGTGCTGGAGCAGTTGGAGCACTTGCATACACATTTACAGATTCTTTTTGGTTCTCTGCTGTTGAGGGCGAAGTATATGCTATGTCTTCTTTTTTTACGGCCATTGTTTTTTGGGCCATACTAAAGTGGGATTTAGAGGTTAATGAATATAGTGATGACTCTGAAAATAAACCCACTGTTGGGCACCCAAATCGTTGGTTGATTTTTATAAGCTACATGATTGGGCTATCCATTGGTGTTCACCTTCTAAATTTATTGGCTATTCCGGCTATTGGCTTTGTTATATACTTTAAAAAGTATGAGTTTAAATGGCGTTCCTTTTTTCTTGCTGGAATATTATCGTTGGCTGTTTTAGTTGGGATTCAAAATATTATCATTCCAAAAATAGTTTCATTGGCTGATTCTTTTGAACGTTTTTTTGTTAACGGAATTGGCCTACCCTTCAATTCTGGTGCCTTGTTCTTTTTGCTAGCATTACTTGGATTAATCATTTTTGGATTAAGGTGGAGTCAAAAAAACAAAAAAGAATTACTGAATACAGCAATAGCTTCGTTTGCTGTTCTTCTAATTGGCTACTCTTCGTTTGCTATGATTGTTATTCGTTCAAACGCTAATCCTCCTTTAGATGAAAACAACCCTGAATCACTTTCTCAACTGCATTCTTATTTACAGCGTGAACAATACGGCTCATGGCCTATTGGCTTTGGACAATATTGGAACACTCCTGCCTATTCTGATTGTGATGAAGAGCATTTAGGTCCTGACAAAAGTAGCTACATGAAAGTTCATATTCTTACTTCAAAAGTTCAGGAACTCAAACAAGCTGTTGAAGTGAAAAAATCTGATCTTGTAAAAATAGAAAAGGAATTTAAAACAATGAATCTCCATTTGAAGCAGTTCAAAAGCAGAGTTATTAAGCCTGGTTCTGTTAAAGTTGGTCTTTTGGAAAAGGAGTTTTCGTTCATGAACGAATGGGAATTACGCAAGTTTAAAGCAAGCTGCGACAGTATTAATTCGAAACTTGGAGCAGATGGTATTGCAGCCATACTTACTTTCGAAAAAGAAATTAAACAAGAATATATTAATGCCTTACTTGGAAAAAAAGGAGATAAAAAGTTTGTGTCTAAATATTGTACTGTTTTCCCAAGAATGTACCGACAAGGTGAAGGGGATAAATACAAGGCTTGGTGTGGTTATGAAGGCGATGTAAACAATCCTCTTCCTGCAAATCAGCAAATAAATACCATGCTTGGGAGGTCATTTAATGATCGCAAAGAACAATACGATGCTTTGATACAATATGCCAATATTGAAAATGCTCCTAAAGAGCAGCGTGATTATCTAAGGGAAGTTGCTGGCAACTTATCAAGCGAAGGCTTATATGTTCCTTCATTTACCGAAAACATCAGCTACATGCTTCAATACCAAATGGGATGGATGTATTGGCGATATTTCTTATGGAACTTTTCCGGTAGGCAAAACGATACTCAAGGTTACGGGGTAACCGGTAGCCAGATACTGGAAGGAAATTGGCTTTCTGGGGTGAATTTCATAGACAACCAAAGGCTTGGAGATCAATCAACCATTTCTGATGATTTAAGACTCAACAAAGGCTATAATAGATATTACATGATACCATTAATCTTAGGGTTAATCGGGTTCTTTTTTCAATTAATAAGACATCCTAAAAGCTGGTTCACTGTATTTCTACTGTTTGTAATGACTGGAATCGCCATCGTAATATACTTGAATCAAAAACCAGCAGAACCTAGAGAAAGAGATTACGCATATGCTGCCTCTTTTTATGCTTTCTCCTACTGGATAGGATTAGGTGTGTTCGCTCTATTTTATGCGGCAAAAAGCATGAAAATTCAACAACTTAAGAAAGTAGCTACCTATGTTTTAGGAGGTGCTTTTATTGTTTTAATTCTTCAAATGGTTACTAATCAAACATTAGCACTGGGATATAGCTTGATCTATATGGGTATCATTAGCACTGTTCTATTGGGAATAATGTTTTTAATTGGGAGACAATTCAAAAATGCCAAAATTACTGTTTTACTTCCCATCATAATTGGATTGTGTGTACCTACCATATTAGCAATAGAAAATTGGGATGACCATGATAGGTCTAACAGAAGCACTGCCAGAGATTTTGCTTACAATTATTTAAATTCTTGTGACTACAACGCTATTCTTTTTACCAATGGAGATAACGACACATTCCCATTGTGGTACATTCAAGAAGTTGAAGGTGTTAGAACTGATGTTCGTGTAGCCAACATGTCTTTATTAAGCACAGACTGGCACATCAATCAAATGAAGAAAAAAGCATATGAATCTGATCCTCTTCCTATAAAAATGCGTGAAAACGTATATAGAAACGGAAGTAGAGACTATGTTTTAATCAATGAATCAGAAGGCAATAAATACAAAAACAACAAACTTAGAGTCAATTGGCAAAATAAATTTCAATCGTTAAAAAGTGCAATTCAAAAATCTGCTAGCAATGTAAATGTGCTTCAACTTTCACTAGAAAAATTATTTGGAATGAAAGATGTAGCTGATGCTTTAGATGCAGATAGAGCTAATTATAAAGCAAAATCATTGTCCTCCTCCACTATTCAACTAATGAAAAGCAATGAGGTTAGTGCTGCTAACATTGAAAAAGCAAGCTCACTTATAAAAAGTTTGATTGATAACCCCTCATCTCAAAATCAAGTAGGTAGGTTAATTAATGATGTTGAAAAAACGTTTGAAAAGTGGCCACTTGTATGGCATTCTGCTCAAGAAGCAGTTGACTTTATTAGTGATGATAGGAACAAAGAGTTTCAAACTTTTTCATGTAACCAAGAATCATATATTAATTTTAAAAATATTTACATTGAGGTTGACTCTTCTCAGGTTGCAAACAACAATATGGTTAGTCCTGAAGACAAAAAGGATATTTTACCCGTTATAAAATGGAGACTCAAAGGGAACATGCTTTACAAAGCAGATTTAGCAGTATTGAGTTTATTGGCCAACTATAACTGGGAAAGGCCTATTTACTTTGCAAGCATACAGGGCATGCAAGCCAACCAAAACTTAAAATCATACATGCAATGTGAGGGCTTAACCTACAAATTAACTCCAGTTAATTATGGTGGAAATGGAGGTACCAATACTGATAAAATGGTAGCTCTTTTAACAAATGGATATCAACTTAACAAACCCGATAATCAGCTAGATACTGTTTCTTTTTTGTGGGGGAACATGAAAGAATCAGGGGTTTTAGTTGATTACTATACCATGAGAATGGTCCAAAACCTTCGTTTGCAAATGATGAAATTATCTAATGATCTCATTGCTAAAGGTGAAAAGTCTAAAGCCATCGAAATTTTAGATAAAACTTTTGAGGTAATGCCTATCGAAAATGAACAGGTTCCTGCTGGTGATATTTCCCACTATTTATGCATGAACTATTTCCAAGCCGAATCATTTGATAAAGGAATGGATTTAGCTAAAAAATTAACATCACTTGAACTTTCCAAATTAAATCATTATCTATCATTTAATGACAATAGCTTTAATTTAATTTGGAAAGAGTTTGGTCAATGTCAAGTTAAATTAGAAAACCTTAGACAAGCATCAACCTCTTCAGAAAGCAATATTTCATCTTTATTTAATTATCAATTAAATAAATATGCAAATTTCAATGGGTCAAAAGAAGATAAATTAAAATTATTAAATGAAGCATATAACTTTTTAGTTGAAAATTCAAATAATATAAATAATCCAGAATATTTTATCCCCTTGGGTGTTCTTGATGAGTCATCATTTGAAGAGCTAATTCCTAAAGTGAAAGAAAAATTTTATCAAAATATTAACAATAGATTTAATTTTTTCTTTTCAAGAAGCAAGTTCCCTATCGAGTATAGTTTATTGTGGTCAACACCAAAGATTAGAGAGGCTTTAGTTGAAACCGGATGGATGAAAGAATGGGGTTATTAAGCATAAAAAGAGTATTTACTTTAGATGTATACACCTCGATTTCCGTTGTTTTTAAGATGGCTGTTCCCATCTTTTATTTGTAAAATTAAAAAAACCAATAATGTTTTTTTAACCTTTGACGATGGCCCCACTAGCAAGTACACTGAAAAAATTTTAGCTACTCTTAAAGAGCACAACGTTTCTGCCACCTTTTTTTGTGTAGGTGAAAACGTAAAAAAACACCCATCTCTACATTCAAAAATAATAAACCAAGGACACTCTGTTGGTAACCACACCATGCAACATCTAAATGGATGGAAAACCTCGTCAAAAGAATACCTCTTAGATATTGATAATGCCTCAAAGTACATTAAAAGTAAACTTTTTCGACCCCCTTATGGGAAAATCAACTTCAGAGCAATGCAATCAATTAGAAAAAAATACGATATAATAATGTGGGATATTGTAAGCGGGGATTTTGATGCTAAATGCTCTACCGAAAGAGTTGTTAAAAATGTGATAAATAATGTGAAGTCCGGCTCTATTGTTGTATTGCACGACAATAAAAATTTTGGCGAAAAAACCCTTGCTGCTTTGCCTAAGATTATTGAAGGAGTAAAGTCAAAAAACTTATCCTTTGGTCCGCTTTAGTTCTCCTAATTTTCTTTCTGGCCAATTGTAAACCTAAAGCCTCCGTAAACCATTCTTCCAAAAATAGGTCCCCATACAATTGAACTATCAAAATAGTCGCCTTGTGGATTTTCTGCTGAAAGTATCGGGTTTGGCTGTCTGAAATTCAACGCGTTTTCCAATCCTAGATATAGCTCTGTAGACTTATTGAAAATTCGAGTAATCTGACCGTTAACTAAAAAGTAATTTGGACTAGAGGGTTCTAATTTGTATGGCTCGGGGTTATCTTCAGTATTGGGCAATTGCTGACTGCCAATCCATTGTGTAGTAAGGTCAACTTTCCATTGACGTTCTTTCCTTTTTCTAGTACTGTAATCAATGTTTAAAAAACCTCTATGTTTGGAAACAAAAGGGTTTTCCATCAACGTAGTATTAGCAGTAGAAGAATTGTAATTAGTTTTAACGTCAAGATACCTGTAAGCTGTTCTAATTTTTATTCTTCTGTTGAGTTCATAGTTTATTTCGGCTTGAAAAGAATTAGAGTACGAATTGCCGTCTAATGCATAAAAATGTACTTCTCTAGCTGATTGGTACAAGTCAACTACCAGCTGGTTAACAAAATAAGTATGATAAGCGTCTAGAGTTAATGTTCCATCTCTATTAAAAAGTGTAAATTCTTTCAAGATGGCTAACCCTACATTCCACGAATATTCTTGTCCAACATCTTCCATTAAGCCAACCATTCCGTATACATTGTTGTCCAACGTCCAATTTCTTGAG
>JBELEU010000125.1:0-6605 GCA_042093455.1 Crocinitomicaceae bacterium | reverse complement strand
ATGAAGATGTAATGGGATTTGAAAATTTCTTGTCTTTTGATGACAAACAAATTCACACCGAGTACTCTGCATTAATGAGTAAAGTAATGAGTAACGGAAACGGAAGAATCAAGTTTCCAATTAATGAACCGGCTGAAGGAAAGAAAAGGTCTCAAATAGAAGAATATTTAGATTTTTATGAAGGCTCTGGCGTTCAACACATTGCTGTTGCGACCAATGACATAATTGGAACAATAACTGAGATGCGAAAAAGGGGTATTGAGTTTTTAAGTACTCCACCAGATGAATACTACAAAGCTGTTCCAATCAGGCTAGAAGAGCACAATCATGAATTGAGAGAAGACATTGAAACACTTAAAAGTTTAGGGATAATGATTGATGCCGATGAAGAAGGATATTTATTGCAAATTTTCACTAAACCTATTGAGGATAGACCAACACTATTTTTTGAAATAATTCAACGCATGGGGGCTCGTGGCTTTGGGGCAGGTAATTTTAAAGCATTATTTGAATCCATAGAAAGAGAACAACAAAAAAGGGGAACTCTATAATGCAAGAGTTAATTCAAGAAATCATAACTAAGCTTGAGTCAGAGGGGCAAAACCCTAAAACTCACTTTGAAGGAATGCTTCATAGTAAACCCATGAATTATTGGGATTATATACAAACTGATGCACTAATTAACCTTCAAACTCAACGTACTAATCTACCTGATGAACTAATTTTCATAATGTACCATCAAGTTAATGAATTGTTATTCAAAATGATTCTTTGGGAAATTGAACAAGTAGCATTTAAAGAAGATTTAAAAGCGGACTTTTTCAGTTCTAGACTGGATAGAATTAGTCGATATTTTGATTTGCTTTCTGGCTCGTTTAAAATTATGGGAGATGGAATGGAGGTTGAGCAGTACATGAAGTTTAGAAACACCCTTGCTCCAGCAAGTGGATTTCAAAGTGCACAATACCGAATGATCGAATTCGCAAGTACAGAGCTAATTAATTTAATTGATTTAAGGTTTAGAAATTCTATTAACAGAAACACCCCGTTTAAACATGCGTTTGATCACCTTTACTGGCAAGCCGCTGGAAAAGATCATAAAACTGGAAAGAAAACAACTTTGATTACGTTGTTCGAAGAAAAATACATGGATACTTTCATTCGTTTCATGAAAGATTACAATACTAGAAATTTGTGGTCAATATTTAAAAACCTTCCAGAAAAAGAACAAAAAAATTTAGATCTTGTAAATTCTCTTAGGCATTACGATCACACTGTAAATGTACTTTGGGTAATGGAACATTACAATGCCGCAACCAAGTATCTTGAAAGTGGTAAAAAATCAGCTCAGGCTACTGGGGGAAGTGAATGGCAAAAATACATGCATCCAAAATACCAGAGAAGAGTCTTTTTTCCTGAACTTTGGACGAAAGATGAAATGAAAAATTGGGGTGAACAAAACCTTGAGAAACACGAGATTCTAACTAATTTTGAAAATATTAATATTTAAAGCTATGGAGGACTTAAAAAAACTTGCAGAATTTCAAGAAAAAATTGATGCAGACATTAAGATAGAGCCAAGAGATTGGATGCCTGAAAAATATCGCCAAAATTTAATTCGTCAAATTTCTCAGCATGCCCACTCTGAAATAATTGGAATGCAACCAGAAAAAAACTGGTTAACAAGGGCCCCAAGTATAAGAGCAAAAAAAATATTAATGGCTAAAATCCAAGATGAGGCAGGGCATGGCCTTTATTTATACTGTGCAGCTGAAACCTTGGGTGTAAAAAGAGAAAAAGTTTTATCCCTTTTGCATGAAGGAAAAGCTAAATATTCAAGTGTATTTAATTACCCTACCATATCTTGGGCAGATATGGGTGCTATTGGATGGCTTGTTGATGGAGCCGCTATTGTAAATCAAGTTTCATTACAAGGAACATCATATGGTCCGTATTCAAGGGCTATGGTTAAAATATGCATGGAAGAAAGCTTCCACCAAAGACAAGGCTATGAAGTTATTGTTACACTAGCTAAAGGCACTCCTGAACAAAAGCAAATGGCTCAAGATGCCTTAAACAGATGGTGGTGGCCCTCAGTTATGATGTTCGGCCCACACGATGCTGAAAGCGCTCACTCCAACCAATCTTTAAAATGGAAAATCAAAAGAGAATCCAACGATGAATTGAGACAACGGTTTATTGACAAAACAATAGAACAAGGTGAAATACTTGGTTTAACATTTCCAGACCCTGATTTAAAATGGAATGAATCCAAAAAACATTATGATTTTGGAGAAATAGATTGGGATGAATTTTGGAATGTAGTCAAAGGAAATGGCCCAGGAAACAAACAGCGACTTAAGCATCACATAGAAGCTCATGAAGATGGAAAATGGGTAAGAGAAGCAGCAATTGCATATGCTGATAAGATAAATTCACAAACTAAAACTGCATAGAATGAGCGAGGATAATCAAGGAATTCTTTGGGAAGTTTTTTTACAAACAAAGGCTGGAAGACCATTTAAACATGTTGGAAGCTTACATGCCTATGATAAAAAAATGGCTATGACTGCAGCTCGTGACTTATTTACTAGAAGAGGAGAGGGGAAAGGAATTTGGCTGGTAAAAGCAGAAGACATTGTTTCATCAAAACTGGAAGACGATGAAGCTTTTTTTGATCCTTCTGATGATAAGGTTTATAGACATCCCACTTTTTATTCCATGCCAGATGGCGTAAAACATATTTAATATGAAAAATATTAACTTATATCAATATTGCTTACAATTAGCTGACACATCATTTATTCTTAGTCATAGAATTGCAGAATATTGTAGCAAAGCTCCGCATTTAGAAGAAGATCTTGCCATTACTAATGTTGGTTTAGATTTGTTAGGCCAAGCAGAAAGCCTTCTTAAATATGCTGCAGAAATAAAAAATGATGGCACAACTGAAGATGACCTTGTTTTTAAGAGAAAAGAGAAAGATTTTAAATCCATTCACTTAAGTGAAGTTCCAAATTTTGATTTTGCTTTTATTTTAGCAAGACAATTCTTAATGGACGTTTACAATGAACTTTTATTTACAAAACTTTCCGAATCAACAGATGATACAATAAATGCTATTTCTAAAAAATCAATAAAAGAAATTAGGTATCATTTTCAAAGAAGCAAAGACTGGATGATTCGTCTAGGTCAAGGGACAGAAGAAAGCAACCAACGAATACAACATGCCTTAAATGAATTATGGATGTATACCAATGAACTTTTCTATGACTCTAATGTAGAAACTGAACTAGAAAAAGAGGGGATTTCTGTACTTAGTAGCTCATTAGAAAATGATTGGAGAAAAAAAACAAATGAAGTTATCATTGAAGCCGGATTAAATACACCTGAAAACCAACCCCACTCTATGCAGTATGGTAAAGATGGTATACATACTGAATACTTGGGATATTTACTCGCTGAAATGCAACACCTTCCGTTAATGTACCCAGATGCTAAATGGTAGCCCCTAATTCTTATGAAGGTTAAATTATCCGGTGTTGTCATCACTTTTAATGAAGAAGATAAAATAAAGCAGTGTATAGAATCATTGGAGAATGTATGCGATGAAATTCTAGTTGTAGATTCTTTTTCTACTGATAAGACTAAAGAAATTTGTTTATCTAAAAATGTGACTTTTGTAACCAATAAGTTTAAAGGGCACATAGAGCAAAAAAATTACGCAAAATCTTTAGCTAAATTTGATCATATTATATCACTAGATGCTGATGAATTATTAGATACTGAAGCTCAGAATTCAATCCTAAAAATTAAAGAAAATTGGATCGAAGATGGATATTCCTTCAATAGGTTAAATAACTTTTGTGGGAAGTGGATTAAGTACGGAAGCTGGTATCCCGATTTGAAACTTAGACTATGGGACAGAAGGACTGGGTCATGGGGTGGCATTAACCCTCATGATGAATTTATTCATTCTAAACCCACAAGTTCATTCGTTTTAAATGGATACATTTTACATTATACAGCAGATAGTAAAGAACAATATCAGAAACAAATGATCTATTTTAGTGATATAGCAGCCAAGGCCTATTTTGAAAAAAACAAAAAATCTTCGTTTTTTAAAATATTGCTAAACCCACTGTTTAGATTTTTAAGAGATTATCTTCTAAAGTTTGGCTTCCTTGATGGTGTTGCAGGATTTCAAGTTTGCAAAGCTACAGCATATGGCACCTATTTAAAATATGCTCAATTAAAAAAATTAAACCGATTCAAAAACTAGTAATTTTGTTTTCTTTATAGTTTGGATGGGTTTGTTAATTTTAACAACTCAATTAATATATAATATATGTCAATAAGTGGTTTCACCATGTGTAAAAATGCCTCAAAGCTTTATTACCCAATTAAAGCTTCTATAGAGTCTATTTTACCAATTGTTGATGAATTTATAGTTGCTTTAGGAGATTGCGATGAAGACGATGATACCTTAGAACTAATTAAAAGTATTAATTCTGATAAAATCAAAATAATTCACACCGTATGGGACATTCAAAAGTACCCAAGAGGTATGGAAAATGCACATCAAACTGACATTGCTAAAGAAGCTTGTTCTGGAGATTGGGTTTTTTACTTGCAAGCTGACGAAGTGGTTCATGAACAAGACTTGAAAGGAATTCGAGAAAGGTGTTATGATTTATTAGCAAATAAAAAAGTAGATGGATTATTGTTTGACTACTTACATTTTTATGGAGACTACAACCATTACAACAATGGGAGAGGTTGGTATCAAAATGAAATTAGAATTGTAAGAAATGACAAAGATATTCATTCATTTATCTCCGCACAGTCTTTTAGAAGAATACCTGATTTTGATGGATTAAGTTATAGGAATAAAGAAGGTACTAGTAAACTTAATGTTGCAAGAGTTGATGCAAAAATATACCATTACGGATGGGTAAGGCCTCCTCATTTTATGCAAAAGAAAAAAATTGCATTGGATAATATTCATTCTAATAAAAACAGCATTGGTGACCCTGAGGTTTTTAATTATGGCCCAATAGGGTGCTTAACAAAGTTCAAACAAACTCATCCTCTAGTAATGAAGGATTGGATAGCTAAATTTGATTGGGCTGAACTTTTAAACTATAGTAAACATTATAAACTAAATCGAAAAAAAATGAAACATGAAAAGCTTCATTATCGATTTATGAATAAAATTGAAAAAATAACAAATAAAGGAAGACACTTTTTTAGCTACTCCAACTGGAACCTTTTAAATTTATAATTAGCCCATGAAGTATAATCTTAGTGAAATATCAGATGTTATTAAAAACAGAAGAACTATCTATCCAGAATTTTTCTCCTCAAGAAAAGTACACAAAGAAATAGTAGAGAAAATTTTAAATAATGCCATATGGGCTCCTACGCATGGGAAAACACAACCTTGGAGATTTAAAGTTTTCATGAATGATGCTAAATTGAAGTTGGGAGAACAACTTGCAGAAATATATAAACTCAACACCTCAGAAGAACACTTTAAAGAAGCTAAATTCAATAAACTTATAGCAAGGCCATCCTTGTCTTCAGTTGCAATTGCTGTTTGTATGAAACGAGATCCTGATGGCAAAATTTTAGAAGTAGAAGAAATTGAAGCTGTTGCCTGTGCCATTCAAAATATGCATTTAACAGCTACAGCTTATGGAATTGGGGGTTTCTGGTCTACTCCAAAAATTATTTATTCTAAAGAAATGAATGACTTTTTGAATATAGATCCTGATGACAAATGCTTAGGAATATTTTATTTAGGATATCCCGCTAGTGAATGGCCAAAAGGACAACGAAAACCTATTGAATATTTAACAGAATGGCATAATTGAATTTGAATGGACGACATGGACGAAGGGCTGTTAAAGCTCACAAATCATAGGGAACACCCCACAAACAAAGCCTATAAAGTTTTTTATTTCCGAATTAAAGAGCAGTCTGATTTTTTTGAGGAAAATTTAAAATCAAAAGGATTGTATTACGAAACTGATATTGAAGTAACGAACAGAGGAAAACTATATCTTTTCGGCATTAGAAAAACTGATCTTAGAATTGTTCAAGAACTTAATAACATTGCCATTGGCAAGTTTAGAACACCATTTATAGAGAAAAAAACCAATCAATACATTGTAATATTAATAGGGGTAATTATTGTTGTCTTTTCTATTTTGTCATTTTTTAAGAACAATGTTTAGTCATAAGAACCATACCTTAAAATATATTTTTCTTGTTGTAGGCATTCTTATAATTAAAGTTGATTATTGCCAAATAGATGATTCAAAATTTGGCTTCACATTCAATCCCATTGTCCCGGTTAATTATTTTGGTGCTGGTCCATTAACAATTGAAAATGATACAGCAAATTTAACGCTGTCTTCAAAAATTGGGTATCAATTTGGCATGCTTTGGCGCACAGATTTCAGCGATAATTTCACCTTAGAAAGTGGAATTCTGTTCACCAGAAGAAATTTTAAAATAAATGGAAACTCTTCCATTACAGGAATAAATACGATAGATTCAACCTCATTTGGATATATCAATTACAACTTACCATTAAAGGG
>JBELEU010000124.1:0-6654 GCA_042093455.1 Crocinitomicaceae bacterium | reverse complement strand
TCCAACAGCTTTTAGCCATGTAGTTATAGTGGCTTCAGCTACACTTTCACCCATCTTAGGTAATAAAACTTGAATTTCTGACATTTTGTTTTTGTTGATATTAGCTTACAAAAATAACTTTATTTACAGGAAAATCAAGATTAATATGAATACTATTAAATATAAATTTTTGAATTATTTAGAGAAAACTTTCTTGATTAGCATTGTTAAATCTGTGGAAACACTGTAATCTTTAGCATATATGATGTTCATTTTATCTAAATAATCTTGATTTTCATTTAAGTTGTTGATGTTAATGTTAAGTACATTTTTCTTAATGATGGGTAATTTTACATTGTTTTTATTTTTGGCATACCCTATCCATGTTTTAGCACCTAAAATCACAGGAAAAATATTTTTCAAAACAATCCATCTTTTACGGCTTAGAATCAAAATTACAGGGCTGAAAAGTAGAATAGGAATTGAAATGTATAAGTCAAATGTTCGTTTTTTTCTGATGTTGTTGGGACTATTAATATTGTTCATTTTTGTTGTGTACATATCCATTTCTGTATGGATAGTATTACTTCCAATTATAAACTGTGACTTTTCAGGAGATATTTTAAATTCAATATTTCGTTTGATAGAAATAGTAGACATAGCTTTTATTATTTCATGAGAGCTTATGTCTTTTGCGCAAAATATCACTTCTTCAATTTTTTTAACCCTGATGAATTCATCCAATTGAATAATGTTTATGTCAAAATATTTGGTGTTTTCTTGTTCAAAAGTCGATACTTTATAGATTTTGTTATTGGGCCTTAATTTTTCAATTAAAACTTTGATTCTGTCTATTTCACTAGAGGAGCCTATAATTGCAATTCTTCCTTTGTTGCGTTGAAAGTTTTTAAATAAACCTATTTTGAGCCATTGAAATAATAGTCTAATCGAAACAGACGAAACAATGAATAATAAACTTGATACGACTATAACTAATCTAGAAAATTGAAATGATTTAGGTAAAAGAGCATAGGAGGCAAGTAATATGATTCCCCCAATAGCACTTGATTTTAAAATAGTATTAAACTTAAATGGTGGGTGATGAGTTCCAAAAGATCTACTAACTAATGTTAAGGTTAGTGAATAAAAAGGAATCATTAAATATAGGGTGTTCTCTGGGAACTTTACTTCATTAAACTCTTGGTAAAAATGTGAAAAAATGAAAATAAATAGAGCTTGAATCAAAAAATCAAAAATCGAAATGCTCCATCTTGAAAAAAACCTTTGGATTAGGGCTATAAATGCCCGGAAATATATTGCCCAATTTATAAGTAGAGAAAAAGTTTTAGCATTCTTTTTAGAAAAATGTTTTTTAGCAAAAATGATCATTGCATTGTAAAAAACAAATACGTAGTTAATAGATCCTTTTTTTGTGCTTTCTCCCTTGTAGTGTATGATACTAGTTTCTGAAAAATAATAATTATCATATCCAGCTAATGTAACGCGATAAGAAAGGTCAATGTCTTCTCCATACATGAAGAATTCTTCATCCAAAAGTCCAATTTTATCCAATACTTTTTTACGTAAAAACATAAATGCACCTGAAAGAACATCTATTTTGTTGTTTTCTTCTTTTGAAAGAAAACCTAGATGATATTTCCCCATTTTTTTAGATTTTGGGAATAGTCTAGATAATCCAAATATTTTATAAAAAGCTACAGCAGGTGTAGGAAGACCTCTTTTTGATTCAGGAAGAAAATTACCTTTTCCGTCAATCATTTTTACTCCTAATGCTCCTGCATTTTCATTTTGATTCATAAAATTAATACACTTTGAAAAGGTGTCTTCTTCAACTACTGTATCTGGATTAAGTAACAGTATATATTTACCTTTTGATATGTGTATAGCCTGATTGTTTGCTTTTGAAAAACCAGTATTTTCTTTGTTTTCTATTAAGCTGACATTAGGAAATTTCTCTTTAATAAGTTTAACAGAGCCATCCACAGAGTTATTATCTACTACAAATACTTCAGCTTCGATTTTCTCAGTAGCTTTTTCAACTGAAATTAAGCATTGCTCTAAGAAATGCTTTACATTATAATTTACTATGACTATCGACAGTTCCAATTTTAGTTTTTTAGGAAGTGTAGTTTATTTCATAAGGGCTTCTGTTTAATAGAGATTTCCCTAATGTTAATTCATCAATATATTCTAACTGGTTTCCAATACCAATTCCTCTTGATATTAAAGATAATTTCACATCTATGTCTTGTAATTTTCTGTACAAGTAAAAGTTGGTTGTATCCCCTTCCATGGTAGCTGGTAATGCAAGAATTATTTCTTTAATTTCTTGAGTTTTAACTCTATCAATAAGTTCTCTTATTTTTAGATCATCAGGTCCAATACCTTCCATTGGTGATATTATTCCTCCTAAAACATGGTACTGACCGTAAAATTGTTCGGTACTTTCAATCGCCAACAAATCCCTAACATCTTGAACGACACAAACGGTATCTGACTTTCTTGATGTGTTGGAACAAATTTCACACAATTCAGTTTCAGAAATATGAAAGCAATTGCTACAAAAACATACATTTTCTTTTAAATTTTTAAAAGAGTTGGTAAAATCTTCCACTTCTTTGTTGGAACTTTTTAGCAAGTGAAGAACTAATCTTAATGCCGATCTTTTTCCAATTCCAGGAAGTGAAGACATTTGCTCAACAGCCTCGTTTAAAAGTTTTGATTTAAAATCCATTTTACTAATGTAATCATCATCAATTACATATCATATTTACATCTTATTTTTTACCACAAAAACAAATATTAATTAAATATTAAGAGCCGTGCGTGAATTAACTATTTCAATTTTTGAAAAACGTATTAAAGTATCAACTTATTTTGTGCTATGTCTGTTTATTTAATCTTAGGAATTATACTAGCTTATTTTGCAATGTTGCTGCTTATTGCAAGGTTAACTTCGAAAAAGTCAGATAACAATTCTTTTTTTCTTGGAAATAGAAAATCTCCTTGGTTCATAGTTGCTTTTGGAATGATAGGTGCTTCTTTATCCGGAATTACATTTATATCAATACCTGGTTCAATAGCATCCTTTGGAGATGAGGGCTTGATTGCTGCAAATCAATTTAGTTACATGCAAATGGTTTTTGGTTACGTATTTGGTTATGTAGTTGTTGCTTTGGTATTGTTGCCCATATACTATAGGATGAAATTGATATCTATTTACAGTTATCTTGAGGATAGGTTTGGCTTTTGGAGCTATAAAACAGGTGCAGGGTTATTTCTTGTTTCAAGATTAATAGGTGCATCTATTAGGTTATTACTTGTGGCTAGTGTATTGCAACTTATTTTATTTGATGAGCTGTCAATTCCATTTGAAGTTACAGTTGTAGTTTCTGTGTTGTTGATATGGGTTTACACCAATAGAGGAGGTATAAAAACTATTATTTGGACAGATACTCTTCAGACATTGTTTATGTTAATCTCACTAGGTTTGACAATATGGCTAATATCGGATCATCTTGATTTAGACCAAAAAGGAGGAATGATTAGTGTAATAAAAGAAAGTAAATTTTCTAAAATATTTTTCTTTGAAAATTGGCTCTCTGGTAATTACTTTTGGAAACACTTTTTGGGAGGGATTTTTATTACCATTGGGATGACTGGTTTGGATCAAGACATGATGCAGAAAAATTTAAGTTGTAAAAACTTAAAATCAGCACAATTAAATATGTTGTCATTTGCTGCAGTTTTAGTAGTTGTTAATTTATTGTTTCTTTTTTTAGGAGCATTGTTATACATGTATTATGAATCAACAGGAATAGGTCAATTGGCTTTAGATGAAGGCAGAACAGATTTGTTATTCGCTGAGATAGCTCAACAAGGAGATTTGGGCTTAATCATTGGGATAATGTTTTTGTTAGGACTAATTGCAGCAGCATATAGTAGTGCTGATTCTGCTTTAACTTCTTTAACAACATCATTTTCAATTGATTTTTTGTCAATTGAAAATAAAAGTAAAAAACAACAAATTTCTATTCGAAAAACTACACATATTTTTATGTCTATGTTAATTGTAATTTCCGTTATTATTCTTAGAAATAACTCAGATGATGCTGCTATTTGGTTGTTAATTAAACTAGCTGGATTTACTTATGGCCCTTTAATTGGGTTGTTTTTCTTTGGAATATTCTCATCTAGAAATTTAATTGATAAGTTAGTTCCAGTTGTCTGCTTTTTAGTGCCACTAGCTATCGGAATTATTTGGTATCTCAATAATTCATCAATCGTAAATTGGTTTGGTGATTATAAATTTGGAGCAGAACTAATAATTTATAATGCAGTAATCTCATTCTTTGTACTATCACTTATTAGTAAGAAAAAAATAATTTAATTTGAAAGAACCAACTTTGATTTTTTAATTTCTTCATGGATAAAACTCCACAATTCAATTCTCAATCGCAATGCTTCTTTACTGATTTCAATTACTTCTTTTATTTTTTCTTCTTCATCGTTACATAATTCATCAATCATTAATAAAGCTAAAGGTCCGTGTTCATCACCATCAATATCAATGTGTCTTTGTAAGTAATAAGTCAGTTTATTGTATGTCTCACTATTTTTAGTTTCGTTTATGATCTGAAAAAACATATCTGGAATTAAATCTTCTCTTCCATAGGTAAATGCCCCTGCAATTAGATGAGGTTTATTGGTTGCAATTGTTCTGAAAGTAAAGCTTAAAAATTGATGAATGGGTTTAGGTAAATTTAAATCATCAATTATAATCTTAATATTTTCCTTGTTTTTAACCCTTTTAATTAATGTATTTATTTTAGTGTAATTTGCACCTACCTGATCCATTGCATCAAGATACATTTCGAAGTGACTTTTTATTTCACCTTTTTCATTTTCATCACTTTCTTCTCCATGAACTATTTCATTGATAAACCTAGCAACTTTCGTGTTTTTTACTGGCGTCCATGGAATGTCAACGCATGTTAAATGATTTTGAAGGGATTTAACCAAAGACATAAAATCCCAAACAGCATAAATATGCCATTCCATGAAAATTTTAATATCTTCAATTTCATTCATGGTTTTATATAGCGAATGATTTGTCAATTCCTTTCTAAATGGAACAAGCTGTTTTTCTATGTTTTTTATATTGGACATTACTTTGACTTTACTATTTTGGAATTAATTTTCTTTATTAATGAAGGGCCGCTATAAATGAATCCAGTATAAATTTGAACTAGACTAGCTCCGGCATTTATTTTTTCAATTGCGTCTTCAGCTGTCATTATGCCTCCAACACCTATAATTGGAATTGATTTTTTAGATTTCTCAGAAATATACTTAATGACTTGGGTTGATTTATCCTTTAATGGTAGACCACTTAATCCACCATTTCCAATTTGTTCGAGATTCTTTTTTGAGGTTTTAAGTTTTTCTCGTTTTGTTGTAGTGTTAGTAGCAACAATTCCGTCAATTTTTAGTGTTTTGATTATTTCTATTGTTTCATCTAATTGACTTTCGTTCAAATCAGGGGCTATCTTCAATAGAATGGGTTTGGTACTGCCTTTTTCACTGTTGTGTTGATGTAGTAAAGGCAAAAGCTCTTCTAAAAAATCCCTGTCTTGTAGCTCTTTAAAGTGATTCACATTTGGACAACTGACATTTATGACAAAGTAATCTACATGGTCATGTAGAATTTTAAAATTTTCAATAAAGTCACTCACTGAATCTTTACTTTCAGTTGTTGTATTTTTACCAATATTTCCTCCAATTACGATTTTGTTATTGACTTTTTTTAATCTTTCTACACAAGATTCGCTTCCATCATTGTTGATTCCCATGCGATTGATAATTGCTTGATCATCAATTAATCTAAAAAGTCTTTTTTTGGGGTTACCTGGCTGAGATTTAGGAGTAATTGTTCCAATTTCAATAAAACCAAATCCAAAATTTGAAAGTTCTTTTATGTATTTGCCATTTTTATCAAAACCTGCAGCTAAACCAACTGGATTTGGAAATTTTATTCCAAACAATTCTGTCTCAAGATTTTTATGATTTGAGTTGTAAATCATATTAACCATTTTTTCGATCGGATATAACTTTAAAGCTATTTTTAAAAAGTTTAAAGAAAAGTAATGGATTTTTTCTGCATCAAAACAGAACAATAGCGGTCTTATAATTAATCTATACATTTCGCAGTAAAATTAATGCTAAAAAAATTAAAATTGCATTATGTTTTAATGTATATCTACTATAATTCGTGTTCCAATTGATTTTTAAGGTATTTCAGCCCCGATCTTATTGAATTATATGCTTTTTCTTCAGGTAATGTTTGAGGAATTACTTTTAAATCTTCAAATTGTTTAAAAATATGGTCTTTAACACCGACCAAAATAACATCCATTTTTTTATCCTTAAAACTCGTTATAACTTCTTCAAGAACATAAATTCCAGATGCATCAATATAAGGGACATTTGACATGTTAATTATTACTGCATCTTTGCCTTTAATGGATTCAGCTTGTTCCTTAAACTGATCAGAAAACCCATAGAATAATGGACCATCTAATTCAAAGTCATATATTTTATCTTTAATTTTTTCTGGAATTTTTAATTTCTTTTCAATATCAGCCAAATTACCTT
>JBELEU010000123.1:0-6691 GCA_042093455.1 Crocinitomicaceae bacterium | reverse complement strand
ACCTATATCTTTCCAAGAACCCCCTCTAATAAGTTTTCTTTTCATTGAGGGTGGATCATGATCTAAAGCGTGATATATATATTCAGTATTCATATCGTGTCCGTATTCATAAATTGACTCATCGTAAGCGGTTCTACACCACTCAGCAACGTTGCCAGACATACAGTATAACCCAAAATCATTAGGATGGTACGAATTTGCCTTTACAGTATGAAAACCTCCATCTTCCATATATCTTCCTCTTAATGGTTTAAAGTTACCAAGGAAACATCCTCTTGAATTTCTTATGTATGGACCACCCCATGGGTATGGACTTAAATCTAATCCACCTCTTGAAGCATACTCCCATTCAGCCTCACTTGGAAGCCTAAAATCTTGAACAAATGCTTGGTAATGGCCTTTTTTCCAGTTGTTTAAAAGCTGTGTTCTCCATACATTAAAAGCATTCGCTTGTTGCCAAGTTACTCCAACAACAGGATAATCATCATAAGCTGGATGCCAAAAATACATATTACTCATGTGTTCATTGTTGCTATAAGTAAAATCATGTATCCAACATAAAGTATCTGGATAAACATTGATAGTTTCTTTGATTATGAAACGTGATCTATCTTCATGACCTCTTATAGAGTTGTTCTGACCTTTACTGTTTCTTACACCAAGATCCAAATCTTTTCCTCTTACTTCTCCTGGATCAGCAGGGAAAGGCATATTAGGGTTTTTCATTTTTGTTCTGTGCTCACCATCTTCATCAGAATCAGTATTCGAAATTCTTTTAACAAGTGGTCTACCCTTTTTTGCTGCTTCTTGTAAATCAACCCAGTAGTATTCAAACATTAATTTTCTAGTATCAATCTCTTTTCTGTTGTAAAATCTTTCACTCTCGTTTAAGAACATTGATGCCAATAAAGGTGCATACTCTGAATTATGACCTCTTGATGGGTTTACAGAAATATATTCAAATCTAGTATTCCAATTTAAGGTCCACTCTTCTTCATCCTTTACTTCTAATTCATCATCATACGTTTCAACTAAAAATTCTTCAGGAAATTCAGCACCAAGTATTCTTCTTGCAATGGAATCTTTAACCCAAAAAACAAATTGACGATACTCGTTATTTGTAATTTCAGTTTGGTCCATATAAAATGCACCAATAGAAACAGTTTTAGAATTATTATAATGAGATAGTGGGACATCTTGATCACTTTGGCCCATGTTAAATCCACCAGCAGGAATATATAACATTCCATAAGGATCTGTAGAATACCAAACTGGTCTTCCAAGAACACCTACTACTTCACCAGATCCTCCTCCACCTGTAGCACAGCTAGAGAATATAAAGGCAATTGATATAAAATAAAATAACTTTTTCATTGTTCAATATCTTAATTATTGTTCACCAAGAAGATTCAATATCTCCTTAAGGCGACCACTTATAACGTATTTAAATTTATTTAGTTTCATTAAATTATAAGAATCTTGGATTCTTAGATTTTTCGAGTGTTGGTGGTTTAGCTAAACTGAAACAATAATTTAGCATAATATCATGAGAACCCGTACTGTAATCTCCTATAACACTTGTTGTAATACCATAAGCATAACCAATTCTTAATGAACTGCCATCTGTAAAAGAATGCTGATAACCAACCATAGGAGCAATTTCATCACCAATTCTGTAGGTTAATCCACCCCAAACCATATTTCTAAAAAGGACATTGACATTTAAGTCCATTATTGTAGAAGCTGCATCTGATTTGATTAATAAACTTGGTCTTAATTTAAAATCAGGATTAATGTCGTATTTATAACCTGCTGTTATCCAATAATGGTGCACATTTTGAACGTTTAAGCCTTTCATACTAAACCCCCCAACATGAGTTGTTGAAACCCCAAGATATAATTCTTCTGTTTTGTAAAACACACCTAAATTAATATCAGGCGAAACACCACTAGCATTGTTTTGAGGAATAGAACTATCATCACCAAATACATAAGCAGATCCTTGATCTGGCGTTATCCAGGTAGCATCAAAACTTTTTTGAATAATACCTGCACTCAGGCCAATCCCTAAATTACCCGCGCCTAATCCCATGTGATATGAATAGCTAAGCCTTGCTATATTGTTACTTTCTACACCTAGTTTGTCGCTAACGTATGTAAAACCCAATCCGCCTCTTAGCATTTCAACAGGTGAGTGAACATTTAATAATTTGGTAGACGGACGGCCATCAAAACCAACCCATTGTTCACGATTAATAATTGTTCCACAAATATTATTATTCATTCCGGCATATCCTGGATTGAATGACAAATTATCAAACATGTAATGCGTCAATTGATAGTCTTGTTGAGCAAAAGACGTTCCAAATAGGGAACTAAAAACAATTAAATAAGCATATAACTTCATAAGCTAAGTATCTATTAATCAGTTAATTAATAATTAAAACAATAAATATATTCAATACAATTCTGCTAAAATAAGCATTTTAATGCATATTTTAAGGTTAATTTAAGGATGTAAATATAATAAATTAAACTAATTAAGTTTTCTGTATGTTCTCCACCAAAGATCTGGAATAATTCCCTCAACGGCATTTTGATAATCTTTATAGTCGCATGGAATCAAATGATGACGTTCAAATTTAAACTCCTTTATAGGTGGATATGGAACTTCTAGCCACCAACGATCAGACTTCGGGCTTTTATGAAAAACCATGTCGTGCTTAAGTTCTTCATGAAAAACAACATACTTTAAATGATCATGCTTTGTTCCAATTGGAAAATCACCTTTTCTTTCTGAAAATCCTGAAATAAGAAAATACAGCATCTGAGCAATCAACATTGCATCTTCCTGAAAAAGTGCATTGTTCTGAAAATTATAAATTCCTACGCTACTTAATTTATCACTTAAACCAGCATATTTCATTAATTGACAGATCTCATTGCCATACAAACCATTAGGCCCAGCATCATTTGCTCCATTAAATTCACTTTTTCTAATTGAGGATAAATCGATACTCAATAAGTCTGCATTTCTTAAATGAGGTTCTGATGTTTTAACATCAGCCTGAATGTCACCTAATCGAATTAAATCGAAATACAAATCATCTAAGAACTTAAGTTGTGCTTTTGAAATAAAATAATTTTGACTACAGAGCTGTGAAAAATTAAATAAATAACTGGGTTCGTGAAGTAAAATGTGATTAAGGAAATTTGAAGAGTTTAAAGCTGATTTGTCATCAACCAAAAGATTAAGTTTTTGATCAATAACAACCAAATTAACCAATTGTTCTAACTTTTCGTATCCTAAAAAATTAGCATATGTTAATTCTTGTTCTCCACCAATTATTATTAATAATTTCCCTTTACTAGTTACTGCTGAAGTAATCTCTTTAATGGCTATGGTTGTATCGTTTTTGTTTTTCCCAGCTATGAAAACACCTAAATCAGCTATACTAACAGATTTTGTTAAAAAAAGCTCATATAAGTAAGATCTAAAAGGATCTACTGAAATACTTTTTCCACCTTTAGAATAATTTTCTTTGTAATCAACCGTAAAAAAAACAACCTCAGAATTTTCCCAATTTGGGAAGGATTCATTATGAGAATCTATGAAAGACCCCAATGAATCAGGATGGACTTCTAATTTTTCAATTGGGTTAAAAAAAACATCAATATCCATACACTCTACTTCTTCTTCTTCAACATTTCTTTTGCCTGTTCTAAAGTGATATCAACAGGATCTTGATTTTTATCTAATTGTATCTTTTTCTTTCCTGAAATTACAAAATGTCTTCCCCATCTACCTTTTTGAACAGAAACACCTTGATCTTCCCAGTTATGAACAAATTTTTCAATCTCTTTTTTCTTTTTGATTTCTATTAATTCTACTACATCTGAATCAGAAAGGTTGTCAAAATCATATTTTTTAGAAACGTTAATAAACATTTCATTCCACTTGATGAAAGGACCAAATCGACCTTTACCCTTTGAAACAGGTAAATCCTCATAATGCATTATTGGGGCGTCTGCTTTCTTTTTTTCTTCAATCCACAAAAGGGCATCAGACATTTCTATATTGTCTGCATCTACTCCCTTAGGAACTGAAATATTTAGTTTTTCAATTTGTATATAAGGACCAAATCGACCTAGCTTTACAAATACATCTACGCCCTCAAATTGACCAATATTTTTCGGATATTGAAATAAGGCTAAAGCTTGTTCTAATGATATTGTCTTGATATTCTGATCTGTTTTGAGACTAGCAAATTTTGGTTTTTTGGTTTCATCGGTAGTTTCTCCAATTTGTGCAATTGGACCGTATTTTCCTAACTTAACATATACGGACTCTCCTGTACCTGGTTCTTCTCCAAGTAGTCTTTCACCATTTGCTCTAGCCGCATTTTCCTGAGTTGATTCAATATTTTTGTGAAAAGGGTGGTAAAATTTATCCAGCATATTAGTCCACTCTAAATCTCCATTAGCAATTAAATCTAATTCCTTTTCTACATCTGCAGTAAAATTATAATCTAGAATTTTTTTAAAATGTTGCACCAAAAACTCATTAACTATATCTCCAGTTGTAGTAGGAATTAATTTATTTCTATCAGCCCCAAAACGTTCTTGTCTAGTCTCTGCATTAAGTTCATCTTTAATTAAAGAGTAATACTTAAAATCCCTAACATTACCCTCTAATTCTTTTTTCTCAACATATCCCCTATCTTGAATTGTCTTGATTGTTGGAGCATATGTTGAGGGTCTACCTATACCTAAATCTTCTAATTTTTTAACTAATGAAGCTTCAGTAAATCTTGCTGGTGGTCTTGAAAATTTTTGAACTCCTGTAATTCCTAGACAATCTAAAACTTGACCTTCTGAAATAGTAGGCAGTAACCCTGAACCATTCTGGTCATCTTCATCGTCTTTACTTTCAATATATAGTTTTAAAAACCCATCAAATCTTATCATTTCTCCGACTGAGACAAAAGGGCTCTCTTGATTGGAGTGTGCAATTTGAACATTTGTTCGTTCAAGTTCTGCGTCACTCATTTGAGAAGCTACTGTTCTTTTCCAAATTAATTGATAAAGTTTATCTTCAGGTGATCCATCTCCAATAGAACTCAAAGAAAAATTTGAAGGGCGAATTGCTTCGTGAGCTTCCTGAGCAGATTTATTTTTATTTTGATATTTTCTTGGGTTAGAATAATTAGCTCCAAATTGTCTAGTTATTTGTTCTTGTGCAGCATTCATTGCATCGTTTGATAAACTAACAGAGTCAGTTCTCATGTATGTTATTTTACCTGACTCATATAAACGTTGAGCTACTGACATAGTTCTAGAAACATTAAAGCCAAGTTTTCTACTTGCTTCTTGTTGAAGAGTTGATGTTATAAAAGGTGCTGCTGGTGTTCTTTTACCAGGCTTCTTGGTGATGTTTTTAACTTTAAAAGTCTTTCCTTTAGCATTTTCTAAAAATGAAACAACATCGTTTTCTTTTGTAAGGTTACTTGCTAGCTCAGCTTTAAATTTTGATCCATCAGCATCAAACTCAGCCACAACTTTAAAAGATACAAAAGGAACATGGTTTTGAATATCTTGCTCTCTTTCAACAATTAATCTTACCGTTACAGATTGAACCCTTCCAGCGGAAAGGCTTGGTCTAATTTTTCTCCATAAAACTGGTGACAATTCAAAACCAACAATTCTGTCAAGTATCCTTCTAGCCTGTTGAGAGTTTACCAAATCTTGATTAATGGTTCTAGGACTATCAACTGCTTTTAATACAGCTTTCTTAGTAATCTCATTAAATGTAATTCTTCTTGTATTTTCAGGCTTAAGCTTAAGAGCTTCTTTTAAATGCCACGATATAGCTTCTCCTTCACGATCCTCATCCGTTGCTAACCATACCGTTTGACAATTTTTTGCAATTTTGTTTAACTCACTGACTACCTTTTTCTTATCAGTAGGCACAACATAAGTAGGTGCAAATTTATTTTCAATATCAATTGGATCTCCTTTTTTAGGCAATTCTCTAATGTGACCATAACAAGATCTTACCACAAAGTCTTTTCCTAAAAAACCTTCGATAGTCTTTGCTTTTGCAGGGGACTCAACTATAACTAAATTGCTCATAAATTGTAATTGGATTAATGATTGTAGCAGTGCAAAGAAATAAAAATATCTAAGACTCAGCAATTAAGATTTAATTTTTGATTAATCCTTTACTATGTACATAGCTATAAATTTTAAGATTTTTTAACTCTGTCAATATGGCAGGTATTTAGAAAAGGGTTACATTTGCAGTCAATTATAATTACTGAATTAATGGAAAAAACCATTGAAGAAGCCAAACAAGGTCAGGCAACTATTTTAGAAACTAATAAAGTAGTTTCTAAAAAACTATATTTAGAAAGCTATGGATGTCAAATGAATTTTTCAGACAGTGAAATCGTAGCATCAATTTTAGCAGATGCAGGGTTTGAAACTACCAAACAACTTGAAGAGTCAGATTTAATTCTACTTAACACATGCTCAATTAGGGAAAAAGCTGAACAAACGGTTAGGAGAAGACTTGGGTCATTCAATAAATTAAAAAAGAAAAAATCACATCTTATAGTGGGTATGCTTGGTTGCATGGCTGAAAGAATGAAATCAACTCTTTTAGAAGAAGAAAAACTGGTTGATTTGGTTG
>JBELEU010000122.1:2299-6697 GCA_042093455.1 Crocinitomicaceae bacterium | reverse complement strand
GGGATTTAGCAACTTTAGAGAGAGATGTCCAGGGAGGAATTGAAGTGATTGAAGTAAGCACTCCATTTGTAGTGAGCGCATCTAAGGGGATGGCTGAACAACGAATTCCTAACATGCGTGGAATCATGGCTGCCAGAACTAAACCTCTTAAAGTAATTACTCCCGAAGTTCAAGAAGAATTCAGCAGTGTGGTAAAATTTGAATTACCAGACGCCAAAAGTGGTTGTAAGTATATCGACCCAGAAAACATGAGTGAATTAGTTGATTTATTACACAACGAAGCTAAAGTTATTTAATTATGTCAGTATTAGTATTTATAGAATTTAAGAATAAAGTGAATAAAGCAGCTTTGGAAGCTGTTTCATACGGAAGTAAAATAGGTCAAGTTTCTGTTGTAACATATGGAGACATTAATCCATCAGATTTAGAAGTTTTAGGAGAATATGGTGCAGAAAGAATTTTAATACACAAAGGATTAGCTGCCAATAACGACCAACAAATCACCAGATTAATTGCTTCTGCTTGTGAACAAGAAAACTCTAACGTTATCATACTTGCACAAGATCAAATTGGCAAAGCAATTGGACCAAGAGTTGCTGCTAGATTAGCTGCAGGACATGTTTCTGGAGCAATTGACCTACCAGACACATCAAATGGATTTGTAGTCAAAACAAATGTCTATTCTGGAAAAGCATTTGCACATATTTCTATTAACACACCAAAAAAGGTAATATCATTATTACCTAATTCATTAGCTCCCGAGCTTAACGAAAAAAACCTTGAATTTGTAGATTTTTCTGCAGATTTAGGAGAAGGTAGAATCACTGTAAAAGAAATGAAAACACAGGGAGAAGGCATTCCATTGCCTGAAGCTGAGCTAGTTGTTTCTGCAGGAAGAGGGCTAAAAGGTCCTGAAAACTGGGGAATAGTTGAAGATCTTGCTGAATCTTTAGGAGCAACAACAGCATGTTCAAGACCAGTTGCTGATATAGGTTGGAGACCTCATCACGAACACGTTGGACAAACAGGCGTTGCAATTAGACCTAATCTTTACATAGCTGCCGGAATTTCAGGAGCAATACAACATTTAGCTGGTGTAAATGGCAGTAAAGTCATTGTTGTTATCAATACAGATTCTGAAGCACCATTTTTCAAAGCAGCTGACTACGGCATTGTTGGTGATGCATTTGAAGTTCTTCCAAAGCTTACTGAAGCTGTGAATAATTTCAAGGCTTCACAAAATTAGTAGTAAAAATTAATTATATTAGTGTAGGTAAAATTGGGAAGATGTCTTCCCAATTTTTAATTTACAATGGAAAAGATTAAACTAGAAATTGCAGGACTTTCTTACAGCCAAACCCAATCTGGGGCTTATGCGCTTGTTCTTTCAGAAAGTAATGGTAAACGAAGACTGCCCATAATCATTGGAGGTTTTGAAGCACAGGCCATTGCCATAGAGTTAGAGAAAATGACACCAAGTAGACCATTGACACATGATTTATTTAAAAATTTTGCTGAAGAATTTAAAATAAATATTGTTGAAGTAGTCATCTATAACCTTGTAGAAGGAATATTTTTTGCTAAGCTAATATGTGAGCAAGATGGCAAAGAAATAGAAATTGACTCACGAACTTCAGATGCAATTGCATTGGCTGTTAGATTTGAATGTAACATTTATACTTACGAGTTTGTTTTAAGTTCCGCTGGAATAATACTTGATGATGAAGAATTAGATGAGGGAGAAGGTGTTGAAGAGGAAATTAAGATTGAAGAAATAACCAATAGTCCTGTTGAAAGAATGACACTCACTGAGTTAAATCAACAACTGAAAGAGGCTATTGAAAATGAAGATTATGAAGCTGCATCTAACATCAGAGATGAAATAAACAGACGAAAAGGAAACTAATGACTAAAATAAAGAACATATTTATTTTTCTTATTCCAATTCTTCTTTCATTAGTTTCATGTACTAATTCAATTGACCAGACCAAAACAGCAGAAGATATAATTCAAGGAAATTGGATTTGTAAAAAAGTAGAATTAAATAATGGATATGTTGATACTGTTTTTAATCCAAATGAAGATTTCTTAACCCTATCAAAAAAGGAAAACTCATATGTTTTTTCTGACAATGAAGATTCAGGGTCTTGGATCTTGAAGGAAAATCAACTTACTCTTTCATCTGTTCCAAAAAACCAATCAATTGCTGTTGATTCTGTTCTATGGGAAAATAATTATGATGGCGATGCTTCAATCAAATTAAAAAATAGAGAACAAACAATAGGTAAAATAGAAAACGGTAAACTCTACCCTGAAAAAGTTTCTACTGCATTAACCATTAACAAACTAAGTGACAATGAACTGATAATAGACTTTGGAGAAGGGAAAACTTATTTTCAAAAACAACAAATCAAAGAAACTAGTTGGTCAATCAGCTCAATAGTAAGAGGGCTTTTAGGAATTTGTTTCTTTGTGTTTTTCGCATGGATTTTTAGTGCTGACAGGAAAAACATCAACTGGGCCCTAATAGCCAAAGGCATCATTCTTCAGTTAGTCATTGCCGTAATGGTCTTAAAAATACCAATAATAGAAAGAGGGTTTGATGCTGTAAGTGGGGGTTTTGTAACGTTAATTTCATTTACTGACTATGGATTTAATTTCTTATTTAGCTCTATTTCTACTGGTGAAGTAGCGAGTCCTATGTTAAATTTTGCATTTAAAATACTTCCAACCATTGTCTTCTTTTCTGCATTAGTTAGCCTCTTTTATTATTGGGGAATACTTCAAAAAGTAGTTTATGTATTTGCGTGGATAATGAAAAAATTCATGAAATTATCCGGAGCAGAGAGTCTTGCTGCAGCAGGAAATGTATTTCTGGGTCAGACTGAAGCTCCCCTTCTAGTTAAGCCTTACTTAAATGTAATGACAAAGTCTGAAATCATGTGCTTAATGACTGGCGGAATGGCAACTATAGCAGGAGGTGTTCTTGCAGCCTATGTTGGTTTTTTAGGAGGTGACGATCCTATTCAACAAGCATTTTTCGCCAAACACTTACTGACTGCATCTATAATATCTGCTCCTGCTGCAATTGTAGCAGCGAAAATACTTGTTCCTGAAACTGAACAATACAAAGAAGACCTTACAATTTCAAAAGAGAAATTAGGAAGTAATGCACTAGAAGCTATTTCAAATGGAACAAGTGATGGACTAAAGTTGGCCATAAACGTTGGAGCAATGCTATTGGTTTTTATAGCCTTAATGGCTTTGTGTAATGCAGTCATGGGGTGGTTCGGTGGTTTTTTCAGCATAAATGAATTAATAGCAACTAATACACCATATGATGATTTGTCATTTGAATTTCTATTGGGATATATTGGAAGACCATTAGTATGGATAATGGGAATAGATTGGGCAGACTCCTTATATGTTGGTGAATTATTAGGAATTAAAACAGTACTTAATGAATTTGTAGCCTACCCAAGACTTGGAGAATTTAAAGAAATGGGACTTATAAGCGAACGATCTGTTATAATGAGCACCTATTTACTTTGTGGCTTTGCTAACTTCGCTTCTATTGGAATTCAAATTGGTGGAATTGGAGCTTTAATTCCGTCTAGAAAAGGTCTTTTATCTAAACTTGGAATGAGAGCTTTAATTGGAGGCACAGTTGCTTGTATATTAACAGCAACAGTGGTTGGGATGACACTATAAGTCATACAACTTTTAAACTTTAATTTTATTTTTCAACCATCTATTCAATAGGTTAAAAGAACTTTTAACTTAGCCGAAAATTATCATATGAAGCAATATTTAGACCTTCTTAATCATGTTTTGGATAATGGTATTCAAAAAGGAGACCGAACAGGGACGGGAACACTTAGTTGTTTTGGGTACCAAATGAGGTTTGACCTAACCAAAGGATTTCCTCTTTTAACCACAAAAAAAGTTCACCTAAAATCCATTATACACGAGCTTCTTTGGTTCATTGATGGAGAAACTAACATTGAATATCTTAAAGAAAATAATGTTAAGATCTGGGACGGCTGGGCAGATGAGAATGGTGACCTTGGGCCAGTTTATGGACATCAATGGAGAAATTGGAACAGTGATGGAATTGATCAAATAAAAGAGTTAATTCATCAGATAAAAACAAATCCAAACAGCAGAAGAATGATTGTCTCAGCTTGGAACCCAAGTGTATTGCCAGATACATCAAAAAGTTTTTCAGAAAATGTATCAAATGGTAAAGCAGCCCTTCCTCCATGTCATGCATTTTTTCAATTTTATGTAAGTGAAGGAAAATTATCTTGTCAACTTTACCAAAGAAGTGCTGATACATTTTTAGGAGTTCCTTTCAATATAGCCTCATACGCACTTTTCACCATGATGATTGCACAG
>JBELEU010000122.1:0-2289 GCA_042093455.1 Crocinitomicaceae bacterium | reverse complement strand
ACAGGCTTAGTTGCTGGTGACTTTGTTCATACTTTTGGAGATGTTCACCTATACAACAACCATATAGAGCAAGCAAAACTACAGCTTCAGAGAGATACTAAATCACTTCCAAAAATGATACTTAATCCAAATGTTAAGGATATTTTTGATTTCAAATACGAAGATTTTGAATTGGTTGACTACAGCCCACATCCACATATAAAAGCAGCAGTTTCAATATGATAGTTTCTTTAATCGCGGCAGTTCCAGCCAATGGAGCCATTGGCAAAGACAATCAATTAATTTGGGATCTTCCAAAAGACATGAAATTCTTTATGGATTCTACCATGAATCATAATATTATCATGGGCAGGAAAAATTTTGAGAGTATCCCTGAAAAATATAGACCTCTTAGAAATAGAACTAACATTATTGTTACTAGAAATACAAATTACAAAGCTGAAAATTGCTTTGTAACTCACAGCATAAAGGCTGCTATAGACATAGCAAATCAAAATAATGAAAGTGAATGTTTTATTATTGGTGGCGGTGAAATTTATCGTCAATCTTTAGAAAACAAACTAGTAGATCGTATGTACATAACTCATATTAAATCTTCATTTGAGGGAGACACCTTTTTTCCTAAAGTTGATTGGACTAAATGGAAAAAAAGAACGCTCTTTTCTCATTCTTCTGATTTAGAAAACCCGCATGACTTTGATGTAGTTTGTTATGAAAAATAACTTTCCCGATTAAGCTACCTTGAGCTTATTAATTTTTGATTTAAGAAATTGCTTTTCAGCATATGCCAAATCAATTTTCAATTCTTTAGTCTCCATGTCTGGTGCTTCAAACATAGCTTCTGTCAATATTGCTTCGCATATTGAACGAAGTCCTCTAGCTCCGAGCTTTAAAAGAAAAGCTTTTTCAACAATAAAATCCAGAACATCTTGAGAGAATTCAAGTTTAATGTCGTCCAATTCAAATAGCTTAACATACTGCTTTGTTAATGCGTTTTTTGGGTCGGTTAAAATGCTAGTTAAAGTTTCTTTTGTAAGAGGATTCAAATATGTCAAAACTGGAAATCTACCAATCAGTTCAGGAATCAATCCATACTTCTTAATGTCTAATTGATTAACGTAAGAGAGTAAATTATCTTCAGCCAGTTCATCTTGAGAAAGAGCGTTAAATCCTATAGCTTGAGATTTAACTCTTCTTTCAATAATTTTAGCTACACCATCAAATGCTCCTCCACAAATGAATAAAATATCTTTTGTATTGATTTGAATCATTTTTTGTTCAGGATGCTTTCTTCCACCTTGAGGAGGGACACTTACTTGAGCTCCTTCTAATAGTTTAAGCATTGCCTGTTGAACACCCTCTCCAGAAACATCTCTGGTAATCGATGGGTTATCGCTTTTTCTAGCAACTTTATCAATTTCATCGATAAAAACGATTCCCTTTTCAGCGGAGTTAACATCATAATCTGCAGCTTGTAATAATCTTGAAAGAATACTTTCTACATCTTCACCAACGTAACCAGCTTCAGTTAACACAGTTGCATCAGCGATACAAAAAGGAACATTTAACAATTTTGCAATCGTTTTTGCCAATAATGTTTTACCTGTTCCGGTTTCTCCAACCATAATAACATTTGATTTTTCTATTTCAATGTCATCCACAGTTTTTGTAGTCTGTAACAATCTTTTATAATGATTGTACACTGCAACAGAAAGAACTTTTTTAGCATCATCTTGACCTATGACATGATCGTTTAATTGATCTATTATTTCCTTAGGAGTTAATAATTTTAGAGATTTTTCTAAATCTTTATTGGACTTTGCACCTACTTCTTCTTGTACTATAAGATGAGCTTGACCTATACAAGAATCACAAATGTGACCAGTAATACCTGCGATTAAAACATGAACATCTTTTTTTTCTCTTCCGCAAAAGGAGCATCTTATGCTATCGTCTTGGTTTTTTGCCATTTTTATTTTCTTAATAGCACCTCGTCAATCATACCGTAATCTTTGGCTTCTTGCGATGTCATCCAATAATCTCTATCACTGTCTTTCCATACAGTTTCATAATCTTTCTTGGTATGAACAGAAATAATTTCGTACAATTCTTTTTTCAATTTTTGAATCTCTCTAGCTGTAATCTCAATATCTGACGCCTGTCCTTGAGCGCCACCTAAAGGTTGGTGAATCATAACTCTAGAATGCTTCAACCCTGTTCTTTTACCATCTTTACCAGCACACAAAAGAACAGCGCCCATTGAAGCTGCCATTCCAATGCAAATAGAGA
>JBELEU010000121.1:0-6736 GCA_042093455.1 Crocinitomicaceae bacterium | reverse complement strand
TAGCCTATGCTATCTTGATTATGAGGAATGCTAAATTTAGCAGAGTCAATAAAGTTCCATTCATTTATACTATTGCTAACTTCTTCATGTTGTGCTTTTAATCCCCAGTCTAATCTATTTTTATTCTTTACATATGTACCATTATGGTAAGCATTAATCACTTGCGCATTTAAACTGTTTCTTGCATGATGTAGAAATGCTCCAACACCTCTGTTGTATGCAACTTCCCCATACTCATCACTGCTTAAATCTCTTTCCAGTTCATCTAACCTATATTCACCAAGAACATCAAAATTTTCTGTTTCATCGGTTTGAAAATATGTAGTAAAGAATTTAAGTGTTAAATTATCATTTACAGAGTTAATCAGTGATAGGGCACCCATGTTTGTTTTAAATTGAGTGTTTTCTTGACCTTCATAAAAAACTGTAAACCTAAGCGCTTCATTTATGCTGCCCCAGTTTGTTTCTCTGTTTTCAGGTTTCACACTAAATAAATTATCTGCAGCAGTTGCAAAAATACTCATTTTCCATTTTTCATTGATATAGTAGTTTACCATACCTTGAAAATCTCCAAATCTTGGACGATATTCCCCCTTCGTGTCTAAAGCCCCCAACAAGTACGAATTAGTTCTGTATCTAATCCCAAAATTATAGTTCAATCTTGATGATAATTTATCTTGAACTTGTATTTGGCCACCTAATAAACTCATGGTGAAATTGGCTCCAAATTCAGAGGCTTCTTTGTAAGTAATAACTAGCACACTTGAAAGTTAGTCTCCATAAACAGCATCAAACCCACCAGCAGAAAATAAAATGTTATCTATCATTGAAGGGTTAATAAAGCTTAATCCTTCCTGTTGGCCAGATCTTGCTAAAAATGGTCTGTATACCTCAATGCCATTAACATAAATTAAATTTTCGTCAAAATTCCCGCCTCTTACATTAAAGCCTGAGGATAATTCATTGTTTTGTCTAACACCATATCCTAAGGAAGGCAATAGACTTTCAATATTTGCACTTGGTAAGGCAATGTTTGTCACATTAATGGAAGGTATAGCTTCAATTGGAGATCCCCCAATGTCTTTGTGTTCAACTTCAACAGTTTTGAGAAGTTTTGATCTCATTTTAATGTTGATTTCTATACTTTGATCGTTTTTTGGAATTACTACTTTTTTCGTGTTTGAGAACTGTACATGAGAAATGAATAAAGTAGTTTTTTCTCCTATTTCTATTTTTATCTTATATTCTCCTTTTTCATTTGAAACAACCCCTTTGGCCGAAACGTTGGTTATAATATTTGCCCCAGAAATTGTATTGTTTTTTGAGTCAATAATCTTTCCATAAATGAGGCATTTTTCTTGAGATTTTAATTCAAAAGATAACAGAGATAACAAAGTCAATAATAGGACGCTAAATTTATTAGTCATTTTACTTTTTCTTAAAATCGCCTCTTTTCCAAGCTTCTATAAACTTTACCCAAGCTATAGGGTTTAACAATTGATTGGGGGGGTATTGTCCTGCATAATAAAGCTTGCTTTGAATTTGTTGTTGTTGCCATTTGAAATTTAGCGCTCCATCCATTGGTGTGAAAGCCATTCTATCTTGCAATTGAGCTCTTGAAAGATTTTTTAATGCTCTTTGGTAATCATCATTAGGGATTTTTGTTTCTACAAATGCTTTTGCAAATTGTTCCTTGGAAGGCCAAGGGTAAATGGTTGTAGTTTTAAGAATTATGGTGTCTTCAAACATTACTTGAATCAATGAATATTTATCTGTAGAAAGTGTATCAGGGATTACAAACTCAGCATTTTTAAAACCAACACTGGAGAATTTTATGGTATCATTTGGCTTAGCAACAAACGAAAAATATCCAAAGAAATCTGAAATTGTTCCCCTTTTCGTTGCTTTGTCAATTACTGTACAATAAGACAACGGTCTTAAACTGTCGTGAGTAACAACAATCCCACTAAATTGAATATATGAAGTGTCATTCTTTGATTCTTGTGAAGTCAAAGAATTTAGTACTAGACTAAATAGGCAATAAAAGACAAATTTTATCTTCATTTTTAATCAACCAAAATTAACTATATTTATTGTGTAAATGTATAAATTCTTTAAACTGTTTATGTCCTGTTCAAATAAGATATTTTTGTTGATAGTAATCATTGTTTCAACTGTGCATGTTAAATCACAGATTTCAATCATTAACACTGACTTTTCATCATCATCATCAACCCATGTCTTTTCTGAGGTGTCTATTGACCAGTCTTTAGATTTTCAATCTACGGGTCAGAATTATAATTGGGATTTTACAAATCTTCAATATTCTAAACAAGACTCCATCTCAAATGTAGATGTTTCTTCAACTCCTTTTTTATATCAATTTTATTTTAATAATTTTTTACTTTACCCAGATTATCTTGCAAGTTTTGCTCAAGATAGAATTGATTTCTCTGACCCTTTAGGTATTCTAAGTTTATCACAAAACTTCAATTATTTTAAGTTAACCTCATCTTCATTGAGCTTGGTAGGTTTTGGTACAACTATTTCTATTAATGGATCGCCTGGAATTCCAACCTCAGTAAGATATGATACTATAGATCAAATTTATCCCTTACCATTAAATTATGGGGTCTCTGATTCAACATCTGCCTTTTATTTGGCTTCAATTCCTTCATTTGGAAGTTATGGTCAATCAATTAAAAGAGAAGTTGATGTTGATGGATGGGGAAGTTTGATAACACCTTTTAGCAATTACGATGTATTACGAGTTAAAACAACATTGCATCAAACAGATACATTTTATGTAGATACTTTTCAGTTTGGCAATTCAATAGAAAGACCTACTCTTGAAATTTATGAGTGGTGGGCAAAAAATATTGGTTTTCCTGTGATGAGAGTTGAATATGAAAATAATATCATAACACAAGCATGGTATGCTGACCATCTTCATGTTGGTTTTAATGATTTTTACGACAATGATTATTTGATTTTTCCTAACCCTACTACTACTAAGTTGATTTTAGATATTAATTCCAATCATTTTAAAGATTTTTCATTGTATGATTTAACAGGTCATTTGGTTAAAATTGGTAAAACAAATGGAGAAATTTCTGTGAAAGATATTCTGCCTGGATTTTACTTAATTGTAATTGAAATAGATGAAAAAATTGAAGTATTTAAATTTCAAAAGATTTAAATACCAAATGAAATTAATCCAGCGCTAAAACCAACTGATATTAAAATTAGATTTTTCCATTTTTCATTACTGGAGTGATGCTCTTCAAAAATAAGAAGAGTAGTTATGTGAAGAAGCATTCCTGTTGAGATAGCTAAAAAAATGGAAGAAATTTCATTGAAATTAGTATTCATTGAAAGATAGTTTCCTAAAATAGCTCCTGCAGGTGCAGTTAAAGCAAAAATTATAAATAGTACATATTTTTTAATATTAGTTTTAAAAACTTTGTTAAATAAAATCATAAGTATTGCAGCTACAGGAAGTTTATGTACTAAAATCATTAAAAAGTAAATAAAAGAAACACTTTCGTTAATGTTGTAGTGTTCATGACCATGATCATGTGAGTCATAAATAGATGAAATTGGAAGTGCTTCAATGAATGAGTGCAATGATATTCCAATAAATATTGGGATTACTTTTGTCTCTGTTATTTTCCCATGAAAGTGAACATGGCCATGTTCAATTCCTTTGGAAAGAAGTTCTAAAAGTATTTGAATAACAAAGCCTATTAGAATAAAAAGACCAACGTAGTTGATGTGTTTTTCAAAAAGTTCAGGAAGAATATGCAAGCAAATTAATGAGAGAACAAACGCAACACTAAGAGGGATCAGGTATTTATTGTATCTCTCAATTTTATTGTTAGTAAAATCAGAGACCAAACCAATTATTAAAACACTTACCGTTAAAATTATGATGTACATCTTTTAATCTTTTTTTGCAACAATAATTAAACGATCGCTGTTTTCATTGTAATCATCAAGGTTATAATTTCCAAAAGTTTGAATAAGCCTGAAGTTTGATTTTTTTAAAATTTTACTAAACATTTCAAGATCTATTAATTGAACTTTTTCAAAGAACTTAACTTTCTTATTGTTGTCACTGATGAGAATGTCTTTTATTACAAAATCTCCTTCAATTCTTTTTAAAATTGTAAAACTAGTCTTGTCAATAATTTTATTCTCTTTCTTGATTAAAGTTTTGATTACTTTTCCAGGATTAAGGTAGTCAATGAAAAGTAGTCCATTTGCATTTAGATGTTTGTTGCAATTGTCTAAAACTAGGGAGTTTTCTTCGAAATTTTCAAAATAACCAAAGCTTGTAAATAGGTTGAAAATATAGTCATATTTCTTGTTAAGATTGAAGCTTCTCATGTCTCCAGTTTCGAAATTCAGATTACTTTTTTTTAGTTTTTTAGCTATTTTAATGCTGTTTTCAGAAAGGTCTATTCCGGTGGCACTTTTAAAATGACTGCTCATTTTAAAAGCATGTCTTCCTTTTCCACAACCTAAATCAAGAATTTCAGAATTTAGGTTCAATTCAAGTTTATATATCAAGTTGTCAATGAAAGTATTAGCTTCATTTTCATCTCTATTTTTATATAATTGATGGTAGTAATCAGTGTCAAACCATGATTTAAACCAAGCTTCTTTCTTCATATAATACAAATATAGTTATTGATTAAGAACCTAAATATTGTTATTGGGTTAAATATTTATTTTTTATAATGAAGTTTTGAAGATTCCTTTTAGGATTTATTATATTTGATTTGAATTAAAAAATCGATGGATACTTTCGACCTGTATAGTTTGATGGAAAGAGATCATGTATTATTGGCCTTCAAAGGTTCAATAACCTCAGATTTGCTCACATCTGTTCTTCAAATTATGGAGTCAAAGATGGATGATCTAAATGATGCTCCAAAAACTAAAAGAAGAGTTTTTAATGTTTTGGTGGAATGTTTGCAAAATCTATACCACCACATTGATGATTTTAGAATTGAAGGTGAGCCAATGGAAGTTGCCTTAAAAAAATCAGCAATATTTAGTATAAGCAGAACAGAAGAATCTTATAACATCATTACTGGAAATTTTATTCTTCAAAGTAATGTTTCATCTGTTTCTGATAAAATTGATTTCATTAATTCCTTAAGTAAAGATGAATTAAAACAACATTACAAAAAGATGTTGTCAAATGGTGAAATGAGTGAAAAGGGAGGTGGTGGACTTGGTTTTATTGATATCGCTAAAAAATCGGGCGAAAAACTAATCTATAAAATCAGAGAAATTGACTCTAATTACTCATTTTTCACATTAACTGTTAAAATATCAAAAAACTAATAAATATGGATGATTTAAAAATTGAAGGTTCTGCTAAAACACCTACTGTCGAGTTTAACGCTAAAGGAGACTTACATTTAAAAGGTAGGTCAATTCCTGAAAACTCAATTGAATTCTATAAACCCTTAATTGATTGGATTGGAAGTTACAGCCAAAACTCTAATGCAGATACTGTACTAAATGTTCAATTAGAATACTTTAATACAAGTTCATCAAAATGTATTCTTGATGTTTTTAAGAAGCTTGAAGCTATTAGCGGTTCAAACGTTAGTATCAAATGGCACTATGAAGAGGACGATGAAGATATGCTTGAGGCTGGTGAAGACTATGAAGCAATTATCGATTTGCCTTTTGAGATGATCGAGGTGGAAGAAATTTAATCTTAAATTTTTTAATTTGAGGCTGTCCTTTGAGACAGCCTTTTTTTTGCCTATGAAAAATAGTATAATAATAACTTTAGATGGTCACTCAGCTTGTGGTAAAAGCACTTTAGCTAAAATGCTTTCATCACATTTGGGTTATAAGTATATTGATACGGGGGCTATGTATCGAGCTATTACACTTTTTTTCTTTGAAAATGGCTTTATAGGTAGTGATGGAACTTTGAAAATTGAAGCTTTAGATCATCTTAGTAAGATTAAAATAGGATTTTCTGAAATTGATTACAATAATAAAAGTTTTGTAACTCTTAATGGAGAGATAGTAGAGTCTAAAATTAGAAACCTAAAAATATCAAATTTAGTTAGTGAAGTAAGTAAATATAAACTTATTAGAAAAAAGCTTGTTCGAATTCAACAGAGCTTCAGTGTTGATTCTTATGGTTTAGTTATGGATGGTAGAGATATAGGTTCAGTTGTTTTCCCTGAAGCCGAATTAAAGTTTTGGGTAACAGCCTCAGCTCATACCCGTGCGAAAAGGAGATTGCTTGAAATGCATGACAGCGATGTAAGTGTTCAGCTAAATGAAGTCATTGAAAACATAACAAAAAGAGATTTTGAAGATGCAAATAGAAAAGAAAGTCCTTTAATTAAACCTATTGGTGCAATTGAAATTGACAATTCAAATCTTTCTATTAATCAAACATTAGATCTTGCATTGAAACATGTAAATTCAGTATTGAATAAGTAAAGCCATGAAAAGATATTTTTTTGAATGTTGTTATGATGGGTCAAACTACCATGGATGGCAGTTTCAACCCAATGCAATTTCAGTTCAAGAAATTATTGAAAAGTCGATACTAAAGTTTTTTAATGAGACTAAAGTTTCAATTGTTGGTTGTGGAAGAACAGATGCAGGTGTTCATGCCAATCAATTTTTTTTTCATTTAGACTGTGATTCTAATATAGAGATTAAGGATGTTGTACATAAAGTAAACACCATT
>JBELEU010000120.1:0-6741 GCA_042093455.1 Crocinitomicaceae bacterium | reverse complement strand
TGAAATAATACGTCCTGTTACGTCTGGAGTACTATTGTAGTTTTCTATAATTCCATGGTATATGCCAGAAGTTCCATGTGCTGTATCCATTGAGTGATGAACGTATTGAATCCATTCCTCATCAATTGTTGCTCCTAAAACTCTAGAGTCATTAGTTGAAAGCTCTTTTGGAATGGATTGTCTACCATTTGGACTTAAGAAATAATGATTTGGTAAACTTATTCTTTCAATGGTAAACTCAGCAGAATCACTAGCCAAAGTATTGGAAACTTTCATCAGATATAAAGTGTCACTTTCAGAAGAGAAATTCTTATTGCTTAAAAAATATTGCTCTTTGGATTGTAACTCTCTTGCACCTCTTGCTGGATGAATGTTTCTAATCATTATACTGTCATCTTTTATATCGCTCCATACTGCATAATCAAGAGAGTCTAAGCCATTATATCCACTTTCTTTATCTATTTGCCATATCAAAGATTGGTTGAAACCTAATTGCCAACTCACACCGCTTGAAAGTAGATTGCCCGTGATGAATAACTCATCTTCAGTAATTGATATTGCTGGGTAATCTATCCAATGACCTGTATTTAAAGCATCTCCTTTTAATATGTAGGCGTTCCAATCGTCCATTGGATTATTAGTCGATGAAAAGGCAACAAAAATGTGACTAGTAGCTGGGGCTGTTCCGATCAAAAAAGTAACAATAAACTTGTCTTCAATCGGGTCATAAATAAATTTAGGATCGTATTTATTAACCGATAAAAGTGAAATGAAAGAAGCCGCGAATGTATTTAAGGTTCCTCTTTTAATCAAAGAATCATTATTGGTGTCATAAAAAATAAACATAGAATTGATTCCTGCTACAATTATACCATCATCTGAAATACACAGTGTGTTGTCATTGGGTATTCTGTTGTTGTAAAGGTTACCCTCAAAACCATTTTCAATAATTAGATCAATTGATGAGCTTTGTTTAGGTTTTGATTCAGTCTGTTTATTGGATCTTGGATATAAATCACTTGCTATTTTTTTTTTATCCAATAGGAAAGATCTGTAGCTATCTCCACCAGGTTTTGGCATTTCCTGACTTTGAAGATTAATCATCCAATTGTCTGTATAATTATTCAAATTAATTTTTGAATGACCTACTGTTTTGTAGTTTGTTATTTTCTGAGCTGAATGGACACAAGAAATAAATAGTAAAATGATTAAAAGACTGTTTTTTCTCAAAGCGTTTTTTTGTTTTTTAATTAAAAATAAGACTTATAATTTAAATCAATTGGATTATGTAAAAAATTGAAAATCCAATTAAAAATAATATTCCTAAATAACTAAGTGTTTTTAACCAAAGAGGAGGGGTTGATTCTTTGCCAACATACTTTTCTTTTACCAGAGTAAAGTTAAGTATTGCGACAACAGGAGCTATCATAAATGAAATAATGGTTGCAATATTAACTAGTATTCCAAAGTCACCCGAACCTTCAAAATACCAAATTAAAAGAAAAGCCCCTATCATTACAATAGCAAGATTTAATCTATAATTTTTTATTTCTTTTTTTTCTGAAATATCTTCTTTATGCGTTAATAATTGAATGGTTTTTTTTAAAGCTCTTGCATATCCGTCAAAAACAGCAATGCATGTTCCAAACATTATTGAAAATGTTGCGGAAGCAATAATTATATAACTCCAATTTCCAATTACATTGGTGTATAATTTTATGACATGACTGGCAAACAAATCGCTTTGCTTTGGAGTTTCTATTCCAGTTCCATTAAGCAAGTAAGCTCCTAACGTTAAAAAAACAACTGCTAAAAAAGCAGATATGATATATCCAAAATTGAAATCAAAAAGTGTTTCTTTCATTGTAGGGTGATATCCTGTTTGTTTTATTCTTTCAACTGTCCATAAACTGTTCCAAGAGCTTAAGTCTAAAGCTGTTGGCATCCAACCCATAAGTGGGATTATAAAAGCTAACCCAGCTGTTCCCCATGGATTTTCAGGAATGAAATTATTTATTTTAGGAAGAGGCCCATTTGAAATGCATAAAACAAACGCTAACAATGTGGATATGAGTAATATGCTTCCAATTAGTTTTATCAGGTGGTCTAATATCTTGAATTTACCTATTAATAGAATAGAACCACAAATTCCAAAAACTAGAAGTGTGCTCATTAAGGAATTATCTGTAAGAATGTTTATTCCAAATAAATTATCCATGAATCCGGAGGTTACTTTACCTACAGCAGCACCAACAAAAAACATAGATCCAATGGTAATGATAAGGTAAAACCATAATGCCCAATTGCCTAATCTTTGATATCCATCTATAATACTTTTTCCAGTTGCATTTGCATATCTAGAACCATATTCAAAAAATGGATATTTAAATAAATTAGCAAGTAAAATAGCCCAAAGCAGTCCAAATCCGAATTCAGCACCAGCTTTTGTACTTTGAACCAAATGAGAAACTCCAATAGCTGTACTTGCAAATAAAATTCCAGGTCCTAATGCCTTGAGCAGGTTTTTCTTATTTCTAATCATTCCTGAATTTTTAACAAAACTAATCTTTACTTATTAGGATTATAAGAACTAATCCAAAAGAATATGAATTCTTTATTATATCTTATTATTTTTACTAGGTAAATAAAATTTGTGGATAAATTACCTTTAATAGACCATGTATATTCTAATGAGTTACTTGTTGATTTTTTGAATCAAAAACAAGAAATCTCTTCGTTTCACAATGGTTCTAACTTTACTGAATTGAATCAAGACTTTTTTGAAAAAAAAGATCTTTCTTCATCAAATAGAAAAGTATTGGTTAATTCCCTTACAAATCAATATCAAAACACAGGTTTAACAGTTCCTAATAATGTTACTCAACTTTTAAATAAGGGTACTTTTACAATTACAACAGGTCACCAATTGTGTTTGTTTACTGGGCCTCAGTATTTTATTCATAAAATTGTTACTGTTATTAAATCATCTATTGATTTAAATAAGAAACATCCTAATTTTCATTTTGTTCCTGTGTTTTGGATGGCATCTGAAGACCATGATTTTGAAGAAATTAGTAAGGTTAAAATCTTTGGAAAAGAAATAAATGTAGATGAGTCTTTCAATAAAGCAGTTGGTGAATTAGATTCTTCTGTTTTTGAAACAGCTTTGGATGAATTAAAAGAATTACTTAAAAATGATGAAAAAGCAAATGATTTGGTTCAATTGTTTACTGATTCTTTTAATCAAGGTAATTGGTCAGACATAACTAGATATTATTTGCATCATCTTTTTCAAGATTATGGGTTGGTGATAATAGATGCCAATGATAAAGCTTTAAAGGCTTCATTTAAAGCTTTTTTTTCAAAAGAAATAAAAGAGAAATTTATATTTAAATCTGTAACTGAAACCAATTCTTCTTTAAAACAACTAGGCTATAAAATCCCCATAAATCCACGAGAATTGAAATTATTTTATTTGGAGAAGAATTCTCGTAACAGAATTATTTGTTTTGAGGAGAGTTTTACAATTGGTAAAAATAAATTCAATTTAGAAACGCTTGATGATTTAATTGAAAATCAACCTGAACTATTTAGTCCTAATGTTTTGATGAGGCCAATTTATCAAGAATTTATTTTACCAAATATTGCCTATGTAGGTGGGCCTTCTGAAATAACGTATTGGTTGCAACTGAAAAAATCTTTTGATTCTTCTAGTTTAGAATTTCCTCTTTTAATTTTAAGAGATCATTTTAGTTGGATTGATTCTAAAAGTTTTGATTGGTGGGAATCTCAAGGTTTTGACCTTTCAGATTTTTTTAAATCATACGATACTTTGGTTAGAGTAAAAGCTTCTAATGACAATAGTTTTGATTTTAAAAATGAGAAAGAAATTTTCACTCAATTGGCTGAAGAGATTAAAAATAAAAGTAAATCAATTGATTCTTCTTTTGAGCAGTCTGCAATGGTTTCTTTAAAAAAGATGGAAAAGGAATTAAATAAGTTAGAAATAAAGTTAATTAAGGCCTTTAAATCTAAAAACGAACATTCGCTAGCCAAGATCAAAAAGGTTCAGTCTAAAGTGTTTAATGAAGGTGTTTTAATAGAAAGATCAGAAAATTTCATATCACCTTATTTAAACTTTAAAGGCAATTATTTTGACAAACTAATTGAAACTTCTAATCCTGATGATTATTCGTTAAAATTGATCACTTATTAGATTTATCTTGAAAGAGTTTTTTGATAATGAATTGTAGGATATCGGCTTGTTAGACTTTTCAATTCCATACCTATTGAATAAATGTTTAGTATTTCTGTTTTGTCTAATAATCTCTAAAGGAGTGTTGTTTTTCGTAATCATTTTCATCTAATTCTTGAGAACAAAAGAATTAAATATTTGAATTCTAGTCAATACCGATAATGAGGTATTTAAAGAGTTATTTGTAGTCCTAAATAGAAGTTTCTTGGTTGAGATGGAATTATACCTGGACCAGGATATCCAGTAGCTCTTCTTGTAAAATAAATTTCATTTGATAAATTGTTAATACCAAACTCTATTTGAATTTTTTTGTAATTTATTTTACCGGAAATATCCATTGTTTTATAATCTGGAATTAATCCAACAACAGCATTACTAGAGAATGTTGAGTTGGTTGCATCTGAATAATGTTCTTTTGTGAAACTATATTGATAGCTGATTGAAAAATATTCGTTACCAATAGACAATCCTGTTTTTAATACAATAGGAGGAACTAGTTCAACATATTTCCCATAAAATGCAGTTTGATCAGAGCTAGTATATTTCGCATTGTTGTAAGCAAAATTTAAAAAAGAAGAAAGTTTCTTTTTAGTGTTTTCATGAGAAATAATTTTAAACCAGTCAACTTCAATCATAGTCTCTAAGCCAATCGTTCTTGATTCAGAAATATTAGTTCGATATTGATAGGTGTTAAATAAGTTTGAGTCAACTTCAATAGTTGTTCCAATTCTGTCGTTATAAAAAAGATAAAAAATGGATGCATCTAAATAGAACTTATTGTCAATATTTCCTCTAATTCCAAAATCACTATTAAAACCAATTTCATCCTTCAATATAGGGTCAATTCTAAAGTTAGGATTTCTAATTTGCATATCTGTGAAATTGACACTTCTGTAGTTTTGAGAATAGTTTGCATAAGCTTCAATATCTTCTGATAGTTTATAATTCAAACCTAAACCTCCAATTATAAAGCTTCTGTTGTTTGTTCTTTGAACAGTATTAATTGAATCAAAAATCACATTACCTGCAAGATCTAAATAAGTTGTTCTGTAGTCACCATTTGCTGATGTTGCTATATTTTCATATCTGATTCCTGGAGTTAAACTAAATTTTTCAGTAAGGTTAAAAATATGTTCGGCAAAAACAGAAAAATTAAAGCTTGGAAAAGTATAGTTACTCTCAATGTTGTCAGAAGAAATACTAGATGTATTATTTGTAAAATAAAAGTCTGGTCCACTTAAGTTGTTAGCATCTCCTTGAATGCTGTTACTAAATCCTTTATAAACTCTTGTACCAATGACAAATGCCCAAGGCAATTTATTTTTTTCATAAAGGTGGATAAGTCTAGTTTCATTTCCAATGTTTTTAAAGTCTCCAGAAATTAAATTTCTTTCTTGCAATGGGTCAAGTCTGTTGATTTGATCTAAGTAACCAAGAGATTTTCTTGATGCAATAAGTCCAAATGTTCTGGAATTTAATCTAGTGTTGGAATTAAACTCATGATCAAAATTTAATGCAGCTAAATTCCAATCCACACTAAACCAATTTCTACTTCTAAATGAAGTATCTGGATTTAGATTAAATTGATTATCAGTTAACCCACCTGCTTGCTGAGATAAGTAATACATTTTAGTAAACTCTATGGATACAAGTGTTTTTTGATTTAATCTGTTTTTTAGATTAAAGTAACCCTGTTTTACGTCAAAAGATGAATTTGGTCTCCAATCGTTACCACTTTTAAGATTTCCATAGCCATAGTATGTCCAATTATTTTTTTTCCCACTCAGACTTATAAATGTATTCCTTAAGCCAAAAGATCCTACAGTTTGTCTTATTGTGGTTTCAAATCTTCGTTTTGTGTTTGCTCCTTTTAATTTGAAATTTATTAATCCACCAAATTGAGGGCCAAATTGTAAAGATGCAGCTCCTCGAATTAATTGAATTTCATCAATTGCTTCAGTAGGAGGACTGTAATAACTTTCAGGATATCCTAAGGCATCCGCACTAATGTCATATCCGTTTTGCCTTGTGTTAAAATTTGAATTTCTACTTGGATTTAAACCTCTTCCACCAAGCCCAATTTGAATTCCAGCCCCATCACTTTCCCAAATGTTTAACCCTGGAATTTTAGCATAAACCTGTCTGCTTAAGTTAGTTGCTTTATTGGCATCTATTTTTTCTAACGCAATTGATTCTGACTTTTTGCCTTGAGTTATCATAACTCCTTCAATGGCTCTCATTTTTCTTATGTTAAATCCTTCACTATTGTCTTGATGTATTTCAAATTCTTCAAGGTTATAAATCAGATTTTTAAGTATTACGGTATTTGTTGTGATATTAGGTTGGTCAATATCAATAGAATCAATAATTTGTTGATGCCCTAAGCTATAAAATTGAAATGTATAGTTTCCATATGGTAATTTGGGAGTGTTAAAAAAACCATGGTTATTTGTATATATAACTTTGTCAATGTTTTTTATGTGTAC
>JBELEU010000119.1:0-6760 GCA_042093455.1 Crocinitomicaceae bacterium | reverse complement strand
GATTATGGTAATCAGGGTGGAGCAGGAGATGTAGTATATGAATTTAACAACGGATCATCGCCAATTTATGTTGACATAAGTCTTTGCCAAGGCGTAACGAATTACGATTCTCAGTTATATGTATTTGAAAATAATTGTACGGGTTCAGCTATAAGCTGTCAGGAAGACGGATGTCAATCTCCTTCTTATTCAGCTCCATATAACTCAAGAATAAATGCTCAATTGTTAGAGGCAAACACTACTTACTACATTGTTGTTGACGGTTACAGTGCTAGCTCAAATGGTAGCTATCAACTGAATGTAGATATTTCAATTGGGTTAAATGCACCTGACTCCACTATTTTACCATTGGTTTTAATACAAACCAATAATCAACAGATAGTTGATGAACCAAAAATCAATGTTGATTTTAAAATAATTAATGGAGGACCTGGGCAATATAACCTTCCATCAGATTTCCCAAATGAGTACGATGGAATTGCAGGAATTGAAATAAGAGGTTCTTATTCATCTACTTTACCTCAAAAACCATTTGGTGTAGAAACAAGAGATCTTTTAGGAGCAAACAACAACGTTTCTTTATTTGATATGCCTAAGGAAAACGATTGGATTTTACTAGCTAATTACAACGATAAAACTTTTTTGAGAAATATTTTAGCTTTTGATTTATTTTCAAAAATGGGTCATTATGCTCCTAGAACACAATTGTGTGAAGTAGTCATTGATTCAATATACAATGGTATATATGTTTTTACAGAAAAAATCAAACGAGACAAGGGCAGAGTCGATATTTCAAAATTGGATTTGGATGACAATGCTGGAGATAGTTTGACAGGTGGGTATATATTTAGGGTTGACTATTGGGATTGGAACAACAGTTGGTTGTCTAATTATAACAACCCAAATTATCCTAATGATGATGTTAGATATGTATACAATTACCCTGATATTGATGACATAACTAATCCACAAAAAGTATTTATTCAACAAAGAGTTTCTGACTTTGAAAACGCTTTATGGGGGATTGACTTTGAAGATCCAATTTTGGGTTACAAACCATTTATCAATACACGTTCATTTATAGATTATTTTATTGTGAATGAGTTTGCTAGAAATGTTGATGGATTTAAGAAAAGTAGAAACTTTCATAAAGACAAAGACAGTAAAGATTCATTGATATATGCAGGGCCTGTTTGGGATTTTGATTGGGCATTTAAAGACCACAGTTCAAGCATGTTAAATGGAGCAGGGTGGAGGCACGATTATTCTGGACCTTCAGATGTAAAGCCGCCAGGTTGGTACAAAAGGTTATTACAAGATTCCACTTTTGCCAATGAACTTTCCTGTCGTTATTTTAATTTAAGAAACAGCATTCTTGATACTGCAAATTTATTTCATTTTATTGATTCCTTGGGACAAATTGTAAATCAAGCTCAAGAAAGACATTATAATAGGTGGCCTATCTTAGGAATTAATGTTGGAACACCTGAAATTGGCTTGCAACCAAGTACATATGAAGGCGAATTGATAAAGTTTAAGTCATGGATCAATGAACGTTTGATTTGGCTTGATGCTAACATCCCCGGAAATTGCCCAAATGTAAGTGTAGAGGAACCTTTGTTTTTTGATCCTATTTTTTCTGTTTTTCCTAATCCAACGGGGAATTTGGTTCATGTCTCATCTTCCAGCAATAGCAAAGTGCTTAAGGTTAATGTTTTTGATTGCTTAGGTAAATTGCAAAGGGTGTTTTATTCATCAACTGTATCACTTGAAGATATGAGTTCAGGTGTCTTCTTATTTGAAATTGAATATGAAGGAGGATCAACAATTCTAAAAGTAATAAAACAATAAGTAGTTTAATTTACTTCTATTTTATAGTCATCTGTTTTAATTTCAGGACTTTTAACCATAAATCTATAATTAAACCCAGTAGTAATTTGAAGTTGTGAACCTATTTGAGTTCCGTTGACAAACTGATAAATTGGCATTTCACACGTTGCGAAAAACACAAGAGATTTGTTAATGTAACTAATCTGTGGAATAAAAAATATTTTTTTACTTCCAGTAGATGCAATATCAATGTTGTAATCAGCAATTAAGTCTATTCCTTCTTTTGCTTTAATTTTCCCAATCCATTCTCCTTTAAGCTGAGTAGTAACTCCCCATTTTCGGATAAATGTTTTTCCTATAAACAACCCTAAACTAGCATAATCACCAAATTTTTCACCCAATGAATTGTATCCTCTTTTAATGTAAAGAGCATTGCTGAAAAGTCTAATTTTATTTATTGAATAGTCTCTAAAAAAGAAAGAATAAAACATAAGGTCATTAGAACCGTTTGTTGGTTGAACAGTTGGAGGAGATATGGCATATATGTCTCCTATTTGTGGGTATGAACCAATTAGAGTCGAATCATTGTGTAAGCCTAGTGGAACTTTCAAGCCTATGCCCAATGTTATTTCAGTTCTAATGTTGTTTTTTGTTTCATTGTAAATGTCGTATCGTGGGAATATTATCAAGTCACCAATTCCTTTAGAGCGAATGGTATCTTTCTGGTCTAGTTCAATTAAAGATTTGTTCGTAAAATATCCAGTTGCTAATGAAATAGTTAGCTTTTTACTTATGCCGTAATCCATTCTGTAAAATAAATAATTACTGTTTAAGTTGTCAAAAAGTGCAGTTGTATCTCTGTTTGCAGTGTAGAATTTTTCAGACCGAATGTACTGGTAGTTTCCAGAAATTTGCATTTGATTTTTTTGAAGAACACCAGTAGCTGCACCTCCAGCAATAGGACTTCCTGCACCACCAGAACAGCAACCTTGAGCAATAAAATTAGTTGAAAAAAAAAGTAAAGAAAATATAGCTAAACATCTCATTTTGAGACAATAAATGTTTTAGACTTTTGTGAGTGTCTAGAAGATGTTTTAAGAATATAAACACCATTTTTAAATTTAGTAATATCAATATTTATATTCTCCGGTGATAAAAAATGGTTAGTGTTTAGTTCAAAAATAACTTCTCCTAAAACATTAATTATTTCAACTTTTACATTTTCAATAATACCCTTTGAAAACTCCAATGTTAAGTTATTTTTTGATGGATTAGGGTAGATTTTCGGTTCTAGAATACTAGAATGATCTATTTTTATGTCAGTGCTATTTATAGCTTGACTAATTGCATTTTCAATTCCTTGATGACTGCTGTTTTCGTTGAAATAAATTTTATGATCTAAACCAGCAAGAACAACTATTTTCGGCATTCCATTTACTCCGTAGTCACTCATGCTTATTGATGGATCAGTGAATTTAACACAATTGTCCATGCCATAATTTAGAGCCCAACTAGAGAGTGTCGCACAACTTGTGTTGGCATAATCATCAGCCATGTAAAAACGAACTTTATCTGGGTGAGATACTTCATAATTTTGAACTTCAGCAAATGCAGCCAGAGGGTCTGTAATACATGTAAGACATGGCATTACCCAAGCAATTACAATTACTTTACCACTATCTAATTCCGAAAATAAATTATGAGATACTCCATTGCAATCATTTGCAGTAAAGTCGGTTGCATAGGTTTGGGTGAAAAATGTATTGTAATTTAGGAGTAATATAAGTCCTACAATTAGCTTTAATGTTTTCATTTGCGTTCGTATTTACAGCAAAAATGTAAATTGTTATAATCTTCATCTTTTGCAGAGTATAATTCTGTATCGTATCCAGCTCCAGCTATTTCTTTTTGTATTTTTTCGCTAGATGTTTTCTCTGGGTCGTATTTAACAGTTATCATGTTAGAAGCTATGCTCCATCTTCCAAACCTAACCCCTTTAATGTCATTAGTGGTGTCTTCAATTTTTTCTTGACACATATCACATTTACCCCAAACTTTAAAAGATTCTTTAACGAGTTTACTATTTTGTGCATTGAATGAATAAACAACTGTTAATAGTAAGGTAAGGACAATATATTTAGTTTTTTTGATCATGATTCGTTTTTTTTATAAAGGTACAAAAAATAAAATTTTGAATTGTATTGAAAGGCGTTATGTGATCTTCTTTGATTGAACTTAATTTTTTAAAATGATTTGAAAATAAATCATTCATTTTTACATCGTTGTATTGTACAATTTCCATGCCACTGCATTTTAATGGGCCATCCATTGAAAAAGTTCCAATAACAAAGCTCTTGTTAACCGATTTATTTACAAGATTTATATACTTTTTGATTTGATTATCTTTATTTAAAAAATGAAATGTTGCTCTATCGTGCCAAATGTCATACGTTTTCTCAGGTGAAAAGTCAGTTATATTACTAACAATCCAACTTACTTTATCGGCTTTTTCTCCTAATCTTTTTTTTGCTCTTTTGATTGCCTCGTTTGAAATGTCCAAAACTGTAATGTTTTGAAAACCATCTTTTAATAAAAAGTCAACTAATAAACTATCTCCTCCACCTACATCAATTATTGAACATGTTTTGGGAAGGTTAAAAGATTTGATTAATTCAATTGAAGTTTTTGGGTGCAATTGAGTCCAGCTAACTTCATTTGGTGTCTTGGTTTTGTATACATTTTCCCAATGATTTTTGTAGTCTTCTGACATGATTTTTATGGGTTAATTTGTTTAAGTGCTTTTTCAACAGTATTTACTGGTAATTTACAGGCTTTATCTTGACAGACGTAAATTGTAGTTTCATTTGGAATTAACTTGTCCTTTAAAAGTGGTGATTTCCCTTCTTTTTTACCTCCAGAAATAAAAACATTAGGTAAATATTTCTGATCTAATTCTTTTCTGATTTTATGGCAATTTTCTCCTACAATAGAAACGTCATATGTTTCGCTACTAAACCAACTTAAAAGAATACTCCAGTTGGCGTAATACGACCCTCCTTTTATGGTGTTCTCCTTTACATTGTTGAGCATTTTTTGAGACATTTCAGTATAGCTATCATTGTAAGTATACCTTCCTATTAAAAATAGATTTTTAGCCATTTCTGAATTAGATGATGGCATGACATTGTCTGACACTTCCATTTTTCTAGCAATTAATGAAGGGTCAATATCAGACGTATAATAAAACATTCCGTTTTTTTTATCATAAAAATGATCAATTGAATAGTTCATTATGTTTTCTGCTTCATGTAGCCATTTTTCATCAAATGTTACCTGATAAAGTGCTATAAAAGCTTGAATAGTAAAAGCATAATCATCTAAAAACCCGTTTATGGTTGCCTTCCCATTTTTGAAATTTCGATTTAACCTGTAATCTGCACTTTTTAGATTATCACATATGAAATCAGCATTTTTTAAAGCAATAGCTAGGTATTCTTTTTTATCTAATACTTTATAGGCATCAATATATCCTTTTAGCATTAATGAGTTCCAAGAAGTTAAAATTTTATCATCTAGGGCAGGTCTTATACGATTTGCTCTTTCTTTCATTAAAATTTCTTTTGCTTTGCTCACTTTTATTTCTAATTCTTTTTCAGACAATTGATGTTCGGTGGCAAATGTCTTATTTGATTTAGTTTTCAATAAAATGTTTTCACCATTTTCCCAATTTCCTTTTTTTTCACTGTTGTAATACTCAATAATAAGTTCAGTATCACCTTTCAATAGTTTCGTTAACTCTTCGTGTTTCCATACATAAAACTTACCTTCTATTCCTTCACTATCTGCATCTAGTGATGAATAGAACCCCCCTTCTTTAGAAGTTAGTTCCCGTTTTGTAAAATCTAAAGTTTCCTCAATAATTGTTTTAAACAATGGGTTTCTATTTACTTGAAAAGCAGAACTATATAAGCTTACTAATTGACCATTGTCATATAGCATTTTTTCAAAATGTGGAGCTTTCCAATATGCATCTGTTGAGTATCTTGAAAATCCTCCACCTATTTGATCATAGATTCCTCCATTTGCCATTTTTATTAATGTTAGCATGGTAGCATCAAGAGCTGCGGGCTCATCCATTATATAATTGTAGTGCAGTAAGAATTCGTAACCAATTGGCATAGGGAATTTTGGAGCTCCTTTATTACCCCCGTTAATCGGGTCAAGTTGTTGTTCAAAATTGGTGAAAATACGATCTAAATCTAAAGTTGAAAATTGAGGTTTATCATGATTAAGCATGATGAATTCACTGCTGTTTATACCATTGGTAAGTTCTTTAGCTTGATTCTCAGCTCTTTCAGGTGATTCTTTTACAAATTTTGATACGTTTGTTAAAAGTTCTGTCCAATTCTTAGGTGGGTAATATGTGCCTCCATAAATGGGTCTTCCATCAGGAAGTGTAATGCAGTTTAAAGGCCAACCACCTCTTCCGCTAATTAATTGAACAGCGTTCATGTAAACTTGATCTATATCGGGTCTTTCTTCTCTATCTATCTTGATGCAAATGAATTTGTCATTCATTAAGCTTGCTACTTCTTCATTTTCAAAACTTTCGTGTTCCATTACGTGACACCAATGACAAGCGGCATAACCAATACTAACAATAATTAATTTATTTTCATTTTTAGCCTTTGTTAAAGCTTCTTCTCCCCATGGGTACCAATTAACGGGATTATGAGCGTGTTGAAGAAGATAGGGGCTGGTTTCATTTATTAAATGATTGGTGAATTTATTTGTTTCAGTACTCATTGAATTGTTTTTTTCATTAGAGGATTGTCCGCAAGATGTTAAAGTTAACAAACATGTATATATACTAAGAAGACGTAATTTCATTTTTTAGTGGATACTATTTAATTTACCAGCAATGAAACCT
>JBELEU010000118.1:0-6911 GCA_042093455.1 Crocinitomicaceae bacterium | reverse complement strand
CTAGATCCAGCATCAAATTCATCATTTAATCTAATGGATTTTCCTACTAGAAAGAGATGAGATGGCCAGCTTGGCCACTTATCCATGGTGAAGGCTAAAAACCGCTTAACAGCCAGTGGGTTCTTGTAAATTCCTCCAGCAAATTGATTGTATAAGTCTTCAATGCTTACAACTAAGGTGTCAAATTGTTGAGCTCTGTAGCTAGCATAATTTTTTGATGAAGCAAATAATGATGGGTGAGTCACTATTAAAAAAGCACTGTCCAATTGTAACGATTGATAATTAATGAAGTTTCCATTTGTGTTAACTGGTTTTATATTAGTAACAACATGATAATTATTAGCGTCACACAGATAATACAATGCCGTATCACTTGATGGAGGAGGGGTAACTATTTCCCAACTAGATCCATTTTGAGTTAATGGAATTTTTCGAACAATATCATCCATCATATATAAAGATGGACTGGTTACATTATTCGATAACTGAGAAATTGTAAATCTAGATTTTGATTGGGAGTTATTATGAGAGAGTCCAAATTTAATTTCACTATAATTAGATAGATTTCCAGTGTGAGGGTACCAGACTGAAATGGATGAAACATGTTGATAATCGGTTCCCTGACCAATGTTTGCAATTTTATGTTTTACATTAACAGAATTATTTAACGACTGTGCATTGAGAATAAAGGGGATTTTTAATAATTCATATGAATAATATGACGAATCAAAAACCAAGTTATTATCTACATATAATTTTGTATTGTGATTGTTTCCATTGCTGTTGGAACTAGAATTATTAACTGCAACTATTGAGGCATTTCCAAAAGCATTTGGACCAGTGCTATAGTAATTATTTGTTGAAAGTGTTTCTGTATAGTTTCCCCCTTTACCATGTGAAGGACCTACCCAGCCTTCTCCTTTTTCATATTTAGGACTAGAAAGTCCACTCTGTTGAGGTCCAAGGGAGTAATTGTCAGTATATTTAACAAATGTTTTTTTCCAGCAATAATCTATACTACTGTAGCTAGTAAAGTTTACATCGGATTCGTATAATATTCGTTTATTGTTAAAACCACTATTCCAGGTCAAAAAATAGCGTATAGTATCATTAAATAAGCTGTAATAGTCATCAGCTATAAAATCAATAGAATCGTAAACAAGGTGGTCTAACCAGCCGTCATTAGCTTCTGCATAAAATTGTATGTAGTCATTGGAGTCTATTAAGCCATTGCTGTTATTATCAATTATTTCAATTGAAACTTCTTTCTCTCTTCCAAAAATTTGGTATCCAGAATTAGAAATGGAATTTATGTTGACCCCCAAGTCAGAAACAGCGTTGTTTATCTCTGAATAATTAATTCTATGTATGCCACTTTCTGTAATCGGAAACTCAAAATAATTTTGGTTGTAATTAATCCACTCATTCCCATAGGATTGGGAAAAAAGTGGTAAGCCATTTAAGACCAAATAAAAGCCAAGTAATAAATGGAATAAATTTTTCAAATTAATTTGGATTTAAATTAATTCTAAGCGAAAAAACATTGCTGTACAGCGCAACAGAAGCATCACCAATATCAGTCAGTGCATAATCTATTGTTATTCCTTTGATTTGAAGACCTATTCCTATATTGGGTTGAATAGTAACAATTGATTTGTTATTTAGATCATATGTTTTTTGAATGTTGCCCAATCCTGATCTTATGAAAACATAATTATTGATGTTAAGTTCCGCACCTATATGAGGGTCTATTGAGAATGGATCTCCAGTAATCAATACATTCCTTTTTCCATCAGTAGTAATGTCAGTATTCAGTTCAACCAGTAATGATAAATTATTATTAAAGTCAAAGTTTTTAGATGCCCCAAAAATAATTCTTGGCAGTGTCAATTCTAAGCTATTCTGTGGGATTTCATTTCCAGTCAATAAAAAGGTTTCGGTCATTTGGTCTGAAAGCTCGTAATTCCAACTGTTAAAAGTGGAAGTTACATCTCTTGCAATACAAGAAAACACCCAGCCTTCAGTATAGTAGGTAGAACTTAAGTCAAAACCAAAACCCCAAGCAGAAGCAAAGTCACCGACTTTTCGATGAATTATTTTTGCTGAGCCTCCAAACATCCAATTTTCTTTGACTTTTCTCCCATAGCTTAATAAAAAAGCCATGTCAGCTGCACTGAAATATGAAATTCTATCGTAGTTTACATTGCCCTGGGCATCTATAAGTTCAGTTGTATTGGGTATGTTGTCAACCCCAAATCGAATAAAAGAAACCCCAAATCCACTTTTTTCATCAATTGTTTTGGCAACACTTCCAAAGTCAAATTTTGCTATTCCAGCAAAATATTCGGAATGCATTAAACTTATTTGAAGATCATTGTCTATTTCTGTAAGATGACCCGGATTCCAGTAGCCTGAGGTTGCATCATTTGTTGATGTAACAACTGCGTTAGACATTCCTAAAGCTCTTGCTCCGATTCCAATATTCATGAATTCATTACTGTATTTAGGGGCATTGAAGTTTTGAGACCACGATATTGTGGTAACTACTAAGCCAATTAAAACCATAATTACTCTCATATCACAAAAATAAGTATATTAAGTTCATTATTTAAATATTATCATTTAATAGTATTAAGAACGTAAGGTTGATTATTTTAGTCTAAATTTTTGTATGAAAAAAAACATTCCAACTTTATTTACTCTTTTGAATATATGTGGAGGCTGTTTAGCAATATTCTTTTCTTTCAATAATTACTTTTTATTTGCTTGTACTAGTATTTTGTTTTCTGCAATTTTTGATTTTTTAGATGGTTTTTTAGCAAAACGATTAAATGCACAATCCGAACTAGGTGCTCAATTAGACTCATTGGCTGATATGATTACATTTGGGTTAGCACCTTCGTTTGTTGCTTTGAATTTGGTTTACCAATTTAATAATCCCAAATATTATTTGCTGTTGCTATTGCTCATTCCAATCAATTCTGCAGTAAGGTTGGCGAGATTTAATATTAAAGAACCTTCCCATAGCACTGACTTTATTGGGTTACCTACCCCAGCAAATGCTTTATTTATAATTTCAATAAGTTTACTTTTTTTTAAATATGCAGATACACTTTTCATTCCTTATTTAAATTTCATTTATGTATTAATTCTAAGTTTATCCAGTTTTTTAATGGTTTCTAAAATCAGTTTTATGTCTTTTAAAGTGAAAAACATGACATTTTCTTCAAATAAGCACATGTATGTTTTATTAACTTTAGTACTCTTCACAATAATAATTTCATTATTAATGTCAAAATACTATTTCATTTTACCAATAATTTTACTTTTGTACTTCATTATTTCAATTATTAAAAAATAGCAAAGATGAAGTTTAAAGCAAATATTGATATTATGCCTCACGATGCATTACTTGACCCACAAGGTAAGGCCGTTACTCAAAGCATGGGAAATTTAGGTTTAAACGAAATTAGTAATGTTAGAATAGGAAAACATGTTACTTTATTTGTCGATGCAGATTCATTGGATTTAGCTACTGCTAAAGTTAATGACGCTTGTACCAAGCTACTGTGTAATCAAATTATGGAAAACTTTTCTTTTGAACTTGAAGAAGTCAGCTAATTATTTTATTTAGAGTTTTAATTACCATTTCTGGTTTTATTTTGCTCATAGATTTTTGAGCACATAATCTTGTTTTGGCATTAACTTTCCCATATATACTGCAAGGCCTGCATTTTAAGTTTTTATAGGGAATTTCAACAATATAATCCTCGTTATTTAATGGCCCAAATCCAGTGAAATGATGTGTTGGTCCCCATATTGAGACAACATTAGTACCTGTTATGGAACTTAGATGCATGTTGGCACTATCCATAGCTATCATAGCACTCAAACTATCAATAAACTTAATTTGTTCACTAAAATTCAAATTATTATCTGCGATAGATGTGTTTTTAAAACCATAAAAAACTTCGTTTATAATGTCAACTTCACGTTTGCCATATGCGAAAAAAATAAAATTATAATTGGGTAAAGATTCAATAATAGGAACAAAGTTTACAATTGGCCATTCTTTACTAGAATGTGCAGCAAAAGGAGCAATACCAATTGTATTTTTTAAATTAATTGAATTGTTTTCAGTGACTAATAACGGATGTAGAAATGATTTTATACTCAATTTCTCGAAATCTTTTTCGAAAGTTTCTAAGTAGCGGGTTGAAGTATGTTTAAGTTTTTGAAAATCAATTTTTTTGGCAATCAATTTTTTTTTCTCTTTTCTACCTTTAATGTATTTCCTTGTTTTAACCCCTTTAAGCATGAAATTAAAGCGCAAAATTTTAGATCTAATTACATCATGTAAGTCGTAGACAATGTCAAATTTATTGGTTTCATGAGTCTTATTTACAAACGAATTAAGTTTATAAATTTTATTGTGTTTTCCTTTAAGGTCTGCTCCTATAAAGTGAACTCGATCACTAAATTCAAAAAGAGTTTTATTTTTAACATTTGATAGTATCCAGATATTTAAATTTGAATTGCTTTCAATTAAAGCGTTTACTACAGGAATTGTTAAAATTACATCTCCTAGAGCAGAAAAACGTATAATTAGTACATTCAAGAATTCCCTTTTTTGTAAAGTACTGGGTTTAAATCTTCGTCATTGTACATTTTCATTTGACGATAGACTTTGATGCTTTTGTTGCCTTTTTCATATTCACTAAGAAGCAAGTCAAAAGAACTAATTAAATCTTCTTTTTGTATTTCAAGAATATCTAATTTGGACTGACATGTCTTTTTGTGAATTTCGGTACTATCCTCCCTCAATACTTGTTCTTGCATGTGCCATATTTTTAGGCATAAAATGGATATTCTATCTACTACCCATCCAGGACTTTCTGTATTAATGGTTGCATTTTTTTTAACAGGAGTTCCTTGAAAGATAGATATATAGTAGTCGTCTAACTTTTCAACCATATCAGTCCTTTCTTGGTTGGATGCATCAATACGCCTTTTTATAGACATTCCTTTTATTGGATCAATTTCGGGATCTCTAATAATGTCCTCCAAATGCCATTGAACGGTATCAATCCAGCATTTTATATAAAAAAGGGACTCTATAGTGTTTTGTTCAAATGGGTTTTTTAACAATGTATCCACATGATCAGTAATGTGAAAATCAGCAATTGCAAGATTAAATATTTCTATACTTTGATTGGCTTTCATGATAAATTAGGGAAAAGTAATTTTTTTAACTCAGTAGCTTCTTCGGCTTTCATTTTACCTGCAAATACTAAATTTAGTTGTTTTCTTCTTAGTGCAGAGTCAAATCTTGACTTTTCTTCTTGAGTTTCAGGAATTAATGCAGGAACAGAAATAGGGTTTCTATTTTGATCTATTGCAACAAAATTGTAAATAGCTTCATTGCATTTTTTTCTTTTTCCGTTCGAATTTTCAACAAATACGTCTACAAAAACCTCCATAGATGAGTTGTATGCTCTACTTACTTTAGCTTCCAAAGTTACTATCTCTCCAGCAAAGATTGGTTGAGTAAAGGAAACATTGTTTATAGATGCGGTAACCACAACTCTGTCACTATGTTTATGTGCAGCTATGCTGGCTATTTCATCCATCCAGGCCAATAGGCTGCCACCAAACAATGTGTTGAGAGGATTTGTGTCATGAGGAAGAACCATTTTTGTTTGAACTGATAGAGATTCACTTGATGTTTTTTTACTTTTCATATTTATTCCATAAAGTTTTGTTCGTACCTTTTTTGCTCATTTGGATCAGTGTAAACTGGTGGGCAATCTCCAGGATTAGGCCTTTTCAACCATAAAATTCTGACTGAAAACAACAATGGCCTATATCTACTATTAAAAATTCCATAGGTAGATTTCCAGTTCTCCCATGTTCTTAAGTTTAAAATTGGAGTTTCTATACTTGGAATTATAAATAATCTGTTTTGGATCTTAAATCCATATCCAAATTTATAATGAAGTGATAAAAGTAATCTTTTAGGGTTATTTGGAGTTGGAGTAGGTTTTCTTTCGAAAAGCTGAAAGTCTAAATTTAAACCGATTGAATTCTGTAAAAAAGTAGTGTTACTCAATTGGATAATGTTGTTTAAATTATAATTCAATCCTAAGTACCTTTTTTTGAAGATTGATTTAGTGTTATTCATATCGATCTCAATTCCAGATAATTTTTTGTATGATAATGAATAGTCCATGTAATTGAAAATATTACCACCTCCAGGAAAGATGTAATATTCTCCTATTTCAAATTTATAAGCCAATCTTCCTCTTGCATTAATATCATCATTGTCAACACCACCTAATAATTTACTTTCATTAGGAAGCATAAAAGTTAGCCCTGGACTTATGAAAAAATGATTCATTTTGTATGATCCATTTAAGTCAACCAAAGGGAGCTTCTTTTTTTGGTACAGTTGACCAAATATGCTATTAGCACTAAAAAGTAAAACAATAGAAAAGTAAACTACTTTTTTAATCATAATTTTGCTAAAATTTCATTTTCTATTTCTTCAGAATCCCACAATTCTTCAATTTTTGGATTTTTAAGAATATCTTTCATTATTTTATCTTGTTTTTTTCCTTGTTTATAAGCATCGGAATAGCGAATATGACTAAAGGTAACTTGACTGTATAGCGGCATCCACTTATCTGGGTGTCTCTCGGATAATTTTGCTTCAATCTTTTTTTGAAGAAGGAAATCTGGATCCGCAACATAATCTCTCATTACATAGTAATTGTCAAGAGATAAATCTTGTAAAGCATCACCATCAGGTTTTCTTTGAACTTCATATTCTTTAAATGTATCATCCCAGTTCCCATTGTTTTTATTAAAAAGATCCCATAGAACTGTACAATCTTCAAAGCCTCCATTCATTC
>JBELEU010000117.1:0-6931 GCA_042093455.1 Crocinitomicaceae bacterium | reverse complement strand
GCTCAAGACCAGTTGAATGGCTACTTGACAACTTAAACTTAAAAGAACATCATCATTTAGTTCATGCAACTCATCTTAGTAAGAATGAAATAATACATTTAGCTAAAACAGGATCAAATGTAGTTATATGTCCAATAACCGAAGGAAATCTTGGAGATGGTATATTTCCCCTAATAGATTACCAAGAGAACAATGGAAATTGGTCTATTGGAAGCGATAGTCATGTAAACTTATCACCATTTGAAGAATTAAGACTACTAGACTACGGGCAAAGACTAATAAGTCACAACAGAAACACGTACACAAACAAAAACTCTGGCAACTCAAGCTTTAATGCTTTTAATCAAATGTGGTTCAATGGAAAAAAAGCAATGGGATCTAAAAGAGAAAGTTATTTTCAAGTAGGAAAACCTTTAGATTTTTTGGACTTAAACAGCAAGCATCACTTGATTAACAACACTGGAGACAATCACATTTTAAATACAATTATATATTCTCTTGACTCAAAAATCATAAAAGACACCTACGTTAATGGAAAAAAAATTTATCGGACTAAGAATTTTGAAGATGATTTCAGTAATGTAATTAGTAGAATTGAAGCTAGAAGTTGAATTAAATTCAACTAGCATATTTACCCATCAACTTGAGGTGGTGATAATGATGGGTTAAAGCCTTGTAAAAAGTATTACTAGCGTGGTATGGCAAGTTATACTCTTCAGCAGTTGATTTGACAATTTTAGAAAGGTCATAGTAATGAACATGACAAATGTTTGGAAACAAGTGATGTTCAATCTGATAATTCAAACCACCAATGAACCATGAAAAAAAACTTTTTGTATTTGAAAAGTTAGCAGTTGTTTCCATTTGATGTACGTACCAGTTTTTATCAACTACTCCATTGTTGTCAGGCAATGGAAATTCTGTTTTATCAACAATGTGAGCACACAAGAAAACAGTAGTTAAAAAGAATCCAGCGATAAAATGCATTAAGAAAAAACCGCCTATGTTTAAACCTATGTTTGGAGAAAGAAAAATAGGCAAAATTATGATGTATGAAAAATAGAAAAGCTTCCAAAGAGATAGGTTTAACAATGCTCTTTTAAGAGTGATATTCTGAGTTTTGAGGAGATTTTTTTTATTGTACTTAATTACTTGAATAAAATCTTTGCTCATGATCCAAGATATAGACATAAGTCCATATAGAAACCATGCATACAAATGTTGATATTTATGGTGACCTTTAAGAGGTTGGGAATCAGAAAATCTTAGAACTATTCCTGCGTCAACATCTTCATCCATTCCAATGATATTAGTGTAGGTGTGATGCAAAACGTTATGTTGTATTCTCCAACATAAATCATAACCTCCAACAAAGTTCAATCCGTAACCAGTAAATTTATTCATAAAAGAATTTCCAGAATATGCACCGTGATTCCCGTCATGCATAACAGAAAGACCTATACCTGCCATTCCAAAACCCATAAGACCCCACATCAACAAATTATACCAACCTGGGAGAATATTTAAAACAATAACAACAAATGGAATAGTAAACAAACAGAACATAAATGCTGTTTTGAAAAGCATTCCGGTGTTGTGGTTTTTTGATAAATTATTTTCTTTGAAATATTTATTGACTCTTTTCCTTAGTGTTTTAACAAACTCTGGTTTTTGAGTATCAAACTGTATGTGATTTGAGTGGCTGATAATTTAAATTTTAAGTAAAAATAACTTTTGAATTGATTAGAAATATTCTGTTCATCAAAAATTACTAAAAAACTTTAAAAAGTTATGCAGTTCCTAATTGCTTTAAGTGTCTTGTATGGCAACTTAAAGCTTCAAAAAAAGTAGCAAAAGAATGATAAGGATATCCAAACTCTAATGCAGTTTTTTTAACAATTGGACTTAATTTTTTATAGTGAATATGACAGATATTAGGAAAAAGATGATGTTCTACCTGAAAATTGAGACCACCAACAAACCATGAAAAGAACTTAGATCTAGAACCAAAATTTGCAGTAGTATTTAATTGATGAACAAAGAAATCTGTTTCCATATTTCCAGTTTCTAATGGTTTCGGATAATCTGTTTTTTCAATAACATGAGCACATTGAAAAACAATAGCTAAAACAAAGCCTGCAACAAAATGCATGATTAAATAACCAACTAAAGCAATCCACCAGGTAGGTGCAAATATCATTGGTAAAACAAATGCATAACAATAATACAAGACCTTAGTAATAATTAGGGTAACTAAAGCTCTGTTGAATTTAACATTTTGAAGCTTTAAAAGACCTTTCTTTTTATATCTGACTAATTGTGAGAAATCCTTATCTACAGACCATGATATAGTCATTAAACCATATAAGAACCATGCGTATAAATGTTGAAACTTATGAAATCTTTTCACCTCTTGATCTGGTGAAAAACGCATTAAAGGATCAGATTCTAAATCTTCATCCATACCAGAAATATTAGTATAAGTATGATGTAAAACGTTATGCTGTAATTTCCAGTTAATTGCATTACCCCCAATTAAAGTTATTACTTGCCCAATGAAATCATTTAACCTTTTTGACTTGGAATAGGAACCGTGATTTGCATCATGCATTACACTCATTCCAATACCTGCCATTCCAAGACCCATTATTGCCCAAAGAACTAGGTTTAACCAATATGATTCAACAAAACCTGTAACAACAAATGAATAAGGTATAAGGTATAATGACATCATAAAAACAGTTTTTGCAATCATGTTGAAATTACTGTGCTTAGAAATTTTCTTTTCCTTAAAATACTGATTAACTCTCTTCCTTAATACCTTTGCAAATTCGCTTTTAGAGGTATCAAACTTAACAGCTTTAAAATTGCTCATAATTAGATAATTAGTAACTTATTTTTCTACAAAATTAGTCTAAAAACCATAACAAAACATAATTAGAGGAAGTATTTAGTAACAACCAAACTTTAATTAAACACAATTAAAACAAACAAAAAAATTAAGTTTGAAAGAAAAATTCACAGGAATCAATAATTCAAAATATAAAAGAAATAAAAACTATGCTTTATCAATAGTAACAACAATATATTTTGAAGTTGGAGTATTGCTTTTTTCAGCTACACTATCAATCGGGACCAATACATTTGTTTCAGGAAAGTAAGTTGCAGTGCATTTTTGAGGGATCGGATATTTTACAACTAAAAACCCTTTAGCGTATCTCTTTTCCCCGTTAAAATGACTTATTAAATCAACCTTATCCAAGTTTTGAAGATTTCTTGAACGCATGTCTTTTTCATTCATTAGCACAACCCTCCTCTCATTATAAATACCTCTATATCTATCATTTAAACCATATATAGTTGTATTGTATTGGTCATGCGTTCTAATGGTCATCATCAATAACTGGTCTTCATTTAAATCAAGTTTACTAACTTTATGAACAGTGAAATTTGCTTTTTTTGTTGAAGTTTTAGAAAAATCACCATCTCTAGCATTATTTGGAAGATAGAAACCTGATGGGTTCTGAATTCTTTCATTGAATGATTCAAAACCAGGTATTACATCTTCAATTTTGTCTCTAATTAGATTGTAGTTATTCATAAACTCAACCCACATTTCTTTTTCATCTTCAAACAACATGCAAGCCAATTGACAAAGAACAGAAGGTTCACTAATAATATTTTCAGAAACAGGTTTCATATTTCCAGTTGAGGAATGAACAACACCCATACTGTTTTCAACGCTTACAAACTGACTACCACCCTTTTGAATATCGATTTCTGACCTACCTAAAACAGGCAAAATCAAAGCTTCTTTTCCATGTACTAAATGACTCCTGTTTAATTTTGTTGAAACATGAACGGTAAGTTGACATTTTCTTAATGCTTGAGCTGTGAATTCAGTATCAGGAGTAGCTGATAAAAAATTACCCCCCATTGCAAAAAACACCTCAACTTTATTTTCATGCATTGCCTTGATTGAATCAACAACATCGTATCCATGCTCTAATGGTGGAGAGAAATTAAAAACAGTACCTAATTTATTTAGAAAGCTCTTAGGAGGTTTTTCCCAAATACCCATGGTTCGATCTCCCTGAACGTTGGAATGTCCTCTAACTGGACATGTTCCTGCACCCTTCTTACCAATGCTTCCTTTTAACAACAATAAATTTACTATTTCTTGTATGTTGGCAACAGCATTTTTTTGCTGAGTCAAACCCATTGCCCAGCATACAATAATTTTCTTTTTACCTGCAATCATGTCAGCAGCTTCCCTTACCAAAACCTCATCAACACCACTCTCAGCTACTAAATCATTAAAGTTTTGTTTTTTTAAATCATTTATAAAAGAATCAAAACCTGAAGTTTTATTGTTAATGAATTCCCAATCATACTGTGAATTGGGTTGAATTTCCTCTTTTTTGTTTAATAAAAAATTTATGGCCTTAAATAAAGGTAAATCACCATTAATCCGAACAGGCAAATATAAATCTGTTAGAGATGTCCCAGAACCTAAACATTCTAAAGGCTTCTGTGGGTCTTTAAAAGAAACTAATCCAGATTCAGGAAGAGGATTAATTGAAATAATAGAACCTCCAGCTTCTTTTGTATTTCTTAGAGCAGACAACATTCTCGGATGATTTGTACCAGGGTTTTGACCTACTACAATTACCAATTCAGCATGATTAAAATCTTCAAGAGTTACTGAACCTTTTCCAATACCTAAAGTTTCTGAAAGTGCTGTTCCACTACTCTCATGACACATATTAGAACAATCTGGAAGGTTATTTGTGCCAAATTTCCTTATCATTAGCTGATATAAAAAAGCAGCTTCATTACTTGTTCTTCCCGAGGTATAAAAAACTGCTTCATTAGGGTCCTTTAGAGACTTCAAATCTCTTGAAATCAATTTAAAGGCTCCGTTCCATGAAATTTCTTCATATTTATCAGACTGTGAATTGTAAAACATTGGAGATGTTATTCTACCCGATTTTCCGATTTCATAGTCAGACCAATCCAACATAGATGTTACAGAATTTTTAGAAAAAAATTCAGGATCAGCCCTTTGCTTTGTGTATTCTTCAGAAATTGCCTTAGCACCATTTTCACAATATTCAGAAAGCAATGCTCTTTTATCGTCTGGATCTGGCCAAGCACAGCCTGGACAATCAAAACCCTTAAATTGATTCATTTTATTCAACAACTTAATTCCATTAACAATGCCGACCTCTTTGTTTATGTGATTTAACGAGGATAGAACAGCAGGAATTCCAGCAGCATAGGTTTTAGGACTACCCAATTTAATGCCAGTAAACTTTTGAGGAGGTTGAGCTGATTTTTTATTCTGATTTCCCATTGTAAAAATTAATTATGAATACCTTGTAGATTTACCTTTTCTGCAAAATGCAAAAACCGTAACCCCTAACTCTTTTGCAAAGTCAATAGCTAAAGATGAAGGTGCTGAAACAGCAATTAAAACAGGTATTTTCGCCCTAAATGTTTTGGTAATAATTTCATAAGAAACTCTACCACTTACAGATAAAAAAACTGCATTATTAAGTTCCGATTTTCGAATCAATGCACCAACAACTTTATCAACTGCATTGTGACGACCAATATCCTCTTTTAATGTGATAAGATTACCTTTTGTATCGAAGGCTGCAGCAGCATGAGAACCTCCAGACTTTGAAAAACCTAATTGCTTGGATTGCATATCAACTAACATCTTGGCAATTAATTCAACTGAAAAATTCACTTCACTAAGTTTAGAACCATTAATGCTTAAATCTCCCAACTCTCTTTTTCCACAAATTCCACATGACGAAACACTTAATAAACTTCTACTACTCATGTAACCATCACCAAGAAGTGATGATTTGATTTCAACATTTATCTCAGTGATGTAATCTAGTTTATTTTTGTTGATTATTTCGATTTTAAAAGGTGCTAAATGGGTATAAATATCTTCATTGTACAACAAACCTCTAACCATGTCGATCTCATCACCAGGAGATCTCATCATTACTGTAAAAGGTTTTTTATTGATATTTATCTGTAATGCTTCTTCAATTGATAGATAATCATCTACAATATCAAGTCTACCGTCCTGAAATTTTTCACCTTGATATTTAGGTAATAAATAGTTCATTAGGACAAACCAGATATTTTACCATTTTTATCAATATTCATTCCTTCCGAAGCTGGAACAGCTGGCAAACCGGGCATTCTCATCATTTTACCAAGAATTGGTATAATAAACCCTGCCCCTGCAGCAAACTCAAACTCTCTTACAGTAACAATAAAGCCTTCAGGTCTTCCTAATAGTGAATCATTATCACTAAAAGACTTTTGAGTTTTTGCCATACATATTGGCAAATTTTCTAATCCTAAATCATTGATTCTAGTTAATTCAGTCATTGCTTTTTTTGAATATTCTACCCCGTCTGCTCCATAAATTTCTTTTGCAATTGTTTCAATTTTATTTTTAACTGGAGAATTCCATTTGTAAAGGGGTTTAAAATCATTAGATCCTTCTTCAATTTCACCAACAACTGATTCTGCTAAATCTATCATACCTTGACCACCACTTTCCCAACCTCGTGCAACAACAGCTTTAACTCCAATATTTTTACAATTGTCAATTATAAAATCAACTTCTTCTTTAGAATCAGATGGAAATGCATTGATGGCTACAACAGGATTAAGACCAAATTTTTTGCAATTTTCAATGTGCTTGTTAAGGTTTGAAATTCCTTTTTTCACTTTTTCAACACTCGGTGTATTGTATTCTTCTTTTTTTGCTCCTCCATGGTGTCTTAAGGCTCTTATAGTTGCAACCAAAACAAGTGCTTTAGGAGAAAGTCCTCCAGAAACACATTTAATATTTAAAAATTTTTCTGCACCTAAATCTGCACCAAAACCAGCTTCAGTC
>JBELEU010000116.1:0-6931 GCA_042093455.1 Crocinitomicaceae bacterium | reverse complement strand
CTAACGCCTCATCTGGTGGATCTAAATCAGTCAAATTAGATAATTCTTCTGCTGCAGCTGGTCAGATAGATGAATTGATTAGTAATACCATTAAGCTCTCTAATTTGGCATCTGCTTCGTTAAGTTTTAAATATGCTTTTGCTAAAAGAAGTTCTGGAAATTCAGATTATTTACAAGTTTTGGTAAGTAATGATTGTGGAGAAAACTGGTTTGTCAGAAAAACACTTAGTCCTGCAACAATTGCAACTATGGGGAATACTACATCTAATATTTCTCCCACTGGATCTGATTGGAAAACAATTAATGTTCCAAGTTTAGTTTCTATTTATTTAGTGAATGATTTTAGATTTAAATTCAAATTTGTTAACGGTGGTGGAAATGATTTGTTTATTGATGATATCAACCTTTCGGGGCCATTGTCTCTAAGAAATAATGAGAGAATCAACGATTTTCATGTTTTTCCAAATCCAGCCAATGATGAAGTTAACATTAGCTTTAATTTGTTGATGCCTTTAAATAATTCGGGGGTGTTTTTAGTTGATGCTCTAGGTAGAGAGGTTTTGAAAATTAATACTGGTAATTTAAATACAGGCAACAACAATTTCTCGGTTGATTTAAGCCCATATCCATCAGGATTTTATTTTATTAAAATAGAATCACCTGAAAGAAAAATGACTGCTAAATTTATTAAAAATTAAATATGTTTAAATCTATATCAGACCATACTGGAAATTGGGTTTTGTCCATAATTTTGTCACTTGTTTTGTTTTGTAATTCTTGTAGTTCAGATTTTGAATTAAATGCTCCTTATAAGTCTGTGCCAATAGTTTATGGATTGTTAGATCAGTCCTTAGATACTCAATTTGTTAAGATAAATAGATCTTATCTTGGAGATTCTAATAATGCTCAATCTGCATCAATAAATGACAGTACACACTATTCAAGTATTATAGCTAGAGTTGATGAGTTTGACATCAGCGATACAGTTAACCCGACAAATAGTTATCCATTGGAAGAAATGTGGGTAGACAACATTGATGATGGAATTTTTTATGAAGATTCTCAAAAGATTTATTTTTTTGTTCCAGATCAAATCGTTAGCGGATCGGATACTTTGTATTTAAATGACGAAAGAATTTATAAACTTTTTTTAGATGTTCCAGGGTCCAATGAGTTAGTTACCTCTAAAACAGAAATGATAGATGGTTCAGGTTTGTCTTTTGATATATTTTATAAGTTAACTTTAAAAACTTTTGGTTTCAACCTTTTAAATGATGTTGATTTAGGAACAGCGGCCTATTACAACGATCATAATGTTTTTTGGCAAACGGCTCCAAAAGCGAAAAGGTATGAGTTGTTAATGAGGTTTTATTTTGATGAGGTTTATTATACGGGTGAAATTGTTTCAAAATCTATTGTTTGGAATTTAGGATCACAAAAAAGTATTAACTCTGATGGTGGGGAAGAATTAAATAAAAAATTTAACGGATTAGCATTTTTTGAACTCATCCATAGTAGGCTTTCTGACTACTCAGATGAGGCATTAATTGAAAAACGCATTATAGATGAAGTAGAGTTTGTTGTTACTGCTGGAAATGAAAACTTAAACATATATATGGATGTTAATGAGCCAGCAACTGGTGTAGTAACTGAAAGACCATCTTTTACAAACATCAATAATGGATTAGGTATTTTTGCAAGTAAATACCAAAAAAGTGTTTCCGGTAAGTTAACTAATAGTACTGTTTTAGAATTGTGCTGGGGCGATATTACTTCAGGGTATAAGTTTTGCTCTGATTCTGCTGATCAAATAACAGGTATTTCTAATTTAACTGGCGGGGTATTAGTGGGGTGTAACTAGTAGCCGCAATTACATGAGTTTGAAAAGTAAACTTTGCAATTAGGAAGTAAATCTGAAATTCTTTTTTTTTCATCTTTTGAAAACATAATTACTCTAAGATCAAGTTCTTCTAAGTTTTCTAATTCACCTATTGAGTTGGGTATATGTTCTATTTCGTTTGACCAAAGGTCTAGATATTCTAGATTTTCAAGAAGTTTTATATCATTTGGTATTTCTTTGATGCTATTTCTGTTTAATATAATTCGTTTTAAATTTTTAAACTCTATTGATGATAAAGGGAAATTTTCAAATTTGTTTTTCGATAAGTCAATGATTTCTAAGTCTTTTAGAAGGTGACATTCTTTAGGAAGATTTGATAATTTATTATTTTTTATAATTAAGCTTTTTAAGTTAGTCAATTGACCAATTTCTTTAGGAACTTCTGTAAGTTTTTCCCCAGACAAGTCTAAGATAAAAACACTATCGATGTTCTTTAAGGCGCTTTGAAGATTAGTATATTTTTTTGAAATTTGGCTATATGTGCTTGTATGTACTAGACAATAAAGTAATAGTGCAAAAATTTGTTTTGGCTTAGTATTATAAGTTGTATAGTATTTTCTTGGCCTTTTCACAGTCTATTCCTATTTGTTTTTTTAAAGATTCAATATCATCAAACTTAATTTCATCTCTAATTTTTGTAATTAAATTGACCTTAATTGTTTCTCCATAAATAGATTCATTGAAGTTGAATAGATGAACTTCTAGTCTTAAATTATTTTGATCGCTATTAATGGTTGGCCTTATTCCAATGTTCATAATGCCATTTATGTATTTGTTGTCAATTTTTGCTTTTACAGCATATACCCCATGATGAGGGATTATTTTATCGTTCTTGGATATTGAAAGGTTTGCTGTTGGAAAGCCCAATGTTTTCCCTAGACCATCACCTGTTTCAATTTTTCCTGTAAGAAAGTAATTATAGCCTAAAAAGTCTTTTACTAATTGCATCTGGCCATCGCTTATTGCTGATCGGATCTTAGTTGAGCTTATGCTTATTTCGTCAATTTCATGAGCTGATATCTCTTCTAATTCATATCCTTCAACTTGTTGCATTTCTCTTAATAGATCAATATTTCCAGTTCTGTCATTTCCAAAATGATGGTCGTAACCTATCACAATGGTGTGCACATTTAATTCTTTTATGAGGTGTTTTTTAATATAATCCTTACCACTCATTTTAGAAAAACTTTCAGTAAATGGATAGATCACTAAATGATCCAGTCCAAGACTTTCTAGTAGTTTGATCTTTTCATCTAAGGTATTTATCAATTGAATTTGATTGTCTTTAAAAAGTACAGACCTGGGATGAGGGTTAAAGGTTAATAAAACACTTTCTCCATCAATAGATTTTGCAATTGTTTTTAGTCGGTTGATGATTTTTTTATGTCCAAAATGAACTCCATCGAACGTGCCAACAGTTACCACAGGCTTTTTGATGTTTATGTAAGTTGATATTCCGTAGTGGACTTGCATTTTATAAGTTAAGTTAACGAAGGTACATTTAATTGTGAATTTTAAGTATTTGTTTAAATCCTAAAATTGTAATTCATAATAGTACTATTTTATTAACAGTTCGGATGTTTTATTGTAAATTATATTACTTTTGCCTCGATTAATTTTAAAAACAAATCATTATGTCTCAAATGAAGGGAAAAGTCTCTCAGGTTATTGGTCCGGTAATTGACGTTAGCTTTGAAAATGCAAGTGTTTTACCAAACTTAATGGATGCTATCGAAATTACAAAAGAAGATGGTACGAAAGTTATTCTAGAATGTCAAAAGCACATCGGTGAAGATTGCGTTAGAACGGTTGCGATGGACTCTACTGATGGTCTTAGTAGAGGCATGGAAGCAGTTTCTTTAGGAAAGCCTATTAGTATGCCTACAGGTGATGCTGTTAAGGGGAGGTTGTTTAATGTTATTGGAGACGCAATTGATGGAATTGGTGAGTGTGATACTGAAATTAAATTGCCTATCCATAGAGAAGCGCCAAAATTTGAAGATTTATCTACCTCTACTGAAGTATTATTCACAGGTATTAAAGTAATTGACCTTGTTGAGCCGTATGCAAAAGGTGGTAAAATTGGTTTGTTTGGTGGTGCTGGTGTTGGCAAAACAGTATTGATTCAGGAATTAATCAATAACATTGCAAAGGGACATGCAGGTCTTTCTGTATTTGCTGGTGTTGGTGAAAGATCTAGAGAAGGGAACGATTTATTAAGAGAGATGTTAGAGTCAGGCATTGTCAAGTACGGTGATGAGTTCATGGAAGAAATGGAAAAAGGGAATTGGCCTCTTGATAAAATAGACAAAGAAGCGTTAAAAGAGTCTCAGGCAGCATTTGTTTTTGGTCAAATGAACGAGCCTCCAGGAGCAAGAGCAAGAGTTGCTCTTTCTGGTTTGACATTGGCAGAGAATTTTAGAGATGGTGATGGTGAGGAAAAAGGAAAGGATATTCTTTTCTTTATTGATAATATATTCAGATTTACTCAAGCTGGTTCAGAAGTTTCAGCTTTATTAGGAAGAATGCCGTCTGCTGTTGGTTATCAGCCAACTTTAGCAACTGAAATGGGTGCTATGCAAGAAAGAATTACCTCAACAAAGAAAGGCTCTATTACATCTGTACAGGCGGTTTATGTTCCTGCAGATGATCTTACTGATCCTGCTCCTGCAACTACATTTGCTCACTTAGATGCAACTACAGTATTGTCAAGAAAATTAGCAGCTTTAGGTATTTATCCAGCAGTTGATCCATTGGATTCTACTTCTAGAATCTTAACTGCTCAAATATTAGGAGATGAGCATTATAACTGTGCGCAAAGAGTTAAAATTTTACTTCAACGTTACAATGAGCTTCAAGATATTATTGCAATTCTTGGTATGGATGAGTTATCTGAAGAAGATAAGTTAGCTGTACACAGAGCGAGAAGGGTGCAAAGATTTTTATCTCAACCTTTCCATGTTGCGGAGCAATTTACTGGAATGAAAGGTGTATTCGTTAGTATTGAAGACACTATAAAAGGATTTAACATGATCATGGACGGAAAGGTCGATCAATATCCAGAAGCGGCTTTTAATTTAAAAGGTACTATTGAAGAAGTGATTGAGGCTGGAGAGAAAATGATTGCTGAAGCAAAATAATTTATGGAAGTTCAAATAATTACACCAGATAAAACAATTTTTTCAGGTTCTGCCGACTCAGTTGTAGTTCCTGGGTCTGATGGTCAGATTGGTATTTTAGACAATCATGCTCCTTTGGTTTCTTCAATACAAAAAGGACAGGTTAAGGTCAGGACTGGCAATGAAGATCAGTTTTTTGAAGTTGAAGGTGGAGTAGTTGAAGTTTTAAAAAACAAAGTTATTGTTTTGGCTTCTTGATTGTAAAAGTTTATTCAAAAAAAAGGCATTTCAAAAGAAATGCCTTTTTTTTTAAATGATTAGATTTTATTTTTCTTCAACAACAGTTGTTTCTTCATTAGCTGATTCAGATTCATTTCTTGAATAAAAAGAATCTTTTGCTTTATTAATAGAATCTTTAAAGGTAGATTTCACCTCTTCAGATTTTTCATTCATTTTTACTTCTAGTTCTCTAAGAAAAGGTAAGTTGTCAAATACAATAGTTTTGTTTTTTTCAATTTTATTTTCAATAGTATCTTTAGTTGATTCAACAGTTTTGAAAAAATCTCCTACGATGTTTTTTCCTTCAAGATCAGATTTTTTACCAACTTCAACAAGTTCGTTAAATTCTGCTTTGATTTTTTCATTTGTCTGCATTGCAAGTCCAAGACCTGCGTATGTTAATGTTTTGAGTGTTTCCATTTTTTATTTTGTTGTATTAGTTGTTTTTTTTGCTTTTGGTTTTTTTGCTTTTTTCAGCTCATTTTCAAGTTTATCTATTTTATCATTGAGCTCTTGAATTTCTTTGTCCTTATTGAAAAAGTCAAATCTTTCAGAGATTTTGTCACTGGCAATTTTGAATTTTGATTCAAATTCTTCTCTTTTTTTGTCCGTAGAATTGAAAAAGTCTGCTACTATTTTCTTTCCTTCTGTATCTGAAATCATTCCTTTTTCTACCAAGTCATTGATTGTCTCTTTAACTTTTTCAGATGTTACTGTAGCTAAGCCAACACCTGCGTACGCAATATTTTTTAAAATTTCCATGTTTGTTTATTTAACTGAACCAAAATTATATATAAAATCATATAATTTATTCAAACACCTCATATTCAGTGTTTTAAAATAATTAAAAGGGTTAACTATTATTAAAAATAAGTTAATCTTAAATTATACCTTAAGTAGTGTAAATGACATTCTGTGATGTTTAGAGGTTCCATTTTTTTGAATAGAATCCCTATGTTCCTTAGTAGGATAACCCTTGTTTTTGGACCAGAGGTATTCTGGGTTTTCAACATGAAGTTTACACATTATTTCGTCTCTGTATGTTTTTGCAATAACTGAAGCTGCTGCAATGCTCATGTATTTGGAATCTCCTTTAATTATACATTTGTGCATAATTTTTTTGTACTCATTGAACCTGTTTCCGTCAACTAATATTAGTTCAGGTTTTGATTTTAGCTTATCAATTGCGATATGCATTGCTTTAAACGAAGCGTTTAAAATGTTTATTTTGTCAATTTCAATTGGTGAAACAACGCCTACGGCCCAAGCAATTGCTTCATTTGTAATAATAGGCTTTAATTTATTTCTTTGTTTTTCTGATAATTTTTTTGAATCATTCAATTCCTTATTCTTAAAATCTTTTGGTAGAATTACTGCTGCAGCAACAACTGGACCTGCAAGACACCCTCTTCCTGCCTCATCGCATCCTACTTCAATTAATTTTTTATCATAATAAGGTTTGAGCACTTTATTAAAATAAATTTTTGATATTAACTTTTTGATCAATTAATGATGCAAGTTCATTGATTGCAACTCTTTCTTGTTTCATTGAATCGCGTTCTCTGACAGTGACCATTTCATCTTTGAGAGTGTCATGATCGACAGTAATGCAAAATGGTGTGCCAATTGCATC
>JBELEU010000115.1:0-6989 GCA_042093455.1 Crocinitomicaceae bacterium | reverse complement strand
GTAACTTCATTTCTTACGCTAGCACCAGCCTTAAAAGAACCAACTATTTTATCTGACCTAACATAACCCCTTGCACCATACGTATAACCTTTGTCTTCTCTTAAATTTGCATTCAAATAACTTGAAAATGCACCACCAAAAATATTAGCCATTACACTAACCTGAGGTTTATTTTCAGCACCTGGTTTAAAATTGATTGGATAAAAAACACTTATAACTGATTGAACAGCTCCAGGCTTATTTACAAAAGCAACATTAACACCTTTTGGAGTATCTGGAAAATCATAACTATGTTTTGGCACATCTTTTTTCACCCATGAACCAAAATATTGTTGACACAATGATTTAGATTTTTTGAGATCAATATCACCAACAATAATTAAATAAGAAATATTTGGTCTGAAATAAGTTTCGTAATATTCTTTGCATAAATCAGTATTAATATTTGAAACATCTTCAGTTTTTTCAACTTCCCCATAAGGATGATTTTTACCATATTTCAAAACCTTTTCAACTCTAGAGGCAATTGCACTTGGATTTGTTTTTAAACTTTTCAAACCAGATAATTCTCTTTTCTTTTTCTTCTCTAACTCATTTTCAGGAAATACAGGATTTAAAAGAACATCGCTAGCAATTTCTAGAACACTAGCAGTATGTTTAGAAAGAGAACTAAAATAAAAACCTTTTGAATAAGTGCTAAATGAAGCCCCCACAAAATCTATAGATTCATCAATTTGAGACTTAGTTCTAGTTGATGTACCAGCACTCATCATATCTCCCATCATTGAAGATAAACCGATGTGACCATTTTCAATAACAGGGTCCATATCAACAGTTAAACTCATAGATACTGTTGGTAACTGATGGTTTTCTACTAAAAACACCTTTAAACCATTTTCCAATTCAAAACGCTGTGGATCTCCAAAATTAACTACTGGTGCTTCTTTGGCTTTTGGAGCTACTGTTCTGTCAATATCATCCTGTGAATAAGAGAATAGAACTGTAAAAATGAATGCTATACTAAATAATATGTTTAATTGATTTTTTTTCATATCTGATGTGAAATTTCTATCCGTTTTCTTTTGGTAAATAATAAAGTACTACTCTATTTGATGGCTTAAAGTAATCATTTGCAACTCTCATAATATCTTCTCTGGAAACTTTGAGATATCTGTCTAATTCGGTATTAATCAGACCAGCGTCTCCAAAATACATTTTATAGTTTGCTAGATTTTCAGCAATGCCAATCATTGAAGTGAAATTATATACAAAATCATTCTCAATCATATTTCTGATTTTTTTTAGTTCTTTTTCAGAAATTAAAACAGTTTGTAACAGGTTGAGTTCATTGTTAATTTCCTTCTCTAAATCAAGGGGATCAACTCCACTATTCGCTATACTATATACAAATGATAGCCCTGGATCTTCAGAGGGAAAGGGGAAAGTTCCACAATACATAGCTGACTGAGATTTTTCTACACATGTTTTATTTAGTCTTGAACTTTCACCATCTGAAAGAACTTTAGACATCATTTCAATAGCATAAAAGTCATCGTCTCCTTGTTTGGGAGCTCTGTATGCCATCATTACACCAGGAAGTTGTATATCATCATAAATAGTATCTCTAATCTCTCCATTTAATGGGGGCTCAACAATCGAAACCTTTTCAATTTTGTTTCCCCCGTTTGGAATGGGCCCAAAATAAGCTTTGATTAATTTTTTTGTTGTTGAGATATCAATATCACCTGCAATTGATAAAATAGCATTTTCAGGAACATAGAATTTATGATAAAAATCAAGAAACTCATCTAGAGTAGCTGCATCTAAGTGTTCCATTTCTCCAATAGTAGTCCATTTGTAAGGGTGCTCCTTGAATGCTCTTTTATTTATTTCCCCAAAAAAGCTTCCATATGGTTGATTGTCAACTCTTAGTCTTTTTTCCTCTTTAACAACCTCATTTTGAGTATCAACACCATCCTGATTTATATTGGCATGCAATAGTCTTTCTGACTCTAACCAGAGACCTAACTCTAATTGATTAGACGGTAAAACCTCATAATAGAAAGTTCTATCGTTTGATGTATTTGCGTTATTCTTGCCACCAGCGTTTTCTATATATTTAAAAAACTCACCTCGTTTTATATTTTTTGAGCCCTCAAAAAGTAAATGTTCAAAAAAGTGAGCAAAACCTGTTCGATTGGGTTGTTCATTTTTTGATCCTACATGGTACATGATAGAAACAGCAACAATAGGTGTTGTATGATTTTCATGTAATATGACTTTTAATCCATTTTCTAAACTATACTCTTCAAAATCTATAGAGGGCGTTTGGGAAAAAGAATTAAAACAAAAAATAAGACTAAAAAATGTGAGTAAGTTTTTAAGCATAATAAACTAATATTAGTAGTTGTTTGATTGAACAACAATAACGATTTTCAAACCCATATACAAATCTAAAAATGGAAATTAAAGTAATTTAACAATAGAATATCAAACCACTTTTTACAAAAAACATTGTAAAAAATGAACATCTTCAAATTGTTCTTGCCGCCTTACCCATTGTTTTTTTGTTCCATTAATTACAAATCCAGATGATTTAAATAGTTTTAAACTGTTTTTGTTTGAACTGTATATTGTTGCATAAAGCTGGTTAAGAAAAAATTCTGATGATGCTTTGAATTTTAGTTGCTCAATAGCCTTAAAAGCTATTCCTTTATTTCTCCACTTTGAATCTATAAAAATGCCAACCCCAGCTCTTGAATTGACTAAATCGTAATCAAAAACATCCATGCAACCAACCAAGTCACCTTCTGCTTTAATCATATATCTTAATTGATTATTCAGAAACAAATCGTGGGATGATGCTAAGAATTCAATCCATTGATCTTTAGTATGGAAGGTCGGAAAATCAGTGAATTCAGAGTTAGTTAAATCATTTTCCCAAGAGATAAGAATACTTAAGTCACTTTTTTCAGGAATAACTAACTCAACCATAATTATTTATTTGTTAATCTATCAATACACGCAATAATATCGCTTTTTTTATAAGTTGATAGGGTGTAATATCCATTATCTAAATGTGTTTCTAATAGAAAATGATAGTAGTTAGCAATTAGGTTTTGATTTGACATTTCAGGAATTAACTCAAAAACAAAATTAACATTAAAACGATGTCCAGAACTTTTTTCAATACAGGTTTTAGCTGGATAAAGACATGTTTTTCCATTTGATAATGCACCATAGTTCAAAAAAGTATTTTTCAATATTGCCTTATCAAGTTGAAAATTAAATAACGCAAATAAGACTTTTTTATTTTTTTTAGTAATAACATCAATGACCAAAGACATTTTTCTGCCCAAGATAGTTCCATTTGCAGTCGCAGAATAGTATAGTCCTTTATGAACCAATCCAATATGAGGAGGAACTTTTTCTGCATCTGTCAACAACAACCCATTAACATTATCAAAATCTACGTCAAGTATCGATTCTGAGATTAATCCAACTTTTGGCATCATATTTCAATTTCTCCTTTGTAAACAAACTTTGCCGCCCCGGTTAAAAATATATTTTGAAACTCATCATTCAATCTATCAAATTCAACAAATAAATCTCCGCCTTTAGTACTTACAGCAAGTTTTCCAGAATCCATATTTGTTTTAAAACCATAAGCCATAGCTGCTGCTGTAACACCAGAGCCACAAGACAATGTTTCATCTTCAACTCCCCTCTCATAGGTTCTCATAGAAATTCCATTTTCATTGGGTAAAACAAAATTCACATTAATGCCAGTTTCAATATAATCAACACCGTTTCTAATTGATCTACATTTAGTTGTGAAATCATCAATTTTCAATTGATCAACAAACTTAATATAATGAGGAGAACCTGTATTTAATTCAAAATCCCCTGAATTAAGCTTATTTAACTTAACAGGACCAACAATATTGATTTTAATGTTTAAATCATCCATTACTTCAGCCGAATGAGCACCATCATTAGACAAAAAAGTACATTCTCTTGGACAAATCCCCATGTGAAAGCAGAAAAGAACAGCACACCTGCTTCCGTTACCACAAAAGCTTTGAGAACCATCTGGATTATAGAACTGCATTTCAAAGTGATGATCGGGATGATTGCTAATGACCATGACACCATCACTTCCAATTCCAAACTTTCTATTGCTTATATTTTTAATGATTTTTTCAGATAAATCAAGATTAATATTTCGTGAATCAATAATTATAAAATCATTTCCAGTGCCTTGATATTTGTAAAAATTTACAATCATTATTTAAAAAATTTGCTTAACAATATTTAACATGAACAACATGTAATATTAAAAAAATGTCCGTTAGTTTTAATAAAAGAACCAAATATGAAAAACAATTTATCATTGACAATAGCTGCATTTTTTGGAGCAATGCTTTCCTTAATAGTAACTTATTTTTTTCTTAATATCCCTTCAAAAATAGTCAACAAAACCGAAGTTCAAGATATTCAAGAAAAAGAAATTAACAAGGATGAATTTGAAGTTGTAAAATCGACTATAAATACCATTGTTCCTAAAGAAATGGATTTTACAGAAGCAGCTCAAAAAACTGTTAATTCAGTTGTACACATCATGAGTGAATATAAACAATCCTATCATTCTGACCCTTTGATGGATTTTTTCTGGGGGCCAGGAGGAAGTAGAGGATCTCGAGCGCAAGTTGCTACAGGCTCTGGTGTGGTGATTTCTGATGATGGATATATAGTAACTAACAATCACGTAATTGATGATGCTGACAAAATTAGTATTACACTGAATGACGGAAGAGAACTCAACGCTGAGTTAATTGGAACAGACCCTAGTACAGATTTGGCATTACTAAAAATTGAAGAAAACAATTTATCCTTTTCCTCATTTGGAAACTCTGACAATGTTCAATTAGGTGATTGGGTTTTAGCTGTTGGAAACCCATTTAACCTTACCTCAACTGTTACAGCCGGTATTGTGAGTGCTAAGGCTAGAAGCATTAATATTTTAAGAAGAAATGCAAACGAAAATATATTTCCATTAGAATCATTTATACAGACAGACGCTGCCGTAAACCCTGGAAATAGTGGAGGTGCCCTGGTTGACCCTACTGGAAAACTAATAGGCATTAATACAGCTATTGCCTCAAAAACAGGATCTTATTCAGGATATTCATTTGCCATCCCATCAAACATAGCATTAAAAGTAGTCAACGATTTAAAGTCATATGGAATGGTACAAAGAGCGTTCATAGGAGTTGTTATTCAAGATGTTTCTCAAAATACTATGGACGAATTAGAATTACTGGATACTAAAGGAGTATTGGTAACAGGTCTCTCCAGTGACGGTGCAGCTATTGATGCTGGAATAGAAGTAAACGATGTGATACTAAAAGTTGAAAGCACAGCAGTAAATGATGTTCCGGAGCTTCAAGAACAAATTGGTAGATTTAAGCCAGGAGATATAGTTAATTTAGTTGTAAGGAGAAATAATGAAAACAAACTCATCAGAGTTGAATTACGAAATGAAAGTGGAAATACTGAAATTTTTAACAAAAGAGAAGTTGAAAAAGAATCTACTATACATGGTGCATTATTTATTGATATTGACCTCAAAACTATGAAAAGGTTAAGATTAAATGGTGGAGTAAAGGTTCAAGCTATTGAAAATGGAAAGCTCAAAGATGCAGGACTTAAAACTGGATTTATTGTTACACACATTGATAAAAAATCAATTACTTCAACAGAACAATTGATAAATATACTTGAAGATAAAGAAGGTGGTGTATTAATTGAGGGGATCTACTCTGATGGGACTAAAGGTTACTTTGGTTTTGGATTATAAATCAATAATTTCACAATACTGGAGGCAAATAATAATATTTATAGATATAAGCTACTTTAAAACACTAAATGTGGTATATTAAAGATTAATGTTATTTCTAAAAAAAAATAATTCTATTTCAGTTTTAATTGTATTACTAATCACTCCCTTTCTTTGCTTAAGTCAAAGAATGCCTGATATAGGAATTGAGAGTTGGTTAAGTGGAAACATAAGTTTAAAAGTTAATAAACATTGGAAATTTAATCTAGAAAATCAAACAAGATTTTGTTTAGATAATATCGATTTTGAACAAAATTTTACTGAATTTCAAATTGAAAAAAACATAGCTAGTTGGATAAGTTGGGGAGTAAGCTATAGATACATTCTTAAAAAACAAGATTTTGATTACAACATAGCGAACTATAACAGATATAATTATTTATTGATTTTAAAACATCATCTCGATAAAAAAAAGAGACTAAATATTCAATATAAAATTCAATCACAAAGAAGAAGAGAAACTTTTTCAAACACTAATAAATTTGTTGGTGAACTTAAAAAATACTGGAGAATAAAAACAGTTCTTGCCTACAATATTAAGAATTGGAAATTAGATCCAAAATTTGGATTAGAATTTTTCTTAAGAAGTAATAAACATCCCACAGATCAGTACAATAAATATCGAATATCAATTGGAACCAAGAAAAAAATTAATAAAAATCAATACATAACTTTTAAATACATGTTTGAAAAACAATACAGACAATGGAATCCTCAAGTAATGCATTTGATTGGAATTAAATACAATTACTCAATAAAACATTTAACAAAAAGTTTTTTAAATAAAAAAAGCAGTGACTAGGTTTTATTACATATTTATTTTTTTCACTTTGGTTTTTTATTCATGCAATAAAATGGAAGGTTACACTTCATCAGGTGTTGAAATTGTAGTTCCAAATGGAAGTGAAAATTATATCAACCAATCTTCAGATTCTCTATTTAATCAAAATAACTTACCAATACTAGAAATCAACCTTCCAGAAAATGCATTAGCTTATATTGATGCTGATCCTGCTGCTGAAGAATATGTTGAAGGAAGTTTAACGTATAATGGAGAAACCATTAGTCCAATTGGAATAAGGTACAAAGG
>JBELEU010000114.1:0-7005 GCA_042093455.1 Crocinitomicaceae bacterium | reverse complement strand
CTATAAATAGCACCTTTTAAGGTAGCTACGTAGTAATCTTTTAAACCCATGTCTGTTGTTAAAGTAATAAACATTTTTTTGAAATTTATATTACGTATTTTTTAACTTTGTTTTCCAAAATTACAATATTTTATCATCAAAATATTCTTCAAGACTTGCAAGAAATAATATTTGACATAACAAAAATTGATTACACTAATTTATTCGGTCCTAAAGATACTAACCTGTCTTTAATTCGCAATCACTACTCTAAAATTAAAGTTGTAGCTAGAGGTCATGAACTTAAAGTGATTGGTGATGTTGATACCATTGAAAATTTTAAGATTAAATGGAATACTATTCTTATTCACTATAATAATTTTAATACTTTAACTAAAGAGCATTTAAAAAGCATCCTTGATGACACTTACACTCTTTCAGATATAAAATTTCAGAAAAAAGTTCTTATTTACGGAAATAAGGGATTAGTTGTAAGAGCCAGGACTAGGAATCAAATGCAAATGGTTGATTCTATTGAAAAAAGTGATTTATTATTTGCTATCGGCCCTGCAGGTACTGGAAAAACTTATACAGCTGTAGCTCTTGCAGTTAAAGCTTTAAAAAGCAAATCAGTAAAAAAAAATTATTTTAACCAGGCCAGCTGTAGAAGCTGGTGAAAACCTTGGTTTTCTTCCTGGTGACTTAAAAGATAAATTAGACCCTTATTTACTGCCTTTATTTGACGCATTAAGAGATATGATTCCTGCTGATAAATTATCTGAATACATGGAAGAAGGAATCATTCAAATAGCTCCCTTAGGTTTCATGCGAGGTAGAACTCTTGATAACGCATTTGTTATTTTAGATGAAGGTCAAAATACTACTGAAAGTCAAATTAAAATGTTTTTGACAAGAATGGGGCGTTCAGCTAAATTCATAATAACTGGAGACATAACTCAAATTGATCTCCCAAGAAATCAAAACAGTGGCTTAAAATTAGCTATGAATTTATTTAAGAATGCTAAAGGAATCGAAATGGTTTTTTTAGATGAAACGGATGTGATTAGACATCCATTAGTAAAACAAATTATAAAAGCATTTAATAATAACAAACCTTGAAAGCAATAACCTCCACCTCATTTAATTTTCCTAACCAAGTCGATGTATATCATGGTAAAGTTAGAGACGTCTACAATATAAATAATGACCTATTGGTTATGATTGTCAGTGATAGAATTTCTGCATTTGATGTAGTTTTACCTGAAGGAATACCATTTAAGGGACAAGTGTTAAATCAGTTGGCAGAAAAATTTTTAAAAGCCACTGAAGATATTGTCCCCAATTGGAGATTGGTTTCTCCTGATCCTAATGTTACAATTGGGCATTGTTGTGAACCGTTCAAAGTAGAAATGGTGATTAGAGGATATCTTACCGGTCATGCTTGGAGAACATATAAATCTGGGAAAAGAGTTCTTTGTGGAGTTCAAATGCCTGACGGTATGAAAGAGCATCAAAAATTTCCTGAACCTATTATTACTCCATCTACTAAAGCTGATGAAGGTCATGATGAAGACATTTCAAGAGAAGAAATTATAAGTCAAGGAATAGTTTCAGAATCAGACTACCTAAAGCTAGAGGATTTTACAAGAAAAATATTTCAAAGGGGTACTGAAATAGCAGCTGAAAGAGGTCTAATTTTGGTTGACACCAAGTATGAGTTTGGTAAAAAAGATGGTAAAATTTATCTTATTGATGAAATTCATACACCAGATTCTAGTAGGTATTTTTATGCCGATGGATATCAAGAAAGACAAGACAAAAACGAACCTCAAAAACAATTGAGTAAAGAGTTTGTTAGAGAATGGTTAATGGACAATGGGTTTCAAGGAAAAGATGGTCAAATTATACCAGAAATGAATGATGATTTTGTGCAATCTGTTTCCGATAGGTACATTGAATTGTATGAAAACGTAAGTGGAAATAAGTTTGTAAAATCAGATTTAAAAGATCCTCTAAATAGAATTGAAAAAAACGTTTTAGACTACCTTTCTGAGCAATAGTTATCCCTGAGGGCTTTCTAAATTAAGATCATGCCCCATCTTTTCTTTCTTAGTACTTAAGTATTTTTCATTGTGTACATTACACTCTACCTCAATGCTAACCGTGTTTGTTATTTCAAGTCCATAGCCAATTAGTCCTGTTCTCTTTTTTGGGTTATTTGTAAGTAATTGCATTTTTTTGACTCCAACAGAACGTAGGATTTGTGCTCCTACACCATAGTCTCTAGCATCACCTTTGAACCCTAACTTAAGATTGGCATCTAACGTGTCGTATCCTTCTTCTTGAAGTTTATAAGCCTTCAACTTATTCATGAGTCCAATGCCTCTTCCTTCTTGATTCATGTATAAAATCACACCTTTGCCAGCTTTTTCAATCATTTCCATTGAGGCAGCCAATTGATCCCCACAATCACATCTTAATGAACCAATAATATCTCCAGTAAAACAAGATGAATGTACTCTAACCATTACAGACTCATTCTTATCCCATTCGCCTTTTACCAATGCTAAATGTTCTTCATCTGTTGTGTTTTGTTTAAATGCTTTAAGTTTGAAATCTCCATGTTTGGTCGGCATATTAACTTCAACTACTTCTTCAATTAAAGTTTCGTGCTTCATTCTATAAGCAATTAAATCTTCAATTGTTATTATTTTTAAATCAAATTTTTCAGCAATTTCTTTCAGTTGAGGAAGTCTAGCCATTGAACCATCTTCGTTCATTATTTCAACAATTAACCCAGCTGGTTCAAATCCAGCTAACCTACTTAAATCTACTGCGGCTTCAGTGTGGCCAGCTCTTCGAAGTACACCTCCTGCTTTAGCTCTTAATGGAAATATATGACCAGGTTTTCCTAAATCTTTTGGTTTTGTTTCTGGATCAATCAAAGCTTGAACTGTTTTGGCTCTGTCGGTTGCAGAAATTCCAGTAGAACACCCTTTTCCAATTAAGTCGATAGAAACGGTAAAAGGCGTGTCAAAATGTGAATTGTTAGAATCAACCATCATTTCAAGACCTAATTCGTCACATCTTTCCTCAATTAAAGGTGTACAAATTAAACCACGTCCATGTGTCGCCATGAAATTTATTAATTCTGGATTGGCATTCCTAGCAGCAGTAATAAAATCTCCTTCGTTCTCTCTATCTTCATCGTCAACTACAATTACTATTTTCCCTTCTTTTATATCCTCTAATGCTTCTTCAATTGTATTCATGGTAATTTATTTGTGTGCAAATTTATAATAATTTAACGTTTGTATTAAGTTCGTTTGAAAGTTAAATTTTCAAGAATCTCATTGGATGTTTTTTCCCAATTAAATTTTCTCTTAACAAACGCTCTTGCATTTTTCCCAATGATTGCTCTTGATTCTTGATTTTCAAGTAATTTTTTAATTACATCTATAAAATCCTGGTCATTTTCTGCAATAAATAACTCTTTATTATGTTCTGCCCCAAGTCCCATATTGGCTAAGTTTGTTGTAATACAAGGGAGTTGTAAACTCATAGCTTCTAATAATTTGTTTTGCAAACCAGTTCCAATTCTCATTGGTGCAATAAAAATCTTACCATTATTGTAAGCATCTCTTATATCAGGAATCCATTCTTGTATTTTCAAGTGTTTATTAGCATACTTGAGAGTTTTTTTAGAGGGACTACTTCCAGAAATTAAAATTTTGATATCAGGTTTAATTTCAATTAGTTTTTCTAATAAACCATTGTGGATATGTTCAATTACATCGACATTTGGAGCGTAACTAAGGTTTCCAACAAAAACTAAATCATATACTGGTTCAATATTCTTCTTTTTAAAGAAATGAGTATCAATTCCATTTGGTATTACCTTTATTTTTGATTTTTTTTCATGAGGAATATAATCTTGATCTGCTTTTGAAATAATAATGTGATTGTCAAAAAATTCATAAGAAAGATTTTCAAATTGTTTTAATCTTTCATATTCAATTCTAAAAAGAAATTTTTTCCAACCTGAACCTTCAATTCTCCTCTCCATTCCTTTTGACAAAGCATCCATATAATCCAAGGTTTTTGGATATTTATATTCGTCTTTTAAGTACCATGCACTTCTTATAAGTTGACAAAAAATATGATCAGGTTTAATTGTATTTATTAGAGAGTGAATTTTCTTTTTTATTGAATTAGAAAAAAAGTAATTTACTTGAAAAGGTTTGTTGTTGAACAGACCTCTAATTAGATTAATAAATATTCTATATTTTTTTAAGTAAAATATGTTTATTGACTTGCATAGCTTATCAAGTTCTTCCAATTCATTTTTTGATATTTTTTGATCGCTTAATGAAATTAAATGAATATCTGAATTTTTACTAAGTTCTTTTATTTGATGATAAGCTCTGAGTTTATCCCCTTTGTTAAGAGGATATGGAAATCTTGATGTGAGAAAGATTAATTCCATTTCATAAAGATTTATAAAATTGAACTAAATTTTTACTGATTTGTACATTGTCATACTGATTTGTAACATAATTCTTCGCATTGTTGCCAATCTCCTTTATTTTTTCAGGATTGTTTTTTAGCCATTTTATCTTGTTCTTAAATTCTATTGGTGTATTTGCAATTAATAGGTTTATACCTTCTTCATAATCAATACCTTCAGCACCAATTCTTGTAGATATAATCACTTTTCCAAGTGCCATACCTTCAATTATCTTAACTCTAATTCCACCCGCAGATAACAATGGAACTAACATGATGTCATACTCATTCATAAAATCAATTGCAGAATCAACTTCTTGATGGTTCTTTATTCCCTGATTTTTGTTATTTATAATCCATTGAGGCATGTTTTTTCCAGCTAAATGTAACTTGAAGTTTGGAAAAGCTGATACAATTGTTGGCCATATATCTTTAGTTAACCAGCCAACAGCCTCTAAATTAGGCTTCCAATTCATTGCTCCTAGGTGGAAAAAAGTTAAATTTTCAGTATTAATTCTTTTATTAGTTGATTTATATGTTTTTGTATCTATTCCGAATGGTATTGTTTTTAAAGGAGCTTTGCAGCCAAGTTTGATGTATTTCTTTTCATCTTCTTTACTTATAGCTGCTATTCCGTCAATTTTAGACACAATATCTATTTCGTAGTTTTTTAATTGATTGGATAGTAGATTTAGATATATCTTTTTTGCAGGATTATTGGTTTCAGAAGCCAATCTTTCCCAAATCATATACTCTAAGTTGTGAGATCTTAGTATAATCTTAGCATCACTGTAATTTCTGATTGTTTCTAAATAAGGTGTTGTGAATAAGCTTTCTAAATGTACTATATCAAAGTTGCCAGCTTGAAGAGTAGTTTTTACCAAATAATCAAAATCAGGAGAGAAGAACCTAGAAATATTGTATGAGTCATAAGTAACCAAATTTGAAAATGCATCTACTATATTTAGTTTTGTATCAACATAGGTATGTTCGATTTTTGTTTTTCTTTTGAATTCACTGTCTATACTTTCAGGTAAAAAAGGATGTTTGTTCGTGCTAATTGTGATAACTTTTAACATTTGTTCTAGGTTTAATAAACCTCTTGAAATGTTGTTAATAGCAATGCAGCCACCATCAATAGCAGGATAGGGTGGTTTATGGCAAATTTGTAAAATTTTCATCTACTATTTATTGAATAATTTACTGAAAATTTTTATGTACATATCCATGTCAAATAATTTAGAATCTTTATTTGCTTTGTAAAAAATAAAAATTGAAAGAGGTGTAATACATATTGCACTAAGCCACATTCCAGTAATTGGAAGAATCGTATAGCTTTCAGCCATTTCTTCTCCTGCTCTTGTAAGAATGAAATATACTAAGAAAATTAAAATTGCTGTTATAACTGGCCAACCTAATCCTCCTTTTTTAACAATTGCTCCAAGTGGTGCCCCTAAAAAAAACAGCATAAAAACAGCATAGGACAGTGTGAACTTTCTATTCAATTCAATTTCTAAATCATTTTTATAATTGGTTGATGATTGCTCTTTAGATTTTACAATTTTAACATGATTGATTATTTGATCAATTTTTTTTATTGCTACTTCATAGTCTTTTTTTTGCCCTGATGTATTTTGCTTTGAAGTTATCAATTCTAATGCTTTAGAGTAGGAGGGTTGAATGCTGTCCAATGATTTAATTGGTATCGAGTCCCTTATGAAAGGAATACTCCTTTTAAACAACATGTCAATTTTGCTAAATCTTAATTTCCTTTCTTCATTAACAGAGTCGTTCAAAAGGTAAATTTGACTGAGGTTGAGTAAATATTGTTCTTTGTGGTAAGATTCTTCATTGGTTCTTTGAAATTCAAAAGAGTTCAGATCAAATGAAATAGTTGAGTTTTCAAAAAAATATCTCATAAAAGGAACTTTTGATTCTGCTAATGATTTAGGGTTCCACTCTTGAACAACATAGCCTTTTTCTAATTTTAATTGAAATTTACTTTTATCATTAGGATTAATAAGTTCTCCACTTTGAGATCTAATAACTCTCTTGTAATCTCTAGGATCAGATTTATACGACCATGCACCTAAAGATTGTTTCCCCATGTTTGTATGGTCATAGATAAGAATATCTTTAAATTCATTTCCATCTGGGCTTTTTTCACCAACTCTAATTGAGAACAAATCTGATTTAAAAAAAACTCCAGGCTGTAAAGCAAGTGCTACTTTTGTGTTTTGAATGTCTCTGAGCAAAACTCTCATTTTGAAGTTAGCAACTGGCCAAAGACTATTGGTAAAATAGAATGCGAAAATAGAAATGAAAAATACTACTAGCATTAGTGGACGCATTATTTTAAACAATGACATTCCTCCAGCTTTCATGGCTATTAGCTCGTTTTTTTCACCCAAGCTTCCAAAGGTCATGATTGAAGCAAGTAGTACTGATAAAGGCAATGCCATTGGAACCCAGTTAGCTGACGCATAAAGCATTAGTTCAAGAATGATGTACCATTCTAAC
>JBELEU010000113.1:0-6993 GCA_042093455.1 Crocinitomicaceae bacterium | reverse complement strand
GCTTCAAGATTCCAGAAGGGTGATTATGACCCACAACAAAAGATGAGCTCTTGTTTAAAATAAGCTTATTAAATAACAATCTAACATCAACATAGGTTGCATCTAAACCCCCTTTTGAAACCTGAAATAAGTCTAAAATTTTATTAGCCTTACTCAAACTCATCAACCAGAACTCTTCATGATTTAAGAACATTAATTTTTGAGCCATTACTTTAAACGATTTAGCACTTGAATTAATTACCACATCATCAATTAAATCGTATTTAGCTCTATTTGCTAACTCTAAAGCTGAGACCAATAAACATGCTTTTGCCTCTCCAATTCCATCAATTTGCTTCAATTCATTCACCTCAAGTTTAGCCAATAAATGAACCTGATTGTTAGCCATTTGTAAAACATCTTTTGCTAGTTCTTGAACTGGTTTTTTAATATTCCCCGTTGATAATAAAATACTCACTAACTCTTCATTGGAAACAGTTGATTTACCAAACTGCATAAGCTTCTCTCTAGGAAGAAAGCTTTTACTCATTTCTAAATAATTCATTTTGTAATTATATGAACTAGACACATAAAGAAATTACGTTCTCATCAATTATCTAGAACAATTACTTTACAACCAATATTTACAGCGTTAAAAAGCTCAATGATTTCAGTGTTTTTCATCCTAATACATCCATGTGATGCAGGTTTCCCAATTAGCCCTTCTTCATTAGTTCCGTGGATGTAAATTCCTCGATATTGTGTATCGAATTTAGAACTGCCAATATTAACTCCATTTTCTAACCCCTTTAGTGTCATTATCCTAGTTGTTATAGCATCATTTACTGAATCAGTTGGAATTGTATCGGCTAATATTTCCAAAACGTCTCCTGTGAAATGTTTGTATTTAAACAATGCTCCAATTGGTAAATCATCACCAATTTTCTCATGAATCTCATGCAATCCGATTGGTGTTTTGAAACTTTGAATATCATTACCTGCACCATTTATAGCAGTAGAAACATCATATATTTTTAAGAATGAACCTTTTTTAACATGATAGAGCTTCTGTCTTTTCACACCAATGTATATATAACTTGAAAAATCATATCCTTCATAGGCAACATCAATGTAATCAGTAATGAGATCAATTCTTGGATCTAAAGCATATTTTGACTGAGAATATATTAAGTTAAAGAATAATAGAAAAAAGAAGAAACACTTAACTTTCATTGATGGAAATATAAGTGTTTTTAAAAACAAAAAAAAGAGCTCCAATGAGCTCTTTAAATCTTGTAAAGAATTAATTCTATAAAGAATTAACGTGTTTATTTAAACTTGACTTTAAATTTGAAGCCTTGTTTTTGTGAATGATATTTTTCTTTGAAAGCTTATCGATCAGAGAAGAAGTATATAAAAATAATTTACTAGCTTCTTTCTTATCAGAAGTTTCTCTAAGTTTTTGAATAGCAGAACGAGTTGTCTTGTGCTGATATTTGTTGATCTCCGCTTTTTTCTCGTTTGATCTTATTCTTTTAATTGCTGACTTATGCGTTGCCATAGCTTTGTTTTTTGTTTATGTAGCCCGTAGGGGAATCGAACCCCTGTTTCCAGGATGAAAACCTGGCGTCCTAACCCCTAGACGAACGGGCCATTATAATTAATGGTTGGCAAATTTAGTTTTTTTTTTATTTAGGCAAAAATAAAATACACTTATTTCACCATCTACTTGTCTAACTCATCGGAATTATTACTAAAAACAAAACCTAATCGCTTACCTGTTCTCAGTCTTAATGAGTCACTTACCTCATTAACTTGACCAACAGACACTTCCTTTACAACATCATAACCAGGAACTAATAAATCAAAATCTAAAGAATAAATAATAGCTGATTGAACAATGGATTTTAATTTTTCTTTATCAACAGTAGAGTTAACAAAATCGTTATATAAAAACCCAAGCTGGCGTTTCCCCTGAACCATAAAGTGATTCTCATGATTAATGAAAATTCTACCAATTAAATAACCTAAATCATGCACACGATTATACTTAAATGAATCATTTAAAAAGTTATATATATTGATTAGACCACAAAAGCCCCTATTTGGATTATCTTCTAAATAAGAAGTCTTCCACAGACTATTTTCCATGTCAAACTTAAAAACATTACTATGCATTTGAAAAACTAATAAATCGCCAGAAACCCTGACTTGAGCCTCAAATTCACCCGTATCTTTATATTCAACAATTATTCTTTCATCAACTTTTGAAATTCTGTCTTTAAGATCATCTGCAATCTCTTTGAGGACCTGTTTAAGAACCTTAAAGTTTAAAATGATATTATTGAATACATCTTGTTTTAAGATGCCTTTATCTTTGATTACTTCAAAAAGTAAATCTTGATTTTTTTGATAAGTCATAATATATGAAATTAATAAGCTCTTGCAAAAACAACTTTAACACCATCAGAGCCCGTCAAAATACACTTTCCTTTTGAAGACACTCCTTCAGGAATACATCTGATAGTTGCTTTAGTCAAATCTTTAATCTTTAATTCAGTTTCTTTTTTTCCATCCCAAAATGCATAAACAAAACCACCATTCTTATTTAGGATTTCATTCATTTCATCAACAGAACTAGCTTCGTGAGAATTGGTCTCATTGAATGAAACCGCTTTGTTAAACAAATCTTCTTGTATTTGATGAAGCAATGTTTGAACTGTGGAAACTACATCTTCTTGTTTTATAAATTGCTTTGTTAAATTGTCTCTTCTAGCAATCTCAACAGTACCCTTTTCAAGGTCTTTTGGGCCAATTGCAATTCTTAATGGAACCCCTTTTAATTCGTATTCAGCAAATTTCCAACCTGGTTTTTTGGCATCGTCATCATCGTATTTTACAGCAACCCCATTTTCTTTCAATTGCTTTACTAGATTTAATGCCAATTCAGATATTAACTTCAACTGTTCTTCACCTTTATAAATAGGTACTATTGCAACTTGAATAGGAGCTAATTTAGGTGGCAGAACCAATCCCTTATCATCAGAATGTGACATAATTAAAGCCCCCATTAATCTAGTAGAAACACCCCAAGATGTTGCCCAAACATGATTTTTCTTTCCAGTCTTATCAGCAAATGTAACATCAAATGCCTTTGCAAAGTTTTGACCAAGAAAATGAGAAGTACCGGCTTGTAGAGCTTTTCCATCTTGCATCAGGGCTTCAATACAATATGTTTCTTCAGCTCCAGCAAATCGTTCATTTTCAGTTTTAACTCCCTTAAGTACAGGCATTGCCATAAATTCTTCAGCAAATGATGCATACACATCTAACATTTTTTCTGTTTCTTCAACAGCTTCATCTTTTGTTTGATGAGCAGTATGGCCCTCTTGCCATAAGAATTCTGATGTTCTTAAAAAAAGACGAGTTCTCATTTCCCAGCGAACAACATTAGCCCATTGGTTTATCAAAATAGGTAGATCTCTGTAGGATTGAATCCACTTTTTATAGGTGTTCCAAATGATTGTCTCAGACGTTGGCCTTACGATAAGTTCTTCATCTAATTTTGCATCTGGATCAACAACTACTCCACTTCCGTCTTCAGCGTTTTTAAGTCTATAATGTGTAACTACAGCACATTCTTTAGCAAAACCTTCAACATGATCAGCTTCTTTACTTAAATAAGATTTTGGTATAAAAAGTGGAAAGTATGCATTTTGATGTCCAGTTTCTTTGAACATTCTATCCAATTCTTTCTTCATATTTTCCCAAATGGCGAAACCATAGGGTTTGATAATCATACAACCTCTTACGTCAGAATGTTCAGCTAAATCAGCTTTTGCAACTAACTCATTGTACCATTTTGAGAAATCTTGGGACCTACTAACTAAACCTTTACCTGACATTTAAGCTAATTTAAAAATGAAATTAAAATTACCATAATTATATCAACCCATTAAAAAAATCAATGGAATAAATCAAATGAAAAACGCAGGGTTTAATTATGAAAGAAAATATAATCTATGAATTAGCCTTAAGAACCCTCTTAAGTTTCTTATCCATTTTTGAACTTTGTTCTTCAGCTAATTCAGAATCAACTAGAATTCTACCACTATGCTCATCAACAATAATTTTCTTTCTAGAAGCAATATCCAATTGAACTTGTGGTGGAATTTTAATAAATGAACCTCCTGAAGCTCCTCTTTCAACAGGGACTACTGCTAGTCCATTCTTGGAAGCGCCTCTAATTCTTTTGTAAGCCTTCAATAATCTGTCTTCAATTGACTTGGACGCCTTTTGAGATTCTACCATAAGAATATCTTCTTCCTTTTCAGTTTCAGCAACGATCTCTTTCAATTCGCTTTGCTTAGCTTCAAGAGCTGATTGCTTTAAAGAATAATGTTCTTTGATTTCAGCTAACATTTCATTTTTGTCAGCTATTCTTGATGAATTCTCATTGATTCTCTTCTCAGCAAGTTGAGCTTCTAATTCTTGGTATTCAATTTCTTTATTTAAAGAATCAAATTCACGGTTATTTCTAACATTTTTTTGTTGCTCTAAGTACTTTTTGATGGCAACTTTAGAATCTTCAATAATATTTTTCTTATCAAGTATAAGAGAGTTTAACTCCCCTATCTCTTCTTCAATTTTTTCAACCTTTTTAGTTAACCCAGCCATTTCATCTTCTAAATCTTGAACTTCTATAGGTAACTCTCCTCTTACTTCTCTCATTTGATCAATTCTTGAATCAATAATCTGAAGATTAAACAGTGCTCTTAATGTTTCTTCTGGTGTGTACTTTTTTTTGGCCATTTTACAAATAATTAATTGGGTTAGTGTTAACCGAAGTTAAACGGATGGCAAAATTAGTAAAATTTTTCATTAATAAATCAGCAATAAGCTCAATTGTGTATTGCTCGGTCTCATAATGACCTAAATCAGCAACAATTATTTTATTTTCAGCATCAAAAAATTGATGGTATTTGAAGTCAGATGTGATAAAAATATCTGCTGCTGAATTTATGGCGTTTTCAAGAAGGAAACTCCCAGAACCACCACAAATTGCAACCCGTTTTACGGGCCTTCCCAACAACCTAGTATGTCGCAATGATTTCACCTTGAAAATTTTTTTAATTTGTTTTAAAAAATCTTTTTCATCTACTTCATTTTTTAATTCTCCAACAATACCTGAACCATAATTTGAATTATTTTCAAGTGAAACTAAATCATAAGCAACTTCTTCGTAAGGATGAGCGTTAATCATGGACGAAACAACTTTACTTTTTAAAAAAGAAGGCAAAACAACTTCAACCTTAACTTCGGATTGACTTTCTAATTCATTTGATTTTCCAGTGAAAGGCTTAGCTAAATGATTGGGCTTGAATGTTCCAACCCCAGTTGAAGAGAAGCTACAGTTACTGTAATTCCCTAATTCACCTGCCCCTGATTTTAAAATCACATTTTTAACATTTTCAGCATGATCCTCAGGTGTAAAAACACTAAGCTTAAGAAGATTACTTTTAGGCATAAGCGCTGTTCTTTGAGACAACCCAATTAAATCTGCAATTTTTCCATTTACACCATTTAAAACATTATCAAGGTTTGTATGTATTGCATATATGCAAATGTTATTAGCTATCGCCTTAAATATTAATTTGCCAATAAAATCTGAAGTATTAATCTTTTTTATACCTGAAAAAATTAAAGGATGGTGAGCAATTATTAAATTGCTATTGGTGTCAATTGCTTCTTCAATCACATTGTCATCTACATCTAAACAAACCAATACCCCATTTACATTTTGTAAATGATCACCTATTATAAGTCCAGCATTATCATAACTCTCTTGTAACTGCAAAGGAGCTATGGATTCTAAATAATTTGTTACATCTTTGACTATCATTCTTCTAGTTTAATAAAATCAAATATAAAAAATGAAGTGGTTGAAGTGGCCATTATTTCCTTTTGCATTAATATTTTGGATAATCACGTCAATTAGGAATTGGTTATTTGACAACAAAATTATTAAACCGACTTCGTTTAGTATTCCAATTATTAATGTGGGCAATATCACTATGGGTGGAACAGGAAAAACTCCTCACACCGAATACTTAATTAGGTTGTTAAAATCAAAATTTGAAATTGCCATTCTTTCTAAAGGGTATGGAAGAAAAACAAAAGAATTCAGATATGTAAACACAAACAACAAACCGTTTGAAGTAGGAGATGAATCTTTACAAATAAAAAACAACTTTAATGATGTTGTTGTAGCTGTTGATCACAACAGAGTAAATGGAGTTTTATCAATACTAGATGACTTTCCAAAATTAGACACTATCCTTCTTGATGATTCTTATCAACACAGAAAAATAGACCCTGGATTTAATATTTTATTATCAGATTATAACAATCCCTTTCATCAAGATTTAATTTTTCCATTGGGGTACTTAAGAGAATCAAAAAATAATTCTTCACGATCAGATTTATTAATAGTTTCAAAATGTCCCAATAACTTAACAATTGATCAAGCTCGTGTTTTTAAAAACGAAATCAAATACAAAAAAGATATTTTTTTTAGCACTATTAAATATGGAAAAGTTCATCACATTTTTAATGAGAAAAATATTGATCTAAAAAACATAAAAAACCTTGTTTTAGTTACTGGAATTGCATATCCAAACGAATTGATTAAATTCATTGAGTCTTTCAACATTAATTACAAACATATTAATTTTAGAGACCACTACGCATATAAAGAAAAAGATGCTTCTGAAATTATTGAAATATTTAATAACTTCGCAAATGACGATAAAATCATACTTACGACTCAAAAAGATGCTGAAAAACTAAAACTATTAGAAGCATTTGAGAGTTACCCACTATATTGTATAGATATAGAAATCGATTTTATCTGGGATAAAAATAAATTTGACAAAAAAATACTAGACTATGTTATCCACCATCAAATCAACAGCTGAATTTTTAAAAAATAAAACTCAATTTAACCCTCAGATA
>JBELEU010000112.1:0-7112 GCA_042093455.1 Crocinitomicaceae bacterium | reverse complement strand
ACGGCTCTTTGGTTATGGCTGGCGTTTCTGGAAATAATATTGATATTTCTGCTTTGCGAAGCGGAATTTATCATTTAATAGTATTGGTAGATAAGCCTAGGCCTATCCAATTGGTTGTAATGTAACTTATTCAACTTTTCTATAGAATTTAAGTCTTTTAGTATCTTTAAATTATAATTCAATAATATGAACGACTTTGATGATGAAATAGAGGTTTTTGAAGACGAATCAAACGATCCTTTAATATCAAAAAATCAAAACAGTGACGGTGAAAAACCATTAATGCTTAAAGTATTGTGTATTTTGAGTTGGATATACTCAGGTTTAAGTTTGTTTTTTTTATTAATCTACAAATTGATTGTTTCGGATCAGATAAAAGAACAAATGTATAAAGTGATAAATGGAGATCAACAAGCTGTAGGCGTTTTAAAAGAACAATTCAATTACATTGATAAAACTTCTACGTGGTTAATCCTATTGTTTCTAATTGAAATATTTTTTGTTTACATGATTTGGGGGTTAAAAAAAACTGGTTTTATGGGATACGTTATAGTACAGATTTTACTAGTTCTTGTTAATTTTATAGTGCTTCCTTTCAATTATTCAGTATTCTTTAATTTATCCATTACGCCTATGATTTTCATATTTTTATATGGTGTCAATCTTAAATACATGAAAGCTTAATATATGATGAAATTTTTTGGTCTACTATTTATTTTTTTGGGCTCTTTGAGTTTAAATGCTCAATCCTCTAACTATCTCCTTCAAAAAGAACAAGCAAAAGAAGCTTTTAATTACTTAAATAAGGTAAGGTTAAAGCCTTCAGATTTTAAAAATGAAATTGGTAACTTCATGAAATCTATAAAACCTAAACATGAATTAAAATGGAATAAGATTCTTGTTGATGTTGCTGAAGAAAAAGCCATGGATATGGCAAAGAAAAATTACTTCAATCACGTTTCTAAAGATGGTAAGGGAATAAATGTGATGATTCACAAAGCAGGATATAAACTCAATTCAGATTGGATCAAAGATAAAAAAGACAATAGTTTTGAATCCATCTCAGCAGGAGCTGAAACTGCATTGGAGGCTATTAAAAACTTAATCATTGATGCTAATGTTAGAAGCTTAGGTCATCGTAAGCATCTTTTAGGAATGAACGACTGGTACGGGATGATGAAAGATATTGGAATAGGATTCGTAAGCTGTTTAAATACTGATAACACTTACAACACTTATTGTTGTGTTATCATAGCTACCCACGATTGGGAAAATTAAAAACTTTCCTGATTGGTAAAGGCTAGTTTTATAATGTTTGCACCCATTTCAAGTGCTTTTTGTCGATTTTCATCGCTATCGTTGTGTACTTCTTTGTCTTCCCAACCGTCTCCTAAATCGCATTCAAAGTCATAAAAGCAAATTAGTCTTCCTTCAAAAATCAAACCTAATCCCTGAGGGTTTTCATTGTTGTGTTCGTGAATTTTAGGCAACCCATTCTTCAAGTTGTAATGCATGCTATATATTGGATGGTTGAAAGGAAGTACAACAAATTCAAGTTCAGGAAAAACTTTTTGCATTTCTTTTCTTATAAATTGATCCATACCATAATTATCCGAAATATGTAAAAAGCCTCCACCAATTAGATACTTTCTTAAGTTATCTGCTTCATTTGTATTAAAAACAACATTACCATGACCAGTCAAGTGAACAAATGGATAATTAAAAATTTTATTATCTCCAATCTCAACTTCAGCAGGTTGTTCTTGAATGTTTGTGTTTAAGTTGTTGTTGCAAAATTGAATCAAATTAGGCAATGCAGTTGGATTGGCATACCAGTCACCACCGCCATTGTACTTTGCAAGCGCAATTTGATAGGAAGAGGATTGCCCGATTACGTATAAATTGAATTTTATAAGTATTAAAAGCAATAAAAATTTTAAATTCATAACTTAAAAGTAGTTATTTCGTAACAGTAACGAATTAAAGTGCTAATATAAATATGGCTAAGTGGTTAATGTTAACTATTTTTGTCAGTATAAAGATGATTTTATGAAGAAATGGACCAAGGAAGAGATAGCAGATGTTTACCATCAACCACTACTTGAATTGCTGTATCAAGCAGCTACAGTTCATAGAAAATACAACGATCCAAGAGAAGTTCAAATAAGTAAGTTGGTGTCTATCAAAACGGACGGTTGTCCTGAAGATTGCGGGTATTGTCCACAAGCAGCAAGATACCATACTGATATCAATGGAAACTCATTAATGAGTGTAGAAGAAGTCAAGGGGCATGCTCAAGAGGCAAAAGACATGGGCTCAAGTAGAGTTTGCATGGGTGCAGCTTGGAGAAATGTTAAAGACGATGCTGATTTTGATCAAGTACTCGAAATGGTGAAGTCGGTCAATCAAATGGATATGGAAGTGTGTTGTACACTTGGTATGTTAACTGAAAATCAAGCCAAAAGATTAGCCGATGCAGGTCTTTATGCTTACAATCATAACTTAGATACATCTGAAGAATATTACAAAGAAGTCATTTCAACAAGAGGGTATGATGATCGTTTGCAAACCATTGAAAATGCCAGAAAAGCTGATTTAACAGTTTGTTCTGGTGGAATTATTGGAATGGGTGAAAAAGATGAAGATAGAATTAGCATGCTGTATACGTATTCTTTAATGCGACCTCAACCCGAATCTGTGCCAATCAATGCCTTGGTTGCTGTTGAGGGAACTCCACTTGAAGAGCAAACTCCAGTTCCAATTTGGGACATGATAAGAATGATCGCTACAACAAGAATCGTATTGGAACATTCAGCAGTTAGGTTATCAGCTGGAAGAACTGAAATGTCCGAAGAAGGACAAGCATTGTGTTTTATGGCTGGTGCCAATTCCATATTTGCTGGAGATAAGTTGTTAACTACTCCAAACCCAGAGTTTAACAACGATTTAGCCTTGTTTAATAAATTAGGTCTTGTGCCAATGAAGGCATACAAGAAGGGGGATAAGCCAAAAATCAACGAAGCATATAAAGAAGGGCCAGAAAGCAAAGAAAAAATAAAATGGTCTCGACCTGGTCATAAAATTGAAAGAAATGAACAGGCTAAGCAAAAATCTAAAGAGGCTAAAAAAGATTTTCAACCTCGTAAGGTTTCTTCAGTTAAAGAACTATAATTTTTACATTATAGTGAATGCATAGTGAATTCCATAGCTTCATTAAAACTAAACTCGATATTCGAGAGAGTGAAGGTCGATTAAGGTCTCTTAAAATATACAACGATTTAATTGATTTTTCATCCAACGACTATTTAGGTATAGCCAAACAAAACCAATCTGGGTCTGGAGGTTCAAGACTTATTTCTGGTAATTCAAAAGAAATAATTGACTTAGAAGAAACCTTTGCTAAATTTATTGGTGCTGAAGCGGCTCTGTTCTTTGGCTCTGGTTATTTGGCTAATATTGGTGTAATTCCAGCTATATGCGATAGAAATACAACCATATTTTATGATGAGTTAATTCATGCCTCATTGAGAGATGGGATTCGATTATCTAATGCCAATAGTTATAGCTTTAAACACAACAACATTCAAGATTTAGAGTCTAAACTATCTAAGTATGAAGGAAAGAAATTAATAGTTTCTGAAGTTGTTTTTAGCATGGATGGAGATTCTCCAGATTTTAATAGATTATTCAAAGTAGCAAAAGAGTCAAATGCCGAATTGTTAATCGATGAGGCGCATTCTTTTGGAATTGTAGGGCCTAAAGGAGTTGGTTTGATTTCATCTGAAAATAGGTCAGCTTCATGTTTTTGTACGGTATATCCATTAGGAAAAGCGTTGGGTTTATCAGGTTGTTTTGTTACGGGAAGTCAATTGTTGATAGATTATTTAATCAATTTTTCTAGATCTTTTATTTACAGTACAGCACCGTCAAAAACCCATGTTTTACAGGTGAAAAAACAGTTGCAAGAATTGGCCAATAAAACTACTGACTCAATTTTTGAACTTAAGAATTATTTCATACAAAAACTTGAGAACAAATGTTCTTTTGTTTCGGGTCCAAATAGTACTATTGTTTCTTTGATTGTTTCTGGGAATGAAAACGCCAAAGCTTTAGAAAAAGAATTGTATGAACAAGGGTTTTTTGTGAAAGCTATTTTATCACCTACTGTTTCTAAAGGCAGTGAGAGACTAAGGATTTGTATGCATGATTTTAATACTAAATCACAACTAAGTACATTAGCAGAATTAATAAATAAACTAATTTGAAGTTATTCGTTACATCAATTGATACCAACATTGGAAAAACTGTTGTATCAAGTATAGTTTGTAAAGCATTAAGTTATTCCTATTGGAAACCCGTTCAAAGTGGTGATTTGCACGATACAGACTCTCATAAAATTGCAAAGTTTAGTCCATCTACTTTCATACATCCTGAAACCTATTCTTTGACTCAACCTTTGTCTCCTCATGAATCAGCAAATAGAGATGGAATTCGGATAAACCTCAAAAACTTTCAATTACCAGCAAATGAAAATATTGTCATAGAAGGTGCTGGTGGAGTATTGGTTCCAATAAATGAATCTGGTGACATGGTAATTGATATTGCAACCATTTTCAATTGTTCCTTATTGCTTGTGGTAAAAAACTATTTGGGAAGTATTAATCATACACTTCTTACTATAAAAGAATTGAATAGACGAGGATTCAAAAATATAGGTCTAATTTTGGTGGGGGATAGATTTGAATCTTCTGAAAAAATAATTCAGAAAATAGGAGCTTGTTCCATCATCGCCAACATTCCTTTTGAAAAAAATATAGATGAACAATGGATCACAACCCAAGCATTTAATATAAAAAAACCATTACTTGATTTTTATAATAAATAATGACATTAAAAGAAAGAGATAAGCAATACATATGGCATCCTTTTGATCAAATGAAAGGGGCAGAAGTTTTGCCCATTATTAAAGGGGAAGGTTGTTATTTATTTGATGAAGATGGAAACAAATACATTGATGGATTTTCTAGTTGGTGGGTAAATGCGCATGGGCACAGTAATCCAACTATTGCTAAAGCAGTTAGTAATCAACTTACAGAACTAGAACACGTTGCTTTTGGTGGGTTTACACATCCTCAGGCAGTTCAATTAGCGGAAAATATAGTAAGATTAACTCCTGATGGAATTGACAAAGTCTTTTTCTCTGATAACGGTTCAACGGCTAATGAAGTTGCTCTCAAAATGAGCATTCAATATTGGTCAAATAAACAAGTTAAAAAAGATCAATTTATATCAATTCAAGGCGATTATCATGGAGATACTTTTGGTAGTATGTGTTTAACATCAAGAGGAGGATTCAACGAACCTTTTGAAAAATTCATGTTTGACGTTAAGTTTATTCCAAGACCTTCTTTAGAAAATAGAGATGAGGTAATAACCTTATTTAAAGAATATTTAAAATCGGGTCGTGTTGCAGCTTTTATATTTGAACCTATTGTTCAAGGAGCTTGTGGTATGCAAATGTACGATGCATCTGTTTTGTCTGAATTAATTGGAATAGCGAAAGAAAGTCAGGCAATAACAATAGCAGATGAGGTCTTTACCGGCTTTGGCAGAACGGGTAAATGGTTTGCTTGCGATCACTTGTTAAATAAACCAGATATAATGTGCTTGTCAAAAGCATTGACTGGAGGTTTTCTTCCCTTAGGACTTACTGTTGTTAATAATGCTATTTACGATGGTTTTTACTCTGACGACCAAAGTCATACCTTTCTTCATGGTCATTCCTACACAGGAAACCCTTTAGCTTGTGCTGCAGCTAATGCTTCAATATCTCTTTTTGAGCAAGCTGAGTTGTGGAAAAATATAGAGTTAATTTCAAAAAGAATCAGTTATCATATTGAAAATATTAAACAATTAAAATCTGTAAGAACAGCTCGTTCATTTGGAATGATTGGAGCCATTGAGGTTGATGCTGGTGGAGCATCATCTTATTTTAATAAATCTGGAAAAGAGGTGTATAAAAAGCTGTTGAAAAGTGGCGTTATATTAAGACCCTTAGGAAATGTTTTTGCTGTAGTTCCTCCCTATGTTATCACTGAGAAACAAGTTGATGAAATTTTTAGAAAATTAAATGAGGTTTTAACCTAGTTATAGCCTGTCGTAAAAAGCTTTGTAGTCCTGGGTATATTCAATCTTAGAATCTTCATTATCAGCATAGAAAAAATGTTTTCCTAGTTCTAAAATTTCTTTAGATTGAGCTGGGTTTTTAGTTCGATAGAAATTGGCTAGTTCAGTTAGTGAGTATCGAAGTATAAACTGTTGAGATTTTGTTAAATATTTTAGGCCAAATTTATTTTCAGCCATTTCGGCTAATTTCTCTTTGCTAATTTTTAAATATTCTTTAGCAGTGGATTTGTTTTTTGTAAGGTTACAAAGGTGGCCGTAAAGTAATTTTGATCCATAATCATCTGGGTCCATGTCGCAAGTCTTCTTTGATAAACTTGCTGCTTTAGCATAACTTGATTCTGTTTTTTCCATTATATAGTTTTCAATGTCTTCCATCAAAACCAATTTGAACTTGTCAATAAATGGAGCTGCGTCCACTTTGTATTTATATAATTTATCTTTTTTTCTGTATTTAGCTGTAAAAGATATTGCTGTTTTGTATGCTTTAGGATGAAGATTGGTGTACTTATGGTCTTGGCTCATTTCAAAAGATGACATGGCAATATACAAGTAGGGAAGAGGATGGTTTTTTGTTTTGTCTTTTTGAGTGTATTTCATTGATTTACTAAAGCATATATCGTATTTTTCATCAACATACAAAAGTAGCAAGTCCATGTATTCTTCTTGGCTGAAAATGGGTGATGTACTCTTAAAGACAAATAAGAATAAAAGGAATATATGTTTTAACTTAAATTTCATTTTGTATACTGATGTTATCAATATCTATGCCTAAAATACAAATTAAACTTATTTAGGCAATATTTTCTTTCACCAATAAGTTTCTTTAAACTATATATTATAATTTTGTTTTGAAATATATCTTAATTGTATGCAAGAAATTGGAAAAAGAATAACCTATCACTTTCATGATGATTACTCAACAGTAA
>JBELEU010000111.1:0-7215 GCA_042093455.1 Crocinitomicaceae bacterium | reverse complement strand
CAACCATTCCTGAATGAGTGATTTTTACAAATTTTGCAGTTTTTAAGGATTTAATATTTTTTGCTCCACAATAACCCATTCCAGCTCTTAGGCCGCCAATTAGTTGGTGCATTAGCTCTTTGAGAGTGCCTTTAAAAGGAACTCTTGCAGAAATTCCTTCTGGTACTAGTTTTTTAATATCATCCTCTTCTTCTTGAAAATATCTGTCTTTTGATCCTTTTTGCATGGCTTCAAGAGATCCCATTCCTCTATATGATTTAAATTTTCTTCCTTCATATATAATTGTTTCACCAGGTGACTCTTCAGTTCCTGCAAACATTGAACCCATCATTACACTACTTGCTCCAGCGGCTAATGCTTTAGGTATATCTCCTGTAAATCTAATCCCTCCATCTGCAATAATTGGAATATCAGCATTTCCAATTGCCTCAGATACGTTCATAATGGCAGAAAGTTGAGGGTAACCAACTCCAGCTATGACTCTAGTTGTACATATTGAACCTGGGCCAATTCCAACTTTAATTGCATCAGCACCTGCATGAGCTAAGTCTTTAGCTGCTTCTCCTGTAGCTACATTGCCAACTACAACATCAAGGTTTTTAAATTGCTTTTTTACTTTCTTAAGAATATCAATTACACCTTTGCTATGTCCATGAGCTGTATCGATTACAATAGCATCAGTTCCGGCTCCAACAAGTGCAGTGATTCTTTCAAAAGTATCTTTTGCAACTCCAACAGCTGCAGCAACTCTTAATCTTCCGAATTCATCCTTACAACTATTGGGGTGTTGTTTTACTTTAATTATGTCTTTAAATGTTATTAAACCTACAAGATTATTTTCTTTATCAACTACAGGCAGTTTTTCTATTTTATGCTTCTGGAGTATAGCTTCTGCTTTTTTAAGATTTACATCTTCATTTGCGGTAATGAGATTCTTAGATGTCATTACTTCCTTAACATTTTTTGAAAGGTTTTTTTCAAACCTCAAATCCCGATTGGTTACAATCCCAATAAGTTTGTTTGTATCGTTAGTGACTGGAATACCACCAATTTTATTTTCAGCCATTAATTTCAGAGAGTCAGCAATAACGGCATCTTCACCAACAGTAATTGGGTCAAGGATCATTCCGCTCTCAGATCTTTTAACTTTTCTAACCTCGTTTGCTTGAGCAGCAATAGACATGTTTTTATGAATGACTCCAATGCCACCTTGTTGCGCAATTGAAATTGCAAGGGCATGTTCAGTTACTGTGTCCATTGCAGCAGAAATTATAGGAGTATTTATTGGAATATTTCTAGAAAACTTAGAGTTCAATTTGACTTCATTTGGAAGTACCTCAGAAAATGCGGGGACTAGAAGAACGTCATCATAGGTAAGGCCCTCACCAATGAATTTAGAGGATGTGTTGGTCATAATTTCTTGTTTTTTTCCTTAAAATTCTCACAAATCTAATAAATTACATCGATATCAACATGTGTTAGCAATTCTTTTAAGAATTCTTTAACATTCTTTTAGATAAAGCATTATTTTTGCAGCTAAATGAGTAAGGTTATTAAAATTAAATTTTTGTGGCTGTTGTTGTTTACAACATTTGTAAGCGGATTTATTGTTCGTGCTCAATCAGATGCTTTGTACAGTCAATACATGTTCAATCAGTTCACTATTAATCCTGCATATGCTGGGTCAAGAGATGCTCTAAGCAGTGTTCTTCTCTACAGATCACAATGGGTAGGTCTTGAAGGTGCTCCAAACACTGTTAACCTTTCAGCTCACTCTCCATTTAAAGCTAAGAATATGGCTCTTGGAGTTAATGTTGTTTTGGATGAAATTGGTCCTACAAAATCATCTGCTTTTCAAGGGACTTATGCTTATCATGTTAAGACCCAATATGGGGATTTATCTTTTGGGTTAAGAGGTGGGTTTTTGTCAACTACCCTTCAAAAAAGCATATTGAATTTTGTAGAATCAAATGATCAACACGATGACAATGTTACTTTGCAAGCTATTCAGCCCAATTTTGATTTTGGAACGTATTTTTACAATGATAATTTTTACGCTGGATTTAGTTTTAGTCATATTCAAGGTAATAGTCTAGTAATTCAAGAATCTTCGGTTACAAGTTTGGAACTGAATAGGTATTTTAATTTTGCTACAGGTGGTGCAATTGAATTAAAAAATAATTTAGTTTACAAACCATCTATAATGCTGAAATATCTTCCAGGTATGCCTTTGAATTTTGATGTCAATTCTAGTATTCTATTGAATAAGGTATTATGGGTAGGAGGATCTTATCGTTCAACAAAAAACATAGTTTTGCTTTTAGAGTATAATGTTAATGATCATCTTAGAATGGGTTACAGTTATGATTTTGATTTAAGTCCACTCAGGAGTGCTAACTCTGGTTCACACGAAATATTTTTAGGAACAGATTTAAATATTAATAAAAAATCTCCGAGTACTTCACCAAGATATCTTTAAATGAAAGCAAGGTTTATTAAAATTATATTTTCAGTTGTTTTTATTAGTTGCTCAACATTAATTGTCGCTTCAAACCCTGGTGATTCATTAAAAGTTAGAAAGGAAAGAATCTTCGAGGTTTTTAATACTTATGGATTAAATTCAAATTATTCTGAAATTTGCCCTGTTTTTTATAATTCAGAACTAGTTTTTTGTTCAAACCGTGAATGGAACAACAATACCTTAGGTGAATCTGATTGGACTGAAACAGGTCATTACAATATTTTCAAGTCATCCATTTCATACAATGGTATTGATTCGGTGAATTTTGAAAAAGTAAAAGTTTTTAGCTATTTCCTAATTAGTCATTTAAATGTAGGCCCCATTTCATTTAACAATGATTATTCTGAGGCCATTTACGTAGAAAACGAATACGTGTCTAAGAAAAAGAGAAGTGATAATTCATTACATGTTCAGTTGTATTCTGTACAAATAGAAAATGGCAAGATTAAAGAGAAAGAAAAATTGCCTTTTTGTCAATCTAAATACAATTATTCTCACCCATCTTTATCCAGCGATGGTAAATTACTTGTTTTTACATCAAATTTACCTTGTAAAAATAAAGGTCTAAATCTTTTCGTATCAAGAAGGAACCTTGGTGAATGGTCTGAGCCTATTCCATTAAATGAAGTTAATAGCGATGCTAATGAAGCTTTTCCAACTATTCATAATCGAAAAATTTATTTTTCGTCTGATGGTTATGATTCAAACGGAGGATATGATCTTTTTGTAGCAGAACCTGTTGATTCAACTTTAGTTAATTCCTCAGGTTGGACTAATGTTTCGAATTTAGGTGAGGTTATTAATTCAACTGAGGATGATTTTGGTATTATTTTCAACAATGATAAAAAAACAGGTTATTTTGTTTCAAATAGAATGTCTGAAAATGATTCTGTTTTAAACGATGATATTTATTCTTTTGAAATTATAGATAAGGCAATATTTAATAAGGACTTCAGTACAATTTCTGGTCAGTTTGAGTACTACAGATTAAATGGCAAGCCAGATAATATGGAAGTAATGTTATTGGACGAAGATGGTAACGTTTTTGCTGTTACAACTACAGATAATAACGGTAATTTTAATTTCAATTATTTACCAACGGATAAAAAGTATACTATTAAGGTGAATGATGAAGGAGAAGTCGTTTTAACTCTTTTTCAAGATAGCGATAAATCAATGCTGATGGCAAATGAGCATGGTGAATTTGTTTTTCGAAAGTTGTCCTATGAAAATGCTGGTATATTGTCATTGATTGATGAGGGTGATGTTAATTTTGATTTTGGCACTTATGATTTTAAAGGACAAATTGAATATCAAAGGATTTCTGAAAATTCTAAAAACCCTATTTTGGTTTATCTGATTGATGAAGACGGCAATATTATTATGCAAACAGAGACTGACGAATTTGGTAATTTTGTATTTGAAGGACTTCCATATGGGTCAAATTATATGGTGAAAGTTGATGAGTCAGAAGATTTGATATTAAAAGTTTACAATAATGTTGATCACTTGATGGCAACAATGACAAAAGATCAAAATGGTAATTTTATCTATAGGCTTTTGGATTACGACAACACAACCAATATTCAGTTGCTTTCTGAAGATGAGTCAACACTTACTTTTGCAAAAGAAAGAATGCTTGTTAAGGGAATTTTTATGAATTTAGACGGTATTTACGACAAAATTGCCTTTGAAATTCTTGATAAAGAAGGGAATCTTCTTTTAAGAGCTGAAACCAATAGTGACGGTTCTTTTATTCTTGAAAATTTACCTCTTCTTGAAGACTTGATTTTTAGAATTGATAAGTCATCTCCCTACTTTAAAGAAGACCTAAAAATAAATATTGTCAATAGGTCCAATGAGTTACTGGTTACTTTAGATAAGGACGCTTACGGTATGTATGAATTTAAAAGAATGGTTTCTTCAAAATATACCATTACTGAGACAGAAGATTTAAAAGAGGAAGAATATGTTGAAGAAGTAAAAAGAAAGATTAGTATTGAGAATCATGTTATATATTATCCAACAAATGTTTATGAAATTAATCAATCGTATTTTCCTGTTCTTGATTCTATGATTTCATCGATGAATGAACATGCCGATGCTAAAATTCAAATTTTTTCACATGCTAGTTCTACTTCAACTTCTCAGTATAACATGAAGTTGTCGCAAAAAAGAATGAATAAAGTTATTAGTTATTTTAATTCAAACGGTATTGATTTAACCAGAATGACATATAAAGCATATGGCGAATCTAAGTTGTTAAATAGGTGTGAGGATGATGAAGAGTGTGAAGATGCAATGCATCAAATCAATAGAAGAACGGAATTACGTATTATTCAAGAAAACGAATACTAGTTTTTATAAACTTCTTCTCCGTTTATATAAGTTCTTATCACTTTTGTTTTCAGAATTTCATCTTTATCACAAGTGGTTATCTCATTATTTAAAACTACAAAATCAGCATATTTCCCTTCCTCCAGTGAGCCTTTTGTGTTTTCTTCAAAATTAGCCAATGCAGCCCAAAATGTAATTCCTTTTAGAGCATCAATCGGTTTTAAGGATTCTTCAATTTGAAAACCACCAATTGGTTTATTGTTTTTATTTTTCCTGTATACAGCTGCATAATAAGTATGGATTGGATTGATTCCTTCAACTGGAAAATCAGTACCTAATGCGATTAATTGATTTTCTTTAAAAAGTGTATTGTATTGATAGCAGTTTTGAAGTCGCTTTTTACCTATTCTTGTCAAAGCCCACATGAAGTCAGAAGTTGCATGAGTAGGTTGAACAGATGGAATAATATTATTTTCTCTGAAATGGTGTAAGTCATTTGGGTTGATACATTGAGCGTGTTCAACTCTCCATCTCAAGTCATTAACACCTCCAAGAATCTTTGAATATTGATTTAAAATTTCTCTATTTGCTGAATCTCCAATTGCATGAGTACAGGCTTGAAAGCCGTATTCGTGTAGTAATTCAAGTTTTGATTGATATTCCTTAATATTGGTTAACAATTGCCCATAATGGTTTTTTTGTAAATCAGAGTAAGGTTTGATTAAGCAAGCCCCTCTTGAACCAAGTGATCCATCTGCAAAAAATTTAAAAGACCGTACAGTAAGTTTAGGAAGAATTATTGGCTCACCAACAGAGTCTATGAAGTAAGAAAAGTTTTCTGGACTATCGCTAATCATAGCATAAATTCTAATTTTTAATTCCCCAGATTTATGAAGATTTTCAATCAATTGAATATCATCATAATTTAAGCCCGCAATGTCAACAGTAGTTAGTCCAACAGCAATACAATCTTCTTGAGCCTTTAATAAGGCCCTTTTCTTTTCGTTTTCTAGAATTTTAGGAATCTTGCTATAAATTAAATCCATTGCCTTGTCAATGAATAAACCGGTGTGTTTTCCTTCAATTTTTTCAATATAACCTCCTTCAATTGTGGTGTCAAATGGGATATTTGCTATTTCGATAGCCTTTGAATTAGCCATTAATGCATGTCCATCAACTCTTGAAATTATTACTGGTTGATTTGGGAATTTTGAATTTAATTCTTCATTTGTTGGCCAGTTTTTATTCTCCCAATTGTTTTGATCCCAGCCATAGCCTTGTATCCAAGTTGTAGAATCAATACGTTTTGCATTTTTTAATATTAGTATTACATCCCCAAATGAGTTAGCGCTTTCTAAATTTATTTTTTGTTTTTGAATTCCATATTCAAGAAAATGACAATGGGCATCTATAAAACCTGGATATACAAATTTCTTTTTTAAATCAATTTTATTAGAAGACTTATATTTGTTTAAAATTTGATTTTCCTTACCAATCTCAATTATTTTACCATCTTGAATTGCCATTGATTCAAATATCATATTGTCTTGATCTAATGAAAATATAACAGCGTTATGAATTATTGTATCAACTTTTGTTGTTTGAATACATGAGCTACAAATAAGCGCCAATAAGGCAAAACTGCTACTAATTATAATTTTCTGATTCATAATTTTAACTTTTGAATTTTCTCAATGGTTATAGTTAACCCAATCAATATAAAAATTAGCCCAGGTATTTTGTACCTTATTAATGCTCCAAATACTGGAGTTGTCATTCCAATAATACAATACAATAATATTATAAATACTACAGCTGCATATGTGCTTGCATAATTGTTTATGGAAAATGTTTTTTTTAGTTTTTTGTATTTTGAAAGAACATATGTTATAAGGCCTAATATTATTAAGTTTTCAAATACTGATATTATATGAATTTTTGATGATATTTCCCACGGCAAAGGCTTTAATATGCTATTTGTAAATCCTCTGGGAATTGCATTTAAAAATGACAAAAAGTTGTTTTGAATTGGACTTAAATCTATTATGCTTCCCGCATTGTAAAATTCAGCCAACCTTATGAAATCTTCTTGTTTCTCAGAAATTATTGCAATTGGGTCATATTCGCTTCCAGAAAAATGTAGACCCCAAATAGATATACTTATTATGAGTAAATTAATTAGTAAGATTAAGTTTGGGTGTTTGTTAATTTTTTTAATGCTTACATATACTATCAGGCCAATTATTAAACAACAAAAAACATAAAATTTTACTTTTAATATTAAACATAAACTCAGTATTAAAAACAGTATATTTTTGGTGTTTATTTTGTTCTTTTCTAAAAGATCGGAAGAGCAC